>NZ_JADPKU010000077.1:0-11780 GCF_023074095.1 Bradyrhizobium sp. 137
CGGCGGCGAGGCGGGCGCGTTCCGCCTGACCCCAGAAGGTAGACGCGGCGACGCCGGCAAACTGTGCGCCGGTGGCGCCCAGCACGACGAGGCTCAGAACTGCGGTGAGGCGAAGTGTCAGCCGAGCCGTTGCCTGTCGAACCCCGTGCGTCGCTGCGTCGATCTCACCGCGCGCGTCGTGCAGCGCGGCCACGACCTCGCTGCGCAGTCGGTCGGCCCCGAGCGCGGAGACCGTCGTGTCCAACGACGCGACGCGGTCGGACAGCGTTCCGAAGGCCGGCCCGAGGGCCGACACGTCGAGGGTGAGGGTACGAGGTTTTGCAGCCGCCATCTCGGCCGCCTGTGCGGCCTTGAGCGTCCCCTGCATGTCCTGCCCGAGTCGGTCCACGTCGCGGCGGACTGCCTTGAGCGTGTCGAGCAACTCAATGACGGGGTCGGTTGAGTTCGCGCCGTCCATTGTCGGCAGGGTCCTACGAGTGCTCCGTCTCGGTGGGCGGAACAGGATCCTGTCTCATGGAGAAGATGTGCAGGCGGCCGAGAAGGTCGGTGACCCTTCGGAGGTCCACATCCGGAAGACCGTCGTTGTCGATGATCGAGACCAGCTGCTTGGCATTGGCAGGGCTGTCGTAGGCCCATCGGATCACAACAGCGCCGACGACCTTCGCCTCCCGTTCATCCCTGGCTTGGATTTCTGCCTCCACACGTGCGGTCTCAGCGGCAAGCGCCGTCAGCCTCTGTTCCGGGGTGCGCTTGATGCGCTTCGGCTTGGTCTCGGTCGTGTCCATGTTCGAAGCTCGCTTTTTGAGAGTTGCATTCGAGGGGCGGGCAAAGCTAGGGTTGAGTCCCGAAGGGCGCGGTTACGTCTCGGACTGCGTCCGACACCCGCGGTCCTCAGGGGCTGCGCCCCGCCGGACGGCTTCCCCCCAGTCCGGCGCTTAGGCGCCGGACGTCAGGGTTCCTCACCCTGAAACCGAGCCAGCGTCGGGCCGCTGGACCACGTATGTGCGCACAGGGCGCGGTGACGGGATGGCGCTGTACCGCTTCGAGCTGAAGGTGATCGGCCGCTCCGGCGGGCGTTCGGCCGTCGCCGCAGCCGCCTATCGCTCCGGCACCCGGATGGTCTGCGCCCGCCGCGGCCAAGTCTTCGACTACAGGCGGCGCAAGGGCGTCTCGTCGCGCGAACTCCTCGCTCCCCCAAGCGCACCGGCATGGGCTCGCACGGATCGCCAGAAGCTCTGGCAGATGGTGGAGGCGAGCGAACGCCGGGTCGACAGTAGGCTCGCGAAAGAGGCCGTACTCTCGTTGCCGCGCGAGCTGAGCGTCGAGGATCGCGTCCGGCTGGTCCGCGCGTTCGTCGAGCGGGAGATTGTCGCGCTCGGTCTTGTCGCGGACATCGCGCACCACGACGGACGGACGGGAAAAGACGATCCGGACGGCGGCAATCCGCACGCTCACGTGCTGATCTCGACTCGTCGCGTCGGTCCCGATGGGTTCGAAGGCAAGGAAAAAGCTCTCGACGCTCGAGACACCCTGTTGCATCTCCGTGAAGCGTGGGCTTCGCATCTGAACGAAGCGCTCGAGCGTGCCGGAGCGCCGACGCGGGTCAGCCACCTCTCGCTCGCGGCACAATGCGAGGACGCCAAGGCTGAGGCTGCCGATGCGCGCGCCAGCGGTGACACGGAGAAGGCGGACGAAGCCGACGCAGCGGTTTTCGTGCTTGATCGGAAGCCGGAGCCGAAGCTCGGGCGGGGACACCACCTCCGAACCCGCGCTGGCATTCAGACCGACCAAGGCGAGGCCGTAGACGCGCTCCGGATTGAGCGTGCCCGCCGACAAACGCTGACCGCGACCCTGCGCACGCTGCTCCGAAAGGCCGCGCAGTTTCGGTTGCAACTCGGCGACCGCCTGCGTCAAAGCTTGAGCGAAGGTGCCATGGCCTCGCTGCGGGATACCAACCTCGCGGTGTCGGTGGGTCGCTTGGCACGCGGCGAAGGGGAGCGCCTGACTCCCGATGAGCGCATCAAGGCACAGGAACGACAGCGCGCGTTGAGGCACGAACAAGCTGAGCGGCGCTTGGCTTTGGGAGATGGTGAGCAGGCCTCGGCACGTGAGCGCGACCTGCGTCGAGAGGAGATTGAGCGCCATCGTATCGAACAGGAGTTACTGAGGGTCCGCGCCGTGATGCGGCGAGATCGTGGACGTGGGATCGGCCGCTGAGCGGCCGATCCACGGGCCGGCGCGCTAGTCCCTGCCCCACCCATCGTTCCGAACCGGCTTGCGGGACTTGGGCTTGCGCTTCTGTTCGGCCTTCGGGGTGAGGTTCGGCGGCACCGGAGCCGGAGCCGGCTGAGGAACGACGGGAGCGGGCTTGGCCTCCGCGTCTTTCTTGGCGCGCGCGTCGATGATGAGATCGCCGATGGTACGGTCGAAATTCGGCCCGTCATCGACGTTCGGTGGGACCTTGCACCGACAGGTCAGACACCGGTCAACGCGCACCCGGATCCGCTCAAACGCGCGTTCGTCCTCGGGCGTGATTTCCTTGTTGTCACGCTTGAGGAGCCGCACGCGGTCCCAGGTATCGATCTCGAAATCCTCGATCTCGCATTCCCAGAGTTCGATCCGCACGTCTTCCGGAACGGGGACGCCCGCAACGTACGTCGCGGTACTCAGAAGAAGGGCATTCTCCTTGCGGCACTCCCATGAAAGGTGACCGGCTCTCCTGACCTGTACGAGATATCGACAATCATGAGGGCGCAGCGGGTTTGAAGCTTCCGGCGCAGCGGAGGCATTCTGATCTTTGCGGTCTTCGTTCTGATTGGAGTTGGACATGTGAGGCCCCGGCATTTCCAGTTGCGAGGCCGTCTATGAATATCGCTCTTTGCCGAAAGTACAGAGCGGAGACCATTGGATAAGTGGGCCGGACCGGCAGACAGTATCTTGAAAAAGCTGAGAAATACTGCTACAAGGAGCAAGAACGACATCATAAAGACGGGAGAGACCCGTCACATGTGGAGGGGCATTCGCCACCCCAGTGAAGTCGATGGACTTCACTGGCCACATGTGAATACATTCTTAAAAGTAACCTAATGGAATTTGGCGGCTCGCCAAAGCCCGAATTGGCGGCAATTCACAGTTTCGTGAAGGAGCTGCCTAGGGTGTGGGCAGCCGCGGGGTGGCGTCTTCTGGGCTGTGATAATGACGCTTATCGGAGGTCAAGACGGAGTCGGTCATGGTGGCGCTGTTGGAGCAGATGCTCCGGGACGTGCGCCGGGAGATCGCCGCGATCGAGATGCGCTCGGCCGCGCGGACTGCTGGGCTCCTCGCCCTAATCCGGGATGGGGCCGACACCGCCGAGCAGGACCGGCTGATGTCGGAGGACATGCGCACCCTGGACGGCCTGCGTCAGGAACAGCGGGTGCTGAAGGAGGCCCTGGAACGCCCCGACCTCCCGGCGAGCGCCCAGGATCTGCTCGATCTCGCCGACGCGAAACTACGCCTTGTCCTTGAGGCCCGACTCCAGCTCCAGGACCTGAGGGGTCAGGGATGACCGTCGCGCCCGTCCCGGCCTCATCGCTCCTCGATGACGCGCTCGCGGACGCAGATCGGGAGATCGCCGAGACTGAGCGGCGGCGCGAACGGCAAGTTCACCTCCTCCACGGCCTCGACCCCGGCACGAAGGCGCGGACCTGCGCCGAGCGCCTCCTGTGCGAGATCGACTGGACCCTCTCAATCAACCACACGCACCGAACGCTCATCCAGAACCTGCTGGCGACCGAAACCTCCAACGACGTGGGTTCCCCGTGACCACCCTTCCTACCCCTGTCGCAGAGACCGCAATCGGCCCCGCGCTCGACTTGGAAGCGGTCGCCGCCCGCGCCGCCGGACTCGCTCGGCAGGCGCGCGCCGCTAACACGCTCCGCGCCTACGAGGCCGACTGGCGGGAATTCGCGGGGTGGTGCGCCGCCCGCGGCCTCGAACCGCTGCCCGCCGCCCCGGCCGTGGTCGGGCTCTACCTCGCCGACTGCGCCGACCGGCTGTCGCTCGCGACCCTCGCCCGGCGGGTGAGCAGCCTCGCCGCCCGGCACCGCCGGGCCGGGCTCGGCCTCGACGTGCGCCACCCGGCCGTGGCCGACGTGCTGGCGGGCCTCCGGCGCGAGCGCGGCTCCGCCCAGCGCCGCGCCGAGGCCCTGACCGTGCCGCGCCTGAAGCAGGTGCTCGCCGGGCTCGGCGACGGCCTCGCCGACCGGCGCGACCGCGCCCTGCTCCTGGTCGGCACCGCCGCCGCGTTGCGGCGCTCCGAGCTGGCCGCCCTCGACGTGGCCGACATCGCCGTCCTGCCCGAGGGCCTGCGGGTCACGATCCGGCGCAGCAAGACCGACGCCGAGGGTCGCGGCGCGGTGCTCGCGGTCGGGCGCACGGGACAGGCGACGTGTCCGGCCGCCGCCTACACGGCGTGGCTTGCCGCGACCGGGATCGCCGAGGGGGCGGCGTTCCGCGCCGTCGACCGTCACGGCCGCCTCGGCGGGCGGCTGTCCGGCAACGCCGTCGCGCTGATCGTCCAGCGCCGCGCTGGCGCCGCCGGGCTCGACGCGGCGGCCTATGCGGGCCACTCCATGCGGGCGGGGTTCGCGACCTCGGCCGCCCATGCCGGGGTTGGCGAGATCCGGATCGCTCACCAGACCCGTCACGCCTCGCTCAGCACCCTGCGCCGGTACGTCCGTGAGGGGGCCCTGTTCGCCGACAATCTCGCTGTCGAGATCGGATTGTAGCGCTTCCAGGGCTCTCGTCTGGGACGCCCAGGAGTCCAAAGCGTAAGGCCCGACAAGGAGTTGCGGCTCGGTTATTGAAACGGTTATATTTTCCGCCATATCCTTCCAAGGGCGCGACGTGCTGCCGGATGGAGAGGGCCTTATGGACGTGGAAGAAGACCAGTCGCGCCAGATGGCGATCATCGAGCCCCTGCTGCTCGGCATCCACGACGCCTTGTACGAGGCGGTCGCCACCTACAACGGTGACGGGTACTCGGATGCGGTTCGTGCGCAGCACAGTGATCGCGCTGCCGCGTGCTGCATCTACGACCACGCCGAACGAGCGCTGATGGACCGCTTCGACGGCACGCCTGGGGTGAACTTCCTGGATCGCCGGGGGCTTCACCTGCTCAACTACCGGGATCAGGCGCTGATCCGGGTCAAGAAGGTGAACGGGTTAGGCCAACACGCTAACTACCAGACCCTGCAACAGCAGGATTATGACGACGAGATGCCCCTCCTCGATCTGCCCGAGGCGGCCGTGCGTCTGTATGCGGGCTACCAAATGGATGCCGCCGGGGCCGCGATCGAGCGGGTGATGATTGTCAGGCAGATCGGCAAGGACGTGATCTGGACGGCGCAGGTCACCGCTACGGAAGCCCAGGCTGCGTGGGTGGACATCACGCCGGAGCGGATCCCTGACACTGGTCGGACCGACTTTGAGGCGGCGCGTGCGAGACGAGGACGCTAAGTGACCGACGCGGTCTTCAACGCTGACATGCTGAGACTCGCGCGTGAGGCGCGCGAGATGACCCAGGCTGATCTGGCGAGAGAGGCGTCTGTCACGCAGGCGCTCATCTCGAAGCTCGAACACGGCCTGATCGGCCAACCCTCCGACGAGGTGCTGGGCAACCTCGCGAAGGCACTCCGCTTCCCTACAGCCTTCTTCCATCAGCGCGAGCGCGCGATCGGGTTCCCCGCCTTTCACTACCGCAAGCGCACGAAGCTCGGCGCGAAGCCACTCGCGCGGATCGGTGCGGTCATCAACATCCGGCGTCAGCACGTGGCGAGGCTCTTGCGCTCCTACGACCTGGAAGTCGCCAAGCCGATCCCTCAGATCGACCTGGACGAGAGCGGCCTCACGCCAGAGAAGGTCGCCGAGCGGCTGCGCGCGTACTGGATGCTGCCGCGTGGGCCGGTCGCCTGCGTGGTTGATACGATTGAGCAGGCGGGCGGCATCGTCATCATGACGAGCTTCCACACCAAGCTTCTGGACGGCATCAGCTTCCGTTCGGAGGGCATGCCACCGCTCTTCTTCATGAACAAGGATGTTGCCGGGGACCGCTTCCGTTTCTCGCTCGCGCACGAGCTTGGACACATCGTTATGCACACCGTGCCTGACGACGATCAGAAGATGGAAGAGGAGGCGCACCGCTTCGCTGCGGCTTTCCTCATGCCTGCCTCGGATATCAAATCATATTTGATATCTCCTAAGATTACTGCTCTCGGTAGAGTGAAAGCGTACTGGAAGGTCTCTATAAAAAGCTTGATTAAAAGAACTTACGACCTAAAATTAATTACTGATTCTCAGTACAAAAACATGAATGTTCAGTATAATAAATCTTTCAACGAGGGTGAGCCATACGAAATACAGGTAGAAGAACCTTGGCGCCTTAGAGATATCATCAAGTATCACTGCAACGAGCTTGGATACAGCTTGTCTGACTTGGCGCGCCTTCTGGCTGCGAACGAAGCCGACGTTGAGCGCGCGTATCTCCCGCGCCAGGGCCTACGCCTCGTGGTTTCGAACTGAGTTTTGGGTCCCCTTCTACGTGACGAGGACGCGTGTCCAGTAGGCGTTGTCTCCGCCGCCCTCGACTACGAGAACCCCATGGGTGAGGATATTCACGACGCTGCCACAGCGCTTGCCACGGCATATGCGAACGGCGATGTCTACCGTGCATCGGGCATGGTCCAGCGGGAACATAATGTCTCTGTACAAAAAACTACAAGATGTCCGCAGCGAGGAAGACGTCAAAGATGTTTACATTCAGGCGTTAGGCTTGAAGAAATATACCAAAGGGCTAATTGATATTCGTACGAAGGAAATGTGGTTCGAGGCTAAACATCACGGCAAGGACTCAAGTTATAAGATGTTCACCCAGCTTCTGCATTATGTGCAGGATGGGTTGAATAAAGGGGACGAGTTACCACCGTTCCTGGCAGTAATGGATACTGAGAAGGCGGCTCTGATGAAGACCGCTGATGTTATTCCATTTTTGAAAAAGAAGACGATAAAATGGGGCAAGTCGGCTACTAAATTCCCGAAGGAGGCGCTCGACCAAGTATCCGCGTTCATTGGAACAAGGATGGTCTCGTTCAGGATAGCGACGCACGAAGATGAATTCATCAGTACTGTAAAAGCCGCTCTGACAAAGGGCGATATTATCCGCATTTCGATCACGCCAGATAATTTGAAGCAAGTTTTCGATAAATGGGTCGAGATGATCGGTCGGGAAATCGGCGGTGCTCCGGTAGATAAATATGCCCTTCTCTTTTTCGCCGACATCATGCATGACGGAACCAAGGCGACTCATGAAAACTTGCCGGCCGAACTTCTCCATCAAGGAGAAGCGCCCGTATTTTCCCTCGACGGTAAACTTTATAAACTAGGTAATCGTGAGGGTTACCGTCAGTTCTGGTCAATTTATCACCGCCCACCAGATGAGGAGTATCGCAATTACTTATTAGAGCGTCGCGACTCCCTAATCCCGCTAGACGAGCGTAGCTTCAAGGGCGCTTTCTATACTCCACTCCACGTGGTTGATAAAGCCTACGATAAGTTAGCCGACGTTCTTGGGAAGAACTGGCAGAAGAACTACATAGTTTGGGACATGTGCTGCGGCGTTGGGAACTTGGAAACCAAGCATTCCAACCCGCGAAACGTTTTTATGAGTACATTAGATCAAGCTGACGTCGATGTTATGAAAGCTACTAGAACCTGCGTTTCCGCCACTCGGTTTCAATATGATTATCTCAATGATGACATTACGGCTGATGGCAGAATTGACTATAGCCTCACCAACAAAGTGCCGCCCGCTCTGCGGCAGGCAATCGCCGAAGGTCGAAAGATCCTGATACTTATCAATCCGCCATATGCAGAAGCTGCAAACATAGATAACATCACAAGTTCTCGTGGGAAAAATTCAGAGAGCAAAAAAAGCGTTTCAAAGACGCAGATTGCTAAAACGATCAGTGATTTTGGATACGCTTCGCGCGAACTATTCGTGCAATTTCTAGTGCGGATCGCCAAAGAGATACCAAACGCTACCTTGGCTATGTTCAGTACCTTGAAATATGTAAATGCTCCAAATTTTGAGCCATTCAGGTCGTTTTGGAATGCATCTTATCTCGGCGGTTTCTTGGTGCCTAGCAAAGCATTCGATGGTCTAAATGGGAATTTCCCTATTGGCTTCCTTATTTGGGAAACCGATAATTCCGCAAAAAAGAAGACACCAATTACAAACATAGTTGCGGAGGTTCTTAATAAAAAAGGCGAAGCAATTGGCGAAAAGCAATTCTATAATCTACCAAGTGAGCGATTTCTGAGCAATTGGATTAAGCGGGCAAGGTCTAATAAGGATGACGCCCTGCCCTTGAAAGGCGCGCTCGTGCCAACGACTAGTATTAAAGATGTGCGTGGCACTAAATGGGCAGACGGAGCGATCGGCGGAATGATTGCGCCCGGTGGTGATGTTCAACACGCAAATCTTACCGCCTTGCTATCATCAGGGTACTGTAGCGCAGGCGGTTTTTTCGTCACCAAGGAAAATCTCTGGAAATCGGCAGTTGTGTTTGCGGTACGGCGTCTAGTTAAGCCGTCGTGGCTCAATGATCGGGATCAGTTCTTACAGCCTGATGAGCCTCTTACTGAAGAATTTAAGATGGACTGCTTAGTCTGGATGTTGTTCAGCACACAAAATCTGACGGCTGGCGCGAACGGATTGGAGTGGAATGGTCGCCAATGGAGTCTGGTCAATCACTTTATTCCGTTCACCGAGGCTGAAGTTAATGCACCTGACCGATTTGAATCAGATTTTATGGTTCAATACCTACATAAAAAGAAGTTTTCGGTTGAGGCTTCCGCAGTCTTACGAGCAGGTAAAATCCTTTGGCAAACGTATTTCTCCATCACCGATGTATATAGCGTTCGTCAAAGCCTCAAACTCAATCGCCCCGATGTTGGATGGTATCAGATCCGATCCGCTCTTGGTCGACGCGAGGAACAGAAAGACAAAATCGAAACCGAATTTGCTGTCTTTGACTCAACCTACGAGACGCTGACATCGAAGCTAGCACCGATGATTTATGATCTTGGCTTCCTAAAAACTTAGCGTGCAGCAGCGGCTCATGCTGGTAAGCAAGCAGGCGAGATCTCGGGACACGAGGCGGAGAGAGAACGTTCGTCTCCGCGCTGTCAATCTGCATAGGTATGGGCGCTTAGCGTACGTTTTCGAACATCCTCTGCGATGACCCCGAGTTGGCGTAGACGAAATACCAAAGGTCCAAACCGGGTGAACGACGACGCCTTCACAGATGAGCTGAGATCGGCCCTGGAGGCCCTGATCTCGGAAGCCCGTGCAGCAGGCCCAGGGCGGGTTGTGACCGCGGCCGAGCGCGCTGCGATAATCTGGGTCACGGACCGCCAGGAAGCCCCCGAGGCCGCCCGCCGCGATCTGCCGGTACCAGAGACCGCACGCCGCTTGCAGTAGGATCCCGGCCGCCCTGGCTCCTGTGGTGGGCGACGCGATCTCTCGTTCATGACGGACACCCGTACCCACGACGATCTACGAACTTACAGCCTCCCAGATCCGGACTGGTGCACAACTGCGGTTCAGCCGGCGAGCCGACGCCACCATGGGCGTGCTTTCCAGGCTTCCAGCTCGGCGCGGGCCTGGGCGGTCTCCGCTTCGGCTCTCTTCTCCAAAGCACTCAACTCTACCCGTGATTGAGCCGCTGCGGCATCGGCCAATGCTAATCGCGCTTGCAGCTCGCGCTCGCGACCCCCGGCCTCCTCAACGACCTGGGCGAGTTGCCGAGCGAGAGCGGCGACCTCCCCGACTAAGTGATCGGATTTCTCAGTCTCGGCGCTCCTGTCAGCTACCGCCTGCGACAGAGCTTGCTGCGCCTCTGTGAGAGCCCGCTCGAGCCGTTCGATATGGGCGGTTAGGAAGGCAACGAAGGTCCTTTCGAGAGGGCCTTCGACAGGAGGCTCAGCATCGATTTCGCTTTCATCGAGAGGGGTTTCGACACCTCTCTTGAGAGCCCGCTCAAACTCTTCGATAGGGATCTCTATCCGGGTCCTACCGTCGTTACCGGGGAGCCTACGCCAGCCCTGTCGGCGCACGAGCTGCCGAGCTGAAGCCGGTTTCAGAGAGAATGCTTCCTCGATCTCCGCATACGTCATGATGCGGGACGAAACCCCCTTCGACACCTCGCTCATGACAGCCCCTCGGTCACTCGGAATGAGACGGACGAGAGGGTGTGTCCATAACTCTTTCGAAAGGGTATCTGACCGCCCTTTCGAGACCCCCGTCGAGGGAGGGCTTACCGTAGCCGTGTTGACTGCCTGTGTCGGTACGGGGATGGTGGGCGAATGCCGGACTCGTGCCGGTTCGAGGAGATAACCGCCACGACGGCAACGTAGAAAAAGCAACGGCCCCTCAGGCGCCAACCTGAGAGGCCGTGGACCGATCTCATAGAGACCGGCGGGGGATCAAACACCTCCCGACAGTCTCACGAGCACCCTTAGGGGTCAAGACGGGACGCCAATCCCGTCAACGGTCTTGCTCGTTCTGTGGAAGGGTGTCGCCCGCTAAGGCGATGCTCGCTGCTGTGCCGTGGCCCGCAAGGGCTGGGACATGTTCGCTGAAGAACTTAGGCGCGCCGTCGAGGTTGCGCCCCGGGGCGCGCTGCCCGAGGTGGCGGCGCTGCTGTGGCGCGCCTTCGGGGCGGGCCAGGTGAGTGAGGCCGAGGCCGAGGCGCTGTCGGCGCTGATCGAGGGGCGGACGGTCATCCCGGCCGCGCCCGTGCCGCCGCGAAGGCCTGCTAGCTCCCGGCCGCGGAGCGACGCCCCGCCGGGCCGACCGTCCATCTTCCCCCCGAAACGCCATCAGCGCTCGCCGGATCGCGCTCGGTCACTAGAGCGACGGCGGACCTTGGCTGCCTCTGGTCCAATGCCCCCGGCGCTCGCGGCCCGGCACACGACTGGCGAACTCGCCGCGTTACGGATCATCGCCGACGAGGTGCGGGCGCGCGGCGCATGTGAACTGTGCGTGTCGGCCATCGCGGCGCGAGCCGGGGTGTCGGCCTCGACGGCACGCAACGCGATCCGGACGGCTGCCCGTTCCGGGCTTCTCCACGTCGAGGAGCGCCGCCTTCTCGGCCGGCGCAATGATCCCAACCGCATCACCATCGTGGATGCCGCTTGGCGGGCTTGGATCGCGAAGGGCGGCCGAACCGGGGGGGGTGCCTTCAAAAAACTCGAGCCCACGGACAGAGGATCTCAGAAAGCGCAATCTTGGAGCGGTCAGCGGCCAGCGGAAACGTCGCAAAGAGCTGCCGGGAGGCAGGGTCGGGCGAGGGCAAGGCCACCTTCCGATTCCGGACCGGGTCCGTCACGGCGAGTGCCATCCATGCGGTAGGCTCATGCACCCGATCGTCATTCCGAACGGCCCGCTGCGCACTCAGTAGCCGTCGAGCACGGCGTACTCGCCACGCGGGCCGAACCGCGGCGCGCTCAGGTCGATGCGGACGCACAGGCGCGTGCGCCTGTCATCGGACTGGCAGTTCGTCAGCACCACGCGGCCTGCGCGGCGTTGCCAGTCCTCGGCCCGCGCCTGGAGCGTCGGCAATGCGACGCGCAGGCGCTCGACTTCGGCGGCGAGGCGGGCGCGTTCCGCCTGACCCCAGAAGGTAGACGCGGCGACGCCGGCAAACTGTGCGCCGGTGGCGCCCAGCACGACGAGGCCA
>NZ_JADPKU010000088.1:0-11456 GCF_023074095.1 Bradyrhizobium sp. 137
ACGCCGTCCTCGCCGCCGTCGGCTACAACTTCCGCCGCCTGATCTGCTGGCTCAGGCTCTCGTTGTGGCAAATCCTGGCCATCCTCTTCGCCCGACCCCAAATCAATCCAGCCTGAATTCAGGGTTCTTCACGGACGACCAATTACGCGATCAGCGCGCTCTAGCAGGTCTTGGGTTTCAAAGGCGAAAGGATCGTCGTCCATAGCATGCTCCCGATCAATGCAGGCGGGAGCACGCGATCTCTCAGCCACCGGCGCCTACGGGCAAAGCCTTGGCCGGTGATGCAGGCACAATACTCCAGATTGCTTCCACTTCATAGTGAGATAGATCGCAGCGAATCCAACGGTAGCACACGGCCCAAGCTGGCCCTCGGCAGAGAAACGACTCTGGAACTGGCTCAGCGGCTCGCCGGCCTCATCCGAAATTTCAGCCGCGCCGATAGAGCTGCAGATAGCTCGGCGAGAACAGGGCAGCGTTCTTGAGCGCGCCGAGATCGTTGATGGTCAGCGTGCGCTCGCGCAGCACGATGAGGCCGGAGGCGCGCAGCTCCTGGAGCGTGCGATTGAGATGGACCACCGAGAGCCCGGTGGCGTCCGCAAGGTCCGTCTGCGTGATCGGCATGACACAAGAATTGCCGTCGACCATGCCGACGGGACGAAGCCGCTCGATGATCTCGCAGAACAGATGCGCGACGCGCTCCAGGGCGACGCGACGGCCGAGATTGATGGCCCATTCGCGCTGAATCGCGGCGTTGACGAGGGTCTCGCACAGGAACGCTTCGGCGAGCGAGCGGTGGTTGGCCACCAGGCTCTCGAAGTGTGCACGCTTGATCTCGGCGTATACGACGGGCGTCATCGTCGCGATGGAATGGTCGATGGCCGGCATCAGGAATGCGTGCGCGTCGCAGCTCTCGCCCGGAAAAATGAAGTTGACGATCTGGCGCCGGCCATCCTCAAGGGTTTTGTAGCGGCAGAGCCAGCCCGACAGCACGAGACGGACGCTATCGACGGCATCGCCCTCGGAGATCAGGTCCTCGCCCGATCTGGTGCGCTGCAATGCCTCAAGCAACGCGTATTCGAGTGATTGCCGCGCCTCAGCCGACATCGGCCTGAGCACGTTCAATCGGCGAATGACCGGTTCAGCGAGGCTGCGGTCGGATGTTGAAAGCGGCATCAGTCAGCCACCGCCGGCGTATGGAAAGTGCGTCTGCTCAGGGGGACCGTGATCGTGCATTGCAGGCCGGCAGGATCGAATGCCATCGTGGTCTGCCCCTTGAAGTCAAACGCAAGTGTGCGCTCCAGGAGCTCGGTGCCGAAACCTTTGCGCGGCGGCGGTGCGACCACCGGCCCGCCCCGTTCCCGCCATTGGAACATCATCACTGCCGGCTCGGTGCTCTCCTCGATTCGCCATGAGATCTCGATGCGCCCGGTCGGCTGGCTCAGGGCGCCGTATTTCAGCGCGTTGGTCGCGAGTTCGTGAAGAGCCAGCGCAAAGGTTTCCGCGGCTTTGGACTGCAAACGCACCTTCGGACCGGTCAAACGCACCTGCTCGCCTTCCCGGGCATTATAGGCCAGCAGCTCCTCGACGGCGAGGTATTCGAGATCGACACCGCTTTCGGGATCGCGGGTCACCATTGCCTGGGTGCGGGCGAATGCGCTCAGCCGGCCATCGAGATGGGAAGCAAACTCCTCGACGCTCTGGCTTGTGTCGGCCGTGCGACGAGCGATCGAGCGCACGACGCCCAGCGTGTTGCGGACGCGGTGCTGGAGCTCGGCCAGCAGCAGGCGTTGCCGCTCCTCGGCGCGGGTGATGGCGGTGACGTCGATGAAGGTGATGACGACACCGGCGATGAAATTGTCGATGCTGCGGTAGGGCAGGACGCGCGCAATGTAGCGCGTACCGTTGTCGGGCGCGCTCAGCTCGCGCTCCGCGCTGGCCAGCGTGCGCAGCACGCGGCGGACGTCGTCATAGAGCTCCTCGATCGGGACGCGCGCCTTAATATGACTGATGGGACGACCTGTGTCGGTTTCGACCAGATGCAAAACCTGCGTAATCGCGGGCGTGAAGGTCATCACCCGCAAATCATTGTCGAGAAATACGGTTGCGATCTGCGTGCTTTCGAGGAAATTCTTGAGGTCGCTGGTGGCGCGGGTCAATTCCTGAACGCGATGAGCCAGCTCGCCGTTGACGGTGGTCAGCTCCTCGTTGACCGACTGCAATTCCTCACGCGAGGTTTCGAGCTCCTCATTGGCCGATTGCAGCTCTTCGTTGAGCGACTGGTACTCCTCGTTGGAGGACTTCAGCTCCTCGTTCGTACTTTCGAGCTCCTCGATGGTGGCCTGGAGGCGCTCGCGCGTGGCACGCAGCTCGTTTTCGAGCCGCTCGACATGCTCGGTCCTGACCAGCGCATTTGGATTGGCCTGGCCGGCCTCGATCGTGCGGAGTGGACCATCCTTGAACAGCACGACGAAGCTGCGATGGCCACCGGCGCCGTCCTGGATGGGCTCGACCGTGACGTCAACGAGGATACGATGGCCATGCACCCCGAGTTGCACCTGCTCGGCATGGGCCGGCTCGTTAGTCTCTGCCGCGCGGCCCAGCGCTGTGCGTACTTCCAGGCGCAGATCGCGGTGTACGAGCTGGAGCAGGTCGAGCGTGGCGGCGCCCGCCGTCGGCTCGATGTAGCGGCCGGTGCGCCCGGAGAAGTGCAGGACCTGAAAATTGTCGTCAGTGATAACGTAAGCGGGCGCATAGCGCTCCGCGATGCGCTGTGCGCGGCGCTCGAGGCCGACGTCGGGGCCGAACGAACGCACCGGCGGCAGCTCGACGGGGACCCTTCCCGCCACGGTCGTGATCGGAAACTCCGGCGGCAGCCGCGTTCCTGTCTCGAGCCGCTTGAAGATGCGGGCGCGGCGGTCCACCGGCGCGAACAATTTTGGATGCCGCGTCACGTTCTCGGAATTGCCAAGAAACAGGAAGCGATCGGGGAGCAGCGCGAAGTGGAACAGCGGGATCACCCGGCTCTGCAACTCGGCATTGAGATAGATGAGCAGGTTGCGGCAGGAGACCAGGTCGAGCTTGGAGAACGGCGCATCCTTGATGACGTTGTGCTGGGAGAAGATGCACATCTCGCGCAGTTCCTTCACCACGCAATAGGTGTCGCCCTCCCGGACGAACCAGCGCGCCAGGCGCTCGCTGCTCATATCGGCCTCGATATTGGTGCGATAGCGGCCGACGCGCGCCGTTGCGAGCGCCCGGCCATCGATGTCGGTCGCGAAGATCTGCACCTGCGGCGGGGAATCCATCCGCGCCATCTGCTCGCGGAGAAGGATGGCGATGGAATAAGCTTCTTCGCCAGTTGCGCAACCGAGCACCCAGACGCGCACCTGCTGCCCCGCGCCCTTGCCTTCGAATATCTTCGGGACGATTTGGGTCTCCAGGACCTCAAATTCGCGCTTGTCCCGGAAGAATTCGGTGACGCCGATCAGAAGGTCGTTGAAGAGGTGCTGGACTTCGTCCTTATCGTTGCGCAGGAAATCGACATAGGCGGCGATTTCGTCGATCTGGACCACCTGCATGCGCCGCTGCACGCGGCGCAAGAAGGTGTTCTGCTTGTAGCCGTGGAAATCGTTTCCGGTCTTGTTGCGCAGAATGTCGGCGATGCGTGATAGCGAGGCCGCGGCCGCGGCCAGCACCTCATCAAACCCCTGCTTCTCGTCCAACCGTCGCAGATGGCGGGCATAAACCCGGATGTGCTCCGGAATGTCTTGCGGCGGCAGCACGTAGTCCGCGATGGCCGCTGGCGTGTTGGCGTCCTCGAGATGATCCAGCTCCTCGCTCGCGACTTTTTCGGCGATGGCAAGACCGCCATGATCCTTCAGCGTCGCTGCGCCGAGCGTGCCGTTGCCGCCGGTGCCGGCCAGTATGACACCGATCGATTGCTCGGCGCGTTCTTCCGCCAGCGACACCAGGAAGCTGTCGATCGTGGCCCGCTCACCGGGCGCCTGCTCGGCCTCGCGGATCGCAAAACGGCCGCCATGGATCGTGGTGATCATCGCCGGTGGACAAAGATAGATCGTACCGCCCTCGATGGTTTGGCCGTCGCCGATGCCGGAGACCACGGCAGCGCTCGCATTTTGCAGGATTTCGCGCAGCCGCGGCTCGTCCAACGCCTCATGATGCTGAAGCGCCAGTACGACAGCCTGATCAGGCTCAACGGTGAGCTTGGCAAAGAAGCGCTCGATACTGTCCAGGGCAGTCGGCGAGGCACCCACCCCCACGATCAGCGGGGACCTGATCTGGCGCTCTCTTTCGACCGGCTGGTCGCCGACTTCGTGCATGTCCTTGCTAGCTTTCATTGGCTGGCGGGGCGAACCGCTCCCCCCAAGCACATAGCAGAAATGGATGTTATCCCAATAGATGGAAGGCAGAAATGCTTAGAGCCAATAGTGGCCCGAGGGCGGCTCAGCCCGCATGCCGACCTTCCCATTTTGAACCCGCGGAAAAATAGAGGCTGCGCAGCTCGGGCCGGCAGCGCGACCGTCCGGGGTTGAGATCGTGTGGAATTGAGCGTCCAACGTCAGCCTTATCTCGGCAGCGCAGGATCAATCTCGTGCTGGAGATAGGCGACACGCTCCTCGATCAGGACGCGGTGGCGCTCCCACTCGGTCAGCGTCTGTTTGAGAAGGGCGACGAGCCGCTCGGCCTCACCCGCGTCATGGCCACCAGCCATGAGCTCTCGAACCCGATCCTCCTGGTCACGGATACGTTTCGAGCCCTCTTCGATGTCCTCATTGGCCTTGGTTAGATGGCGGCGCTCGGAATCGAGTTGCTCGGAGCATTCGGTAACGGAGATGGCCATGACAGCGCCCTCAACCTTCCCGCTTGCGCAACGGAGCATCCAGCGACCTTAGCACGACGCGCCTGATCATGTCGGCATATTCGCGATATTCGGCTGCCCTCGCCTCATACATCTCGGCAACGGCGGACCGGCCACTGCGACGCCCATCCGCGGCCATGCGCTGCACCAGTTCCGCGCGTTCCTCGATGATGCGCAAAGCAACACGCAGGGCTTCGTCGACCCGCCCTTCCTGCTCCTTGGCAAGGACATCGGCACCGAAAGCATGACCGACCTGACAGCGGAAACGTATCGGGCGCGATTCCTTGACCTCGGACAGCACGCCCCCGCACGCCGGACAGGTCAGCGCGACGGGATCGGCCATCGAGACAAGCTTGTCACTGCCGATCCGGTCGCCGGCTGCGATCTCCACCTCAAGCCTGATCTCGGGCGGGATCGGCAGAATGGCTCCGGCCTGCTCTCTGACGAGTTCGGAGAGAACGTCGCCCATACCGGCGCTGGGAACACAGACATCAACAGTGGTCGCCTCCATCGCGCGTTGCGGCATCTCGTCGGCAATGGCGTCGGAGGGGTCTTGGACTACGGTCATCCCGCCGCAGCGCTTGATGGCATTGAGGCCAGCCGCCCCGTCCGACAACAGGCCGCTCAAGAGCACTCCGATCACGCGCGGCCCGTGATAGAGGGCTGCTGAGCGGAACAAGGGGTCGATCGCCGGCCGGACCATGTTCTCGCGCGGGCCGCGCCCGAGCAACACGTGATCCTCCGCCAGCAGGAGATGGTGGTCAGGTGCAGCCAGATAGATCCGGCTAGGCTCGATCTTCATGCCGCTTTCCGCCTGCCGGACTGGCAGGGCGGCGACGCTGCTGGCGACGGTCGAGAGAATGCCGATCCCTTGCGCCGGGATGTGCAGGACGATGAAGACGGCTGCCGGCAGATCGGGCGGCAAGCGGCCGAGGATCTGCTTCAGGGGCTGGGTCGCTCCCGCCGAGCCCCCGATGACGATGATGTCGCGGTTAGCCATTTGGGTCGCATCGTTTTTTACCAAGGCGGGTCCCCCTTGTATGTTCCAAGGGGCTGGAAGCGGAGGCTTGAGGCACCATGGCAACATCGCCCAACCCGTCGCATCAGCGCGGGCCGCTCGCCGGGCGTCGCATTTTCGTTGTTGAGGACGAGTATTTTCTCGCCGATGACATCGGCAACACGTTTCGCGCGCTGGGCGCGGAGATTGCGGGTCCGGCCGGTCATTTCGAGGATGCCGTCAAAATCCTGCACGACGGCAGCATCCTGCATGGCGCGGTGCTGGACGTGAACATCCGCAGCGAGATGATTTTTCCGATTGCGCGCGAACTGAAGGCGCGCAACATCCCGTTCGTGTTCACCACAGGCTATGACAAGATCACCGTCGGTCCGGAATTCGAGGACGTGCCGCTTCCGGAAAAGCCAATCGATCTCGGCGCGATGGCGCGGAAGCTGGCCGCACTCATCGCCGATCCGCGCGGTTGACGATCAGAACAGATGCGCGACAGCGAGCCAGGGGTGACATAGGGCAGCGCGGCGCGCAAGACAGGAAACCTCGCGCGGTCACTCCATCATCATCCAAACGATGGCCGCCATCATCACGAGAAAGCCCGTGATTGCAGTGGCGATAAAAGCCTGTTCGATGCGGTCCATCGCCATCGCAGCCCCCTTTCCAGCCCGCACACTTTGACCACCTTGGGGGACCCGCGCACTAGGTTATGTGAATCGGGCGCCGCGCTTCATCGGCCATCTACTCCCGCCAGAACTCCTCCAGTTCCTCCGCGGTCACGAGGTCGACCTGGCCGTGAAAGCGGGTGCGGTACATCGTCATGAGCGCATCGTGCCCGACGTCGGACGAACTGCACAGCGCGTCCTCGACGATGACGACCCTGAAGCCGAGGTCGACGGCGCTCAACACCGTCGACAGCACGCAGACGTCGGTCTCTGCGCCCGTGACCACGACCGCACCGACATTCTTTTCGATCAGCAGACTCGCGAGTCCGGGATTGCTGAATGCGGAATAGGCCGGCTTATCGATAATGACGGCCGGAGGAACGAACTCGCTCAGGGCCGGCACGAGTTCGAGACCGGATGGCGGAAGATACCTGCGAGTGGCCTGGCGCCAGCGATGGAAATAGCTCTGCCATTGGCCGGGACGGTCTTCCGGATCCTGCGGCGTGATGAAGCGCGTGAAGATCGTTCTGGTCGGATGGCGGGAAACGATTGAGGCGATCGTCGGCAGCACCCGCTCCATCCAGGGCGTCGCCCAGAGCCCGCTCGGCGCAAAGATGTTCTGCATGTCGATGCAGAGGTGAACGGCATCCCTGATCTCGGCAATCTCCGAGCTACTATCCCTCATCGTTCTCCACCGTCAGGCGCTCGGCCGCACGCCGTCAGCTGGCATTCCCCGCCGAGTTCAGCGACGGCAATGCGAACGCAAAGGCTTTGGTTCCTGGGAACTGCCCTTGGGCTGCCCTTGAGCTGACCTTGGGCCCGCTTGCGCTTCCCGTCCGGTCACATGAAGCCCGGGTTGCGCGGCAGATACTGGGCCCAGTCTCCGAACTCACGCGAGGACATCAGCAACATCGGACACTTGATCCGCATTCCGTGCTCGATCGCGGTGTTGAGAGCCGGCCCGCTTGCGCCGGGCAGGAAGGCCGATATCCGCGACGAGCCACTCTCAAGCGCCAAATGCAGCGCCGTCCTGAACGCGGGAGCGACGGCATTCGCCTGCAGGACCGCGAGCGGTCCGATGTGTCCGCCGGCGTCCACGTAAGCGTAGCCCGCCCAGTCGCTGCCGTCGTAGAGATTGACCCCTCTCGTCGCGCGGTCGCTCATGAGATAGCGATGATGCTTTTCGCGGGACACGCCAAGCACCCGCTCGTCCGCCTGAACCAGGCGACGCAGCGTCGAAGCCGCATCATCGAGCGGCGTGAATTGAAACCGCGCACCGTGCAGACGACCCATCAGATGCTCTCGCGATACGCCGACGCTGTAGATGGGAAATCGCGGCAGCAATCCATGGCGGATATAGAGACCTTGCGAGACCGTGTTGAAGCTGAAGGTAATGAGCACCCGGTTGGAGGCGGCCGATGTCTCGGCGCGCTCCAGGGTCCGCTTGATCAGTTCGTGGCCGATGCTGCGTCCCTGCTGATCGGGAGACACGAAGAGCTGGGCCAGAAACCACATGTCACCGCAGACCCAGCTCCAGGCGAAGCCGAGAATCCGCTCGCCCTCCTCCGCCACCCACAGACCGTCGGGGTCGTCCTGCATGGAATACAACTGAAACCGGGGAGGAGAAGAAGCGGCCATCGGCCCAAAGCCATGCCGTTGCGTGAGATCGTTGATGCTGGACACGACGAGAGCATCGGCGACTTCCAGATCCTGGGCGCGCGCCAGCCGGTAAATCACAGACATCGGGCAACTCCGCTGGTGATCAGGTGACGTTCAAAATCTCGCGGTGCCGGAATCGAGCCCAAGCGCCAGCCGGCCGGCGATGATGTAGTTGTTCGGACTCATCGCGATATGCGTCGCGACGGCGCGCACGTCGCGGACGGCGCGCTCCAGGACGCAGGTCTCGAAGATGGCGGCCGCGCCCACACTGGTGGCCAGCTCATCGGTAATGGACATCGCAGTCTCTGCCGCGTGTGCGTTGGCGATCCGAATGTCCGCCCGCGCCTCCACCAGTCGCTTGCCGCCCGTAGCGGTAGCGGCCATCAGGTCCGTCATGGCATGACTCAGGAAGGCGCGGGCGGCGCGAAGCGTTGCTCTCGCCCGACCCAGCGTTGCCTGGACTGTCTCACGATCGCGCAGCAGGACCCGGCTGCCAACGTTGCTTTTCCGGCAGGCGAGCTCCGCGAACGAGGTCATGGCGCCGGACGCTATGCCGAGCGGCACGCCGCAGATGCTCCACGCGAATACCGATAATGGCGGCATGCGATAGAGCAGTCCGGGCTGGGTCGGTCGCGGCGCGAAAAACGGATGGACGTGAGCGGCCGGCACGAACACATCGCGCGCTTCGAAATCGCAACTTCCGGTGCCGCGCAGTCCGGACACATGCCAGTTGTCGTGGATGGTCACGTCTGCCCGATCGAGATAGCAGCAGAGAAGTGGCGACGCCGGGTCCTCAGGCTTGATGCTAGCCAGCACCATGAAACGGGTCGCATGATCCGCGCCGCTGCCGAACGGCCAGCGTCCCCAGAGGCGGTATCCCCCTGCAACCGCCGTTGCCATGCCGACTGCGCCAGTCGCGCTGACGACGAAGGCGCGCGGGTCGGCAAACCACTCGCGTGCAACGGCCTCGCCGAGATAGCCGCCGAGCCGGCTCATGCCGCCGCCGTTGCCGACCAGCCAGCCGACTGAACCATCGAGCGCCGAGGCGGGCTCGACAACGCGCATGAACGCGAAGGGAGACAACTCGGGTCCACCGAGCGCACGCGGCAGCCACAGGCGGAATAGACCGGCGTCAGCGAGTGCCGCGAACACCGCGTCGGGCAAGCGCCGCGCATCGTCGAACTTGCTGCGCTGCGCAGCGATCAGCGGGGCAAGTCCCTGGATGGTCTCGAGCAGGTGGCGAGCCGGCTCCGGGGTGCCGGCAATCACGTCCGGATCAGGGCGAGGCAGCAGGTCGTCCGCCTCGAGCACATCGCAATGGTCGCGCATTGGGCAAACCTCCAAATTGGCAGCGCCGCCGCAGCATGATCCCGCGCTTCCCGGAGGTCCTAAATCAGTTCCGAAAAAGTCGCGAAAAATGTAGTCTCCAGGCGATGACCACCCACGAATTTGGTCCCTACCGGCTCGATGCAGAGGCCGAGATGCTGTTTCGCGAGGCCGAACCGGTCGCGCTCGGTCGGCGCGCCGTGGTGCTGCTGCGGCTCCTGATCGAACGGGCCGGAACACCGGTTTCCAAGGACGCATTGATGCAGGCGGCGTGGCCGGGGCTTGCGATCGAGGAGAGCAATCTGACGGTTCAGATCGCCGCCCTGCGGCGAATATTTGCCGACGGCGACAGGGGCGCGGCTTGGATCGAGACGCTGCCGCGCCGCGGCTACCGTTATGTCGGGCCGCCGGTCGCCATCGACTTTGGAGCCGGCCAGCCTGCCTCATCGGCGCCTGCAGGGTCCGATAGGCTGTCACTTGCAGTGCTTCCGTTCTCGAATCTGAGCGGCGACCCCCGGCAGGATTACTTTTCCGACGGCATCACAGGCGACATCATCGCCGAACTATCGCGGTTCAGGTCGCTGTTCGTCGTCGCCCGCCACTCCAGCTTCGCCTACAAGGAAAAGCCTCCCGAGATCAAGCGCGTCGGCCGCGAGCTTGGCGTCAGGTATGTCGCTGAGGGCAGCGTGCGCAAGATCGGCAGCCGGGTGCGGGCGACCGTTCAACTGCTCGACGCCACGAGCGGCTATAATCTCTGGACCGAGCGCTACGACCGTGAGCTCGATGTCATCTTCGCGCTCCAGGACGAGATCGTCAGGGCCATCGTCGCGGCTCTGCCGGGCCGGCTTGAGGACGCCGGCCGCGAGATCGCCCGACGCAAGCCGACCGCCAGCGTGACCGCCTACGATCTGGTTCTACTGGGGAACGAGCGGTGGCGTCAGCTGACCGTGAAGGGCATGGCCGAAGCCAGGGAGTATTTCCGGAACGCCGTCGCGCTCGACCCGCAATATGCCCGCGCCCACGTCAACATCGCCTGGACCATGGTCTGCGACGCGTTTCTCGAATCGCCGACCATCGCGACTTTGGACGAGGCGCTTCGCGAGATCGAGACCGCGCTCGACATCGACGGCGGCGACGCCTGGACTCATGGCGTCTTCGCACAGCTATTGTTCCTGCTGAATGAAGACGCCAAGGCCGAAATCCATTTCAGTCGAGCTCTCGCACTCAATCCAAACGATGCCGACGTCGTCGCCGTCTTCGCCAACATTCTGGTCTACTGGGGACGCTGGCGCGAGGCGCTCCTATGGATCGGGTCAGCCAAACGGCTGAATCCCTTTCCGCCCAACCTGTACCATTGGTATCACGCGCTCGCCCTCTATTCGGGCCGCGAGTATACGCAGGCGGTCAATGCGTTGATGGAGGCGCGATCGCTCGATAGGTGGTCACACGCTCTCCTCGCGGCCTGCTATGCGCAGATCGGACGGCTCAACGAGGCCCGATCCGAAGCAGAGGCATTCGTCAGCGAGCGGCGTCGAGAACTTAACGCGCGTGGCGAGGCCGCACCCGCGAAGACACTCGACTTGGCCCGGGCCCGAGCCGACCGCTATCGCGATCCCGCCGACCGCGAGCACTTTCTCGATGGTTTGCGCAAAGCGGGCCTCACCAGCTGACAGCACGCGGCGCTCCTGTTGCGACGCTCGCGCCGAGCAAGGCCATGAAGTTCGGCCGCCAAACGAGACCGCGGCGAGCTATCCGCCACGCTTCCTTCATATGCGATAGCCCGTCGTCCGTGAAGAACCCTGAATTCAGGCTGGATTGATTTGGGGTCGGGCGAAGAGGATGGCCAGGATTTGCCACAACGAGAGCCTGAGCCAGCAGATCAGGCGGCGGAAGTTGTAGCCGACGGCGGCGAGGACGGCGT
>NZ_JADPKU010000043.1:0-11447 GCF_023074095.1 Bradyrhizobium sp. 137
GATGATCTGCTCTTCCGTAAAGCGGCTGCGCTTCATGCTCTGGTCCTCATATGGGCCAGAGCGAACTTCAATCTGGATTAAGTCCAGGGGGCAAGGTCACGGTTTACAAACAGTTATGAGGTTGTGAGCAGTCGGTATTGTAGTATGCAAGTTGCGTCACGAACGCTATCGAAGTTCGGCAAACATTGGCTTAGGGATGTAGCCGCATTAGCTTGAGGTGGCCAAGTAGCGGTCGACACTCGGAAGAGCGAGAGGATAGCGGCTTGGTGGTGGTGATGCTGGCGAGATTGCACGGGGAGGGACTCGGCCGTCCGATGCGCCCGAACTAAACCCTTCCCTTTTTCGTGACCCGCAAGCTACGGACGTAATACCCTTGTCGCTGAACGGTTGACCTGATCTCGTCGCTTACTTTGACAATTCGTTTTCTGCTCTTGCGCCACTTATTTGCAGAGTAAGGCCCGGGTATCGCCGAGCCTGTGCTTAGAACGAGCAAGTCACGCCTCCCATTTGCGATAGACATCAAACACTTTTCGCCCCCGCTAATCCAATCGAAGTAAACACAAAATACGTTTCGGTCATTCTGATCGACCAGCTTACAACCTCGAACCGGGGTGCGGGTTATAAATGTGCAACGCTCCGCGACGTCTGCTTCACGACGTGCCAAGCACGAAGACGCCCTCGACCGTCCTTGCTGCGCACCAGCGAGCAGACAGGAGGGAAACCGATTTTTCGCGCGTGGGTATGAGAACAAAGCGGTGGCGAATGGCGGTTCGATCGTTGAGAGCATGCACTAACTCCGCGGAGGCGAGGCCGGCCATCTATTCAGGAGTGCGGCCGCCCTTCGTGTCGGCCGACGCGGCACTTCGAAATACAGCTACGAGCCGATCACCTTCCCAAAGCTCCACGTCGTGCTCGCCACAGATTTGCTCGGCTCGACGTCTCGCCCCCTGCTCGTCAATGCAGTCGAGCTTTGCGGCACAGATCACTCGCCGGCTGCTGTCCACCACGAATACCTTGTACCGCATCATGACAGTCCCATCCAAAGAGCGACCGTCATCCTAATCGAATGTCCGTCTCAGGCAGTACCAAACTAGAGTGCAGCCGTGCGGAACCTTTGTACGTGTGGCAATTCGGCTATACCAGCGCTCTAGAATTCATCGATGGCTCAGCCGCGTACCGAACCGTGCGGCTCGAGCTTAAGATTGAGAAGCCGCCCAGCATCATCAGCAGCACACCCCGCCAGGTTAGCTTCCAGCTGCGCGCCTCGTCGGGCGCCTCTTCATTGCCCGCCCATCGGTATAGCTGGAGATGAGCCTGCGGGCGCGGCCGCGAGAAGCTGCTCGACGTCGACTTGGCTCGGCACGGACTGCTCGGGCGTGAGCTGGCCGCTCGGAAGATCGGCGACTGGTGGCGCCGACCGCGGGGGGATCGTCCCCGTAGCGAGATCGGAAGCGGCATCAGCTACGGTGACCTCGGGTGCAGGCGGTGTGCGCTGATATTCATTCGCCGGTGCGGAGCGCAATAGCTCCGCGCGCGCATCGATCACTGCGCCTCGGCTTTGCAGCGCGGACTCGTTCTCTGACAACTAACGAATCGGAAACCGTGGCGACTATCATGTTCTGACCAGTCGGAGTTACCTCATGTTCGGCCCACAAAGAGATGGATATCGAAGCGACCGAAATTGCACACTGGAAAGCGTTGGCGCAACGATTGTCGCTGCAACGGCTGGCTGACCCACTCCGACACGCCTTCGGGGTGTTCGACGAGGTCCTAACATCGCGCCAATCACGCGGCGGTCTTCCTACCATGCGGCAGTCCTTCTGAAGCTTTACATCTACGGTTATCTCAATCGGGTGCAGTTCAGTCGCCGCCTGGAACGTGAGGCGTGCCGCAATATCGAGGTGATGTGGCTGATCGGCCGCCTGGCTCCCGATCATAAGACGATCGCCGACTTCCGGAAGGACAATGGCGCGGCGATCCGGAAGGTTTGTGCGAAGTTCATTGCACTATGCCGGCAAATGGGCCTGTTGCAGACCCCAAGCGTCGCAATCGACGGCAGCAAGTTCAAGGCGGTGAACAACCGCGACCGCAACTTCACGCATGCCAAGATGGCGAGGCGGATGGCGCAGATTGAGGAAAGCGTCGGTCGATAGCCGCCTCCAAAGTTTTAGAGGCAACATCGGTACGCGCTCCGTCTCGCGATGCGAAACGCTCTCAGAGATTTCATCGAGGACCGCGCGCAGCCGTATCGAACATGAATGCCCCCAAAAAAGGGAAAGCCTCACCATAGCGGACTTTTCGCGCCCCGCGATTCAACAATGTTTGCGATTGGGGAGGCCAGTTTGTCTGCCCCTTCTTTTTGGAAGACGTTTCGACTGTGGACTCGCCCTCGAAGATCGGGATATTCGTCGGCCCACCGTTGGGGCCAGGAACTCGCGTGTCGAGACCCAGGCGAGCCTATAGGCAGGTAGCTCTTTCGATGTCGGTCGTCTTGCTTCTCGCAGCCGGTGCCGCGGCCCAGGAGGACAAGACCGACGACGACAAGCCGGCCGATCCGGACACGGGTGAGAGCACGGTTGAGGAAAAGACGCTCGGCCTACTGCCCAATCCGCTGCAGAAGTACGGTGTGAAGTTCGCGGCCACTTACATCGGCGAGGTGCTTGGGAGTGCTTCCGGCGGCCTGAAGCAGGGCGCCATCTACGAAGGCCGCCTGAACCTCGCCGTGGATGTCGACCTGCAGAAGCTCGTTGGCATCGACAAGCTCACTTTTCACGCCAACATGTTCCAAATTCATGGCGACGGCCTGTCCCGGCGCAATCTTCAGAACTTCTTCGTCGTCAGCGGAATCGAGGCTTTACCGTCCACGCGTCTCTACGAAGCCTATTTCGAGAAGCAATGGGGCGCGAAGAGGGTCTCGCTCAAAGCCGGCCAGCTCGCCGCCGACAGCGAATTCTTCAACACGAAGTACACGGACGTGTTCACCAATGCCTCGATGGGTTGGCCCGCGATCACGTCGCTCGACCTTCCCAGCGGCGGACCATCGCCACCTTTGGCGGCCATGGGCGCAAGACTGCTGGTCAACGTGACCGACCAGCTTTCGCTTCTGGGCGGGATCTTCGACGGCGACCAGGCCGGACCCGGATCCGGCGACCCCCAGGAGCGCAATCGCTACGGCGTTAATTTCCGCGTCAATGATCCGCCGTTGCTGCTCGGTCAGATCGAGTACGCCTGGAACAACAAGAAGGGCGATCCCAACCTGACCGGCCAGATCAAGTTCGGCGGCTGGCGGCACTTCGGCTCTTTCCCCGATCAACAGCTCGCGTCGAACGGCGTCTCGCTCGCCGCTCCCGGTAGCAGCGGCGAGCCCCTATTGCTGGCAGGAGACTTCGGTGGGTGGGCGGTCTTCGAGCAACAGATCTACCGCTTGCCTCACAGCGACGATCGTGGCATCGGTGTCTTCGCAAGAGCCGCCGGCGCGCCCGCCGATCGCAACCTGATCGATCTCTACGCCGATGCCGGCGTCGAGTTCATCGGGCTTCGCGACGATCGGCCCGACGACAAGTTCGGGATCGCCGCGGGTTATGCTCATGTCTCCAAACGGGCGCAGGCTCTCGACGCGGACTACCGGACGTTGGTCAATCCGAATTGGCCAGTGCGAAGCTTCGAAGGTTTGCTGACGGCCGTTTACCAGTATCAGATCAAGGATGGCTGGACGCTGCAGCCGAATTTCCAATACATCGTCCATCCCGGAGGCGGGGCCGCGCTGCCCGCCGGCGCTCTGGCAGGTAAGTCTCTCAAGAACGCTTCGATCTTCGGCCTCCGGACGACGCTCAAATTCTAGGATGGAGAGATCATGACAAGTCCTCAAAGCTCCATGGCGATGGATGTCAGCTTGACCCGGCGAAGTCTCGGCAGAGCGCTAAAATTGTCGGATGATTGGGGTAAACCGGAAGCGAGCGGCCAAATGTCCGAACGGTGCTTTTGACCCATCTCGGACATCGGGGTCATTGGTTTTGTTTCTGCGACATCCTGGCCAATATGAAGGTCTTTTGGATGGAGATGGGATCCTGTAATCTAGAGCTGCTTTTTTTTGAAACGGGACGTGCCGACGTCTCCGTTCGAGGCGAATGGCAGTGAAGAATGCCGTCGGCGGGCATTGCACTCTCAAAAGAACCAACCATTCTTTCTGCCGGTCACTGGCCGACCACTCGCCGTGCGCACGGGCACCCGAAACGAGGGAGGGCCGCTGATGGTCAAGAAGACACATCCTGAACCAGGCGATCCGGTGGCGGGCAATGGAGTTCTAAGCCGCCGTATCTTTCTTGAAGGCGCGCTCATTGTTGGTGCGACGGGCGCGGGCCTGTCCTGCGGATCGGCAGAACCGCTTGCGGTGCAGCCATGGATGAAGGTGCCGGGTCCGGGATTTGCGGGCTACGGCCAGCCCTCACCGTTCGAGAGCAAGGTCGTCAAAGTCTTTCCGCCGCCTCCCAATCCGGCCGGTGTCGGCGCATCACGCACGCCGTTGCACCTGCTCGAAGGAATGATCACGCCATCCGGGCTGCATTTCGAGCGTAGCCATTCCGGAATCCCAGAAATCGATCCCGATCAGCATCGGCTGGTGATCCATGGACTTGTGAAGCGGCCGCTTGTGTTTACGGTCGAAGCGCTGTCGCGCTATCCGATGCAATCACGCATCGCCTTCATCGAGTGTGGCGGCAACAGCCAGGCGCTCAACGCGCCTCAGGCGCAGCCGCTCAATGTAGCGGCTATTCACGGCCTGCTGGGTTGCGCGGAATGGACCGGCGTGCGGCTCTCCACGTTGCTCGACGAAGCTGGCATCGAACCTGAGGCGCGCTGGGTGATCGCCGAGGGCGCTGACGCTGCCGCTATGAGCCGCAGCATCCCGCTCACCAAAGCGATGGATGATGCGCTGCTCTGTCTCTATCAGAACGGCGAGCGAGTGCGGCCTTCGAACGGCTATCCGGTGCGGTTGCTGCTGCCTGGTTTCGAGGGCAACATGAACGTGAAGTGGCTGCGCCGGCTCAAGCTGACTGCCGGCCCCGCCATGACCAAAGACGAAACATCGAAATACACGATCCTGCTCAAGGATGAAAAGGCCTGGCAGTTCGTGTTCCCGATCGAAGTAAAATCCGTCATCACGCGTCCGTCGCCGGGACTCGCGTTGAGGGGACCGGGATTCTACGAGATTTCCGGGCTGGCCTGGTCGGGCAACGGCAGCATCCGGCAGGTCGACGTGTCGGCTGACGGCGGACGAAGCTGGGCGCCGGCAGCTTTGCAGGGCCCGATCCTACCAAAGGCGCCCGTGCGCTTCCGCGCAGCATGGCAATGGAATGGCGGTCCCGCCGTGCTGCAGAGTCGCGCCACCGACGACACGGGCATGGTGCAGCCAACGCGCGCGCAGTTTGCCGACGAGCGCGGCTTGCGTGGGGTCTACCACTACAACGCCATCGCAAGCTGGCGCATCGACGAGATGGGGGAGGCCAGCAATGTTTACGCTTAAAGCCGTTGCAGTCTGCGTAACTATGCTGACCATTGCACCGGCGGCCCTGGGCCAGGTTCCGCAGTTCGGCAAACCGATCGCGCCCGCCGACATCGCAGCGTGGGACATCAGCATCGGACCGGATGGCGCAGATCTACCGCCTGGTCGTGGCACCGCAATCGAGGGCGAAGCGATCTATGTCGCGAAATGTCAGGCCTGTCATGGCGAGAGGGGAACCAGCCCCAGTGTCGCGCTCGCTGGAGCGCTCGTCGGCGGCATGGGCACATTGGCGCCGGGCAAAACTCCGATAAAGACTGTTGGAAGTTTCTGGCCCTATGCAACAACGCTATTCGACTACATCCGCCGCGCCATGCCATTCCAAGAGTCGAAATCGCTCACTGCGGACGAGCTCTATGCAATATCGGCCTATATCCTTAATCTCAACGGGATCATTGGGCCAAACGATGTGATCGATGCGGACTCGCTGCCCAAGGTGAAGATGCCGAACCGCGACGGGTTTATCCCGTTCCCGCGCAATCCGAAGTAGGGCCAGACCTTGGTCCGTTTATGGCCTAGCCATTCGAGATAGGGAGGCGAATATGAATCGGCGCGGTGTGTTCAGCACGTCTGTACTGATGGCCCTGGGTGTCGCCCTGCTGCCGAGCAACGTCGTTGGTCAACAGAAGTCGATCAAGGAGCAACTCGTTGGGACCTGGACGTTCGTCTCCTCTACAACCAAACTTCCGGATGGCAGTCCGGCGTGGGGCACCAATCCAAAAGGGCTGCTGATCTTCACCGAGAACGGTTACTTCGCGTCGCAAATTGTGCGCTCCGATCTTCCGAAGTTTGCATCGAACAACCGCACACAGGGTACGCCAGAGGAAAACAAAGCCGTGGTGCAGGGAAGCATTGCAACCTTCGGCACATACACGGTCGATGAAACCAAAAAAACCTACACGCTGAAATTCGAGGGGAGTACGTTCCCAAATCGGGCAGAGACCGAACAGACTCGCGCATTCACAATCACTGCGGACGAATTGAAAATCGCGAATCCATTAACATCCGTTGGCGGCTCTTCTGAGCTCGACTACAAACGCGCCAAGTAGGTCCGAAAACGTGGGCCGCGCCCGGGGCGCGAGTTCATCGCAGGATTCGGCCGCGCGGGGGGCGCCTGGCCGTGCCCGCACTCAGCAGACGCTACGAAGAGCGACTGCAGTGGCGCCTCGACGGCCACCTCGCGCAGCCGATCGGCGCAGCGCATCGCGACGTCCTGCGAAGGCGACTGGAGCGGCCGCCGGCGCGCTCCGGAAATCTGTTCGTCGCCGTCTTGCTCGTTCGTCAGCCCGGACGCTTCCGTCATTGCCGAGGCTTCTTTCATATCCATGCGACTCTCCTGCTCTGGCATCAGGCGGACTTCCGTTGCGGCCTGGCGGCGGGCTTCTTTGCGTTGGTCGATAGGCCGAAGCCAACAGCATCAGAAACAGAGCGCGACTGGCTTGGTACCTGGCGGCGGCCCGCGTTCTTCCGATCCCTGCATCGCGGTATGGCCCTCGCTCGTGCACAGGCACCACCTGCAGACCCGACCACGCTTCTCACTTGGATGACAAAAAGAGGGAGTCGGTCCGGCATCGGCCGCTGGTGGATTGGCTCGACTACAACGGCTACACGGCCGTCATCAAGGCGACCAAGGAGTCGTTGCTCGCGTCTCGGCGATGATCTCAGAAAGCAAACCCTACCGGCTCGCACGGGCGTTAGAGCGAGACGTTCCACCGCCAACGCAAGCCGTGGTGAGTGAAGATCGCCGGATCGGGCTGTTGATGCTGCGGCGCTGGCCTTTGTTCTTTCAGTCGATCGAGAAGCCAAACGGATGCCAGACAAAGGAAAGGATGTGGGGTTGGCCTTCTTTCCAACGCGGTCGCGCGCGCCGCGCTCAATTTGTCTGCCGCTTTTGAACCGAAGCCTGGTCGATTAGGAAGTCGTCCAACTTCCCGCCGCCTCGAAGCTGCGGCCGCAGCCACCGAGGCAGCCTGCCGCGACCCGACCATGTCTCCGCCGGGTTCTTTGGATTGCGATATCTGGGACGAACGGGCGGGTATGGACGGCGCTTACGATCGAACCTTGTGGCCTCGTCAGCCAGTCCAATGAGCCGCTGTGCCCCTGGTAGCGGCGCAATAGCGGACCTCACCTAAGGTCCGAGTTGGGCCTACACCGGACATTGCCGCCGTGAACGCGCCGCCGGCCGTAATCTCGCTGTCTTTCACGGGTTGGGTCGAACTCGCACGGCGGTATTATGGTCGGAAGGTCAGCCCAATGTCCGGACAGATGAGGTGCCATCGAGAAAAGATCGGGATATAATGCTGGTTGCTCAAGGCCACACCGAAAAGAATAGGTGGCCGCAATGCAGTCGATTGCGCACTGGCTCCATGCACTCGGTTTCGAGCAATACGCGCAACGTTTTGCCGAAAATGAAATCGATGTCTCGGTACTCCCCCATCTGACTGACCAAGACCTCAAGGACATCGGCATTCCGCTCGGGCACCGGCGGAAAATCCTTGCAGCCATCAGCGAGCGCACGTCCGCGGCGCAGGTCGCATCCTCTGCTGCTTCCATGCCGTCGAAAACCTCGGACGCCGCGGAACGCCGTCAGCTCACGGTCATGTTCGTCGACCTCGTCGGCTCTACCGCCTTGTCGGGGCGGCTTGACCCTGAGGAGTTGCGCGACATCATTGGCGCCTATCACCGCCGGTGCGCCGAGGTGATCACCAGGTCCGGCGGCTTTGTTGCGAAGTATCTCGGTGACGGCGTGCTGGCCTATTTCGGTTACCCGCAGGCACATGAGGAGGACGCCGAACAATCGGTGCGTACGGGCCTCGCCTTGATCGAAGCCGTGGCCAAGCTCGATGCAGGCCAGGGGACCTCGTTGCAGGTGCGTGTCGGTATCGCCACGGGCCTCGTAGTCGTCGGTGATCTGCTCGGCGAAGGCGCCGCTCAGGAACAATCGGTCATTGGCGAGACCCCTAACCTTGCGGCAAGGCTTCAGGGGCTTGCCGAACCGAACACGGTCGTCATCGCAGACGGCACGCGCCGCATGCTTGGCGGCCTGTTTGAGTATCGCGATCTCGGTCCATTGGCGATCGCGGGTATGGACCGTCCAGTGCAGGTCTGGCGGGTCCTGGGCGCGGGCCAGGTCGGCAGTCGATTCGAGGCCCTACGCGCCGCCAGCACGCCATTGATCGGTCGGGAGGAAGAGATCGCGTTGTTGACGCGGCGCTGGGAGCGGGCCAAGGCCGGCGACGGTTCCGTCGTCCTGATCGTCGGTGAGCCGGGCATCGGCAAGTCGCGCATCGCACAAACCCTGCTGGAGCAGTTGGGCGAGGAGCCGCACACGCGGTTGCGTTATTTCTGCTCGCCACATCATCAGCACAGTGCGCTTTATCCCAGCATCACCCAGCTCGAGCAGGCGGCCGGATTTCGACGCGAGGATACGGCCGAGACCCGCTTGGATAAGCTTGTGGCGGCGCTGGCTCTGGCCAACCAGGAGCTGGGCGAAGCTGTCCCTCTATTGGCGGACTTGCTGTCTATACCGACCGGCGACCGCTACCCGCCGCTTAATCTCTCGCCGCAGAAGCGCAAGGAGAAAACACTTCAGGTGCAGGTGGCGCAGGTCACGGGGCTCGCGGCGCAGCAGCCGCTGCTGATGCTATGGGAAGACATCCACTGGAGCGATCCCACCACGCTGGAGTCGCTGGATCTATTGATCGACCGGGCCGCGACGTTGCGGGTCCTGGTTATTCTCACCTTTCGACCGGAGTTCACGCCGCCCTGGGTCGGCCGTCCGCACGTGACATTGCTCAGTCTCAACCGCTTGCCACCTCGGCACCGCGCCGAGATGATCGCGCACGTAACCGGGGGCAAGACCTTACCCAGGGAGATTGCCGATCAGATCATCGATCGCACGGACGGCGTGCCGTTGTTCATCGAGGAGCTGACCAAGTTTGTCCTTGAGAGCGGACGGATGACCGATGCCGGCGACCATCGGGCGATCCCAACGACGCTCCAAGCCTCCCTTCTGGCCCGGCTCGATCGATTGGCGCCGGTGCGAGAAGTGGCTCAGATCGGAGCGGCGCTCGGCCGGCAGTTCTCGCATGAGTTAATCAGCGCAGTGTCGCGGATGCCACCGCAGGAACTGGAGGGCGCCTTGGCGCGGCTCGTGCGCGCCGAGTTGATTTTCCGGCGCGGGACGCCGCCTGACGCGGAGTACACTTTCAAGCACGCGCTTGTACAGGATGCCGTCTACAGCACCTTGCTGCGCGCCCGGCGCCAGCAACTTCACGCCAACATCGTGCGGGTGCTGGAGGAGCAGTTTCCCGGTATAGGCGAAACACACCCCGAGCTTCTTGCCCACCACTGCACACGAGCAGGTCTTATTGAGAAAGGGGTCGCCTATCGGCACCGGGCCGGACGTCACGCGATGGCGCGCTCGGCCATGATCGAGGCCGTGGCCCAGCTGGCGCAAGGTCTGGAACTATCAGCCGACCTGCCCGCCGGGGATGAGCGCGATCAGCTCGAACTCGACGTGCAGGTGGCATTGGGGGCGGCGTTCGTCGCCACCAAGGGCTTCGCAGCGCTGGAGGTCGGAAGGGCCTATGAACGTGCCCGGGAGCTGTGCCGGCAGCGGGCCGATCATCCCGAGTTGCCCGCCGTTCTGTGGGGTTTGTACGTGCATCATATGCATCGATCCGGCGTCGACGTCGGCTACGAATTTGCCGAGGAGCTGCTACGCCTCGCAGAACACCGGCGAGATCCGGCTGCCTGCGCCGTTGGCCATCGGTGCTTAGCGGTCGGCGCGATGCACCGGGGCAACCAGCGGCTTGCGCTTGCGCATTTCGAGCTGGCGCTCGCGCCTTATGATCGGGCTGATCACCGATCCCCCGTGTTCCTGTCTGACCTCCGGGTCGCCTCGCTGAATTTTATCCCTTTGATTCTGCTGTGGCGGGGCGAAATAGACCAGGCGATAGCGCGCAGCCGCGCGGCATTTGCCGCGGCGCAGGAGCTGGGTGATGCCTACACTTTGAGTCATGTCTTCCATCTGAACTGCTGGCTCTATCAGCATCTCGGCGATTCAACGACCGTGAGAGAGCGGGCGGAGGCGGCGATGAAGCTTACCGCGGAGCACGGTTTTCCGCTCTGGGAAGTTTGTGCTGCGTTTTGGTACGGCTGGGCGTTCGCCGCCGCTGGTGAGGTCACGGCAGGCTCCGCGCAGATGCGCAGTGCCTTAGCGGCCAAGGACGGCCTGGGCGTTGTCAACCAAGTACCCTTTCTTTTGGGCGTACTAGCAGACATTTGCACTCAAGCTGGAGACTCAACCGAAGCGCGCGATCTGCTGACCGAGGCGCTGGGAATTGTCGACAGAACGCAGGAGCGGTGGTTTGAAGCTGAGCTGCATCGCCTCAGGGCCGAGGCGCTCCTTGCGAGCTCGCCCAGTGATTCGGTAGAAGCCGAAGCCTCGCTCCGCCACGCCCTGGCCGTGGCTCGAGAGCAGGAGGCCAGGTTTTGGGAGCTGCGCGCCGCCACAAGTCTCGCCCGCCTCTGGCGCGACCACGACAAGCGCATCGAGGCTCGCGATCTCCTCGCGCCGATCTACGGCTCCTTCACCGAAGGCTTCGATACGCGCTACCTCAAAGAAGCCGCCGCGCTGCTTGCTGAATTGGCCTAGAAAAGCCTATTGATGAAGTCTGCGACTTCTGCTCCGGGCCGATTCTGTTGAAAAAGGCCGGCAGTATTTAGTTGTAATAGCTCCGTCGCGACTTGGCCGAACTGCTCAATCGGCTCTATGCGAGCCTCGGCCTGGGCATCGGGATCAGCTTGGCCATCTTTCGAAGGTTTTGGGCGGTGGCTGCGAGGATGAACTCGTCACGCGCGCCGTTTGGACCTCGTAAACGCAAAC
>NZ_JADPKU010000002.1:0-9833 GCF_023074095.1 Bradyrhizobium sp. 137
TTTTGGTCCACGGCATGGTGTCCTCCCTCGAATCTTTGCAAATCCGAAGGAATCACAAGCCGGCCAAAACCGCTCACCCTTTTTCGGTCAGGCTCTGAGGAGCCCGCCGACGGCGGGCGTCTCGAAGGATGCGCAAGGAAGCCAGCCGACAGTTCACGCTGCCGTGCTGCGCGGGCTCTCCGCTGTTTCCTTCTTGTCCGTCTCCTTGTCGCGGGACAGCCATGCCGGAAAACGAAGCAGGCGTTCGTTGCTGTCTTTCGGCAGCTCGATGGCAGGTTCATCGGGCGAACTCGGGAGGTCCAGCGCGACGTGGCCTGTTCGCACCGCATCCGCGCGCTGATCCAGTTCGCGCAACAGGGGATCGAGCACGCTGTCGATTTCGGTCGCCACCGACACCAGGAAACTATTGAGCTCGCGCGCCTCGGGCACGACGGCCGCAGCCGATTCGATCGCCTTGGAGAGGCCATCGACGACGGGCGCAAACGCGCCGGCGGCTTGCTTGATCCGGGTTTTGATCGCTTCGATCTCGACCAAAACGCGCTCACGCTCCCGCCTTTTCTTCTCCTCCGAAAGGCGGGCTTCAATTTCGGCGATCTGGGCCGTCAAGGTCGTGGCTTCGGATGCGAGTGCATCGCGTCTTCCGCGCGCGCGCTCGAGATCGCGGCTGAGATTGTCCACTAAGTCGTCCTTTCCAAACATGGCTTTGCTCCGTACGACAGCCGTTTTGGTCCGTAGGACGGCCGTGGCGCGAACCGCCAGCCTGGCAAGCTCAGCAAAGGCTGGACGGGCCGAAACAGGCATCAACTTCGGTCGCGTCACATGGGCCGACATGGTGATCCCCCACTCGTCCACATTAGGCGACGGCATGGTTAACAAGTGGTTAATGTCAACAGAAGATAAATGAGGCGCCACGCCGGCGGCGCCGCTTCGTCTCCTCGCTGCCATCCATTTCCGCTATACTGCGGTCGCATCACCCGGAGGCGCATCCCATGGAGCATGCAGCCAGCACCGACCGCAAACCCGAGCCGAAAAACCTCGTCATCTGCTGTGACGGCACCGGCAACGAGATCAGCGAGAACATCTCCAACGTCCTGAAGCTCTATCGCTGCCTGCGCAAGACGGACAAGACGCAGCCGCGGCAGATGGTGTTTTACGATCCGGGAGTCGGCACGGTGACGGAGCCAACGACGTGGCATCGCTGGAAGGCCAATATCAATATGGTGCTGGGGCTCGCCACCGGCTATGGGCTCGATCACAACGTGCTCAGCGCCTATTGCTTCCTGGTTCAGCATTACTCAGCCGGAGACAAGATCTACCTGTTCGGCTTCTCGCGCGGCGCCTATACCGTGCGGGTGCTGGCGGGGCTGATCCATAAGGTCGGGCTGGTCTCGCCGGAGCAGGTGAACCTCGCGGGCAGCGGCCTCATCGCCTACAAGCAATATTCCGGCACCGGGCGCGGCAACGACGTCGAGGACCTCAGCGACGTCACTTTCGACGATCAGGGGCCGCTACCGAAAGACCAATTCGACCTCGCCGCGCAGTTCGCGCGCATCACCTCGACGCGCTGGCCGACCATCCATTTCGTCGGCGTCTGGGACACGGTGGCGAGCGTGATCGTGCCGCGCGCCGACCGGCTGTATTGGCCGAGCTTCGAGGAGCTCGCCTTCACGCTGCGCAATCCCAGCGTCAAAATCTTCCGGCAGGCGATCGCGATCGACGAGCGGCGCTGCATGTTCCGCCTCAAAGCGTATGACGCGCCGCAGGAGTTCTGGAGCAACCGCTATGTGCCGGACGAGAAGAAGGTGCCGCAGGACATTCTGCAGGTGTGGTTCGCCGGCGTGCATGGCGACGTCGGCGGCGGCTATCCGGAAGCCGAGAGCGGGCAGTCGAAATATCCGCTGCTGTGGATGATCGAGGAGGCGGCAAAGGCGGGGCTGAACTTCAACCCGCGCACGGTGAACCAGCTCGCCTTCGGCATCCAGCGCAAGAACTCGCCGTTCAGCTATGTCGCGCCCGCTTTTACCGGGAAGACAGGCGAGCTGCACGATTCCATGACGCTCGCTTGGCGGCTGCTGGAATATTTGCCGAAGCGCGCGAAGTACAAGGAGTGGCCGGAGCGGAAGGTGGTGCTCGGCTTCTACATTCCCAATAGCGAGCCGCGCGTCATTCCGGAAGGCGCGCATGTGCATGAGAGCGTGGTCAAGCGGATGGCGGTGGGGCCGGACTATCGGCCGGTGAATCTGCCGAAGGATTTTGTGACCGTGCCGATGCCGGTGGGGCCGCATGGGGGAGACGATGCGGGCATACTGCCACCCTCCCCTGGAGGGGGAGGGTCGGCTCACATGGAGCGGAGCGAAATGTGAGACGGGGTGGGGTGGCAGTCTCTCCACGGAAGCGCTGTCCGTGGGGAGAGATCACCCCACCCCGCTCGCGCTGCGCGCGATCGACCCTCCCCCTCCAGGGGAGGGTGGCAGCCCGCTACCGCCGCTTTGTTCTTTCGCCGCTACTTTTCGTTAAAATTCTCAAGCCTGCTTTAGCGGGATCGCATCATCTCTCTTCCAACATTGGAACCGATCCCCGCGATATCTGCGGAATTGGAGGAGAGTGCCAATGTATCCGCGCAAATATGCCCGCGTGAAACCTTCGGGATTGGTGTCGCGCCAGGCCAAGATCATCACCGACCCGCGCGCGCCGGTGATTCCCTGCACGCTGATCGACTATTCGCCCGGCGGGGCCTGCGTCGATCTCGGCGGGCAGGTGAGCATCCCCGATCGGTTCGAGCTCTTGCATGTCAACACCAAGAAGCGCTGCCGCATCGCGTGGAAGCGCGGCACGCGGGTGGGCGTGGTGTTCTGAGAGAAGACCGAGCTGCTTGCTCACCCTCCCCTGGAGGGGTCCGGGACGAGCCGCGCTACGCCCGCATCCGCGCCTTGGTGCCCGCGACGATCTGCATGGCGACACCGCCGATCCAGCCGAGCAGAGCGAGCCAGGTCCAGGCGATGTGCGGATCGAGGCGGAGCACGATGACGGCGACGGAGGCGAGCGCGGTAAGCGTGGCGCAGAGCGTGCCGGCCGAGCTCAAAAACTCCGCGGCGTCGATCTGGCTGTGCGCCTCGTCGAACGGCATTTGCGGCGTGTCGATGCCGATATAGAAGCCGATGAAGCCGAGCACCATCATCAGCAGCAAGAACCCCTGCGTGGTGAGCGTGGGGATCGCCGATCCCACATAGGCGCCGACGAACAATCCGCACGCCGCGCCCGCCATCGCAAGACCCACGCGCTCGAACACATGGGCAGTTTTGCGAACACCAAAACGCATGGCCGGCCTCCGTGAGCCGTTGAGGGGACGGAGGTTAGGCCAGTTTTGCGGGAGGTGGAAGGTGAGCGGGGTTACGGATGCGTGAGTTTACTCCCCCGCACGCGGCGCCGCATGCGGGGAGAGGTGAAGAAATCACCGCGCCCCGAACGTGGTCCTGCCGAACAGCGCCTTTTGCGTCGAGGGCTGCGAGCGCCAATATTGCGGCGGGGCTTCGACTTCGCCGCCGAGTTCGGCGGCCGCGTGCCAGGCCCAGCGCGGGTCGTAAAGCAGGCCGCGGGCGAGCGCGACCATGTCGGCCTTGCCGGATGCAACGATCTCCTCGGCTTGCCTGGCTTCGCTGATCAGGCCGACGGCGATGGTCGGCAATTCGGTCTCGCGCTTGATCGCTTCCGCAAACTGCACCTGATAGCCGGGGCCGAGCGGAATCTTCTGAAGCGGCGAGACGCCGCCGGAGGAGGCATCGATCCAGTCGACGCCGCGCGCCTTCAGCGCTTTCGCAAATGCGATGGTCTGCGCCAGGTCCCAGCCGCCCTCGACCCAGTCGGTCGACGACACCCGCATGCCGACCGGCTTGTCAGCAGGGAATGCGGCGCGCACCGCATCGAACACCTCCAGCGGAAAGCGCATGCGGTTTTCGAGGCTGCCGCCATATTCGTCGGTGCGCCGGTTCGAGATCGGCGACAGGAACTGATGCAGGAGATAGCCGTGCGCGCCGTGCACCTCGATCGCGTCGATGCCGAGGCGGGCGGCGCGCTTTGCTGAGTCGGCGAAGGCGTTGCGGATGCGTTTGAGGCCCGCGGCGTCGAGCGCCAGCGGCGCGGCCTCGCCCTCCTTGTGCGGCACGGCCGACGGCGCAACCGTCTGCCAGCCGCCGTGTTCAACCGGAATCAGCTGGCCGCCCTCCCAGGGCCGCGCGCTCGAGGCTTTGCGGCCGGCATGGGCGAGCTGCATCGCAATGGCCGTGGAGGAATATTTGCGCACCGAATTGAGGATCGGCTTCAAGGCCGCTTCGCAGGCGTCGCTGTAGAGTCCGAGACAGCCCGGCGTGATGCGGCCGATCGCCTCGACATGCGTCGCCTCGATGCAGAACATCGCCGCGCCCGACAGGCTGAGATTGTTGATGTGGGTGAAGTGCCAGTCGGTGGCGACGCCGTCGTCGGCCGAATACTGGCACATCGGCGACACCACGACGCGATTCTTCAACGTCAGGCCGCGCAGCTTGATCGGGGAAAACAGGACGGACATGCGGGGAGGTTCCAAAGGATGGAGGGGCAATGGCAGGAGTGTAGTGAGCGACGTGCGGATTGCTAGGCGCGCGGGGCGCCACGCATTGCGCTGTTGGCTTGGTGCGAGCCCGCCTCCGCATCGGCAATGACGGGGAGAGACCGCCGGCTATTCCACAAGCGTAAACTGCAGCAGCAGGGTCCGCTGGAGCATCGAGAAATTGTCGTCGGAGATCAGGGTCAGCACGGTCTCGCCCCCGGCCGTGACGTGGGCGTCGATGCCTTCCATGTTGTCGATCTCGTGGCCGAGATCGGCGGCGAACAGCGTGAGGCCGTCGACCAGGGCACCCGGCGCGATTGCCTTGAGCGGGATCGCGCGGATGCGGATATTGACGCCGGTGAACCAGGAGAATTTGCGCTCGAGGATGAGGAGATCGCCCGAAGGCAAAAGCACGGCGTCGCTGATGTCGAAGTTTTCGGAGCGCCGCACGCTGAACTGGCCCGGCGCCGGGCCGCCGATCAGGAAGGCTATGAGGTTGCCGTCGGCATCGAGCCCGCGCTCGGAGAAGGCGACCAGCGTGCCGGCGAGCGGTTGGCTCTGGCCTTGCCCTTTCGGCACCATGACCATCGCCTCCAGCCCCTTGTTGGAGGGCAGCTTGCGCAACGCCGGCGGCACGGCAATCACCTCGCCGCGGGCGCGGGTGCCGCCCTTGGCGAAATCGTAGCGCAGGATCTGGTTGACGCGCTCGAGCCCGACATAGACGAGGTTGCCGTCGCGCGCGAGCGCCTCGGTGTCGTACCAGAGCCGCTTGTCCGTGATCGGCCGCCCGTCCGCACCGAGCAGCGGCGCGGCCTCGACGTCTGCGAGCCCAACCATCTCGCGGCCGGAATAGCGGATGGCACCGGTGAACCAGCCGCCCTGGTCGGAGATCGCGAGGAAGCGTTCACCTTTGTTGTCGAGGAAGCGGATACCGGACAGGCCGCCAAAACCGCGATAGGGCGAGGTCAGCACCAGGCCGCTGCGAAAATCCAGCGAGCCGAAGCGCGTGCGCGCCCGGTCGCGCGGCTCGAAATTGGGGATGATGCGCGCATTGACCTCGACGCTGACGGGCGCGGCGACGGCGTGCTCGAGCTGGAGCGCACGCGGCGGCTCGGTCACGGGCTGCAATTGCGCTTGCGCTCGCGCCAATCGCGGCATCGTCAGAATGGAAAATCCCGCCGCCGCGTGGCCGAGAAAGCTGCGGCGGGACGAAGCTGCGCTCACGAATGCAGTTTGCGGCGCGGCCGGCTGGCCGGCTGGCTCGGCGCGGTGTTGGTCTCGCTGAAGAGTTCGGCGAGCTTCTCGGTGATGGCGCCGCCAAGCTCCTCGGCGTCCACGATCGTCACCGCGCGGCGGTAATAGCGCGTCACATCATGGCCGATGCCGATCGCGATCAGCTCGACCGGCGAGCGGGTCTCGATCTCCTCGATGATGTGGCGCAGGTGCCGCTCGAGATAGTTGCCGGGATTGACCGACAGCGTGGAATCGTCGACCGGCGCGCCGTCCGAGATCATCATCAGAATCTTGCGCTGCTCGGCCCTCGCCAAGAGGCGCTTGTGCGCCCAGTCCAGCGCCTCGCCGTCGATGTTCTCCTTGAGGAGCCCCTCGCGCATCATCAGGCCGAGATTTTTCCGCGCACGACGCCAGGGGGCGTCGGCGGATTTGTAGATGATGTGGCGGAGATCGTTGAGGCGGCCGGGATTGGCCGGCTTGCCAGCGGCAAGCCAGGCCTCGCGCGATTGCCCGCCCTTCCAGGCGCGCGTGGTGAAGCCCAAAATCTCGACCTTGACGCCGCAACGCTCCAGCGTGCGGGCGAGGATGTCGGCGCAGGTGGCGGCGACCGTGATCGGACGTCCGCGCATCGAGCCGGAATTGTCGAGCAGCAGCGTCACCACGGTATCGCGGAACGTCGCCTCCTTCTCGTGCATGAAGGACAGCGGGTGATAGGGATCGGTCACGACGCGCGACAGCCGCGCGGGATCGAGGATGCCCTCTTCGAGATCGAACTCCCAGGCGCGGTTCTGCTGCGCCATCAGGCGGCGCTGCAGGCGGTTTGCGAGGCGGGCAACGATGCCCTGCAGGTGCGCGAGCTGCTTGTCGAGATAGGCGCGCAGCCGCTCCAGCTCGTCATGGTCGCAGAGGTCTTCGGCGGCGATGACCTCGTCGAATTTCGGCGCAAACGCATGGTATTCCGGCCCGCGCGGCTCGTTGGCCCCGCGCGAATTCGGCCGCGTCGCCTCGCCCGGCGTCTCGTCGTCGCCGAGTTCGCCGTCGTCGAAGGTGTCCGAAGTCGAGGCCTGCGCGCTTTCCATCGCGCTCTCGCTCATCTCCTCCGACGTCGCCTCGGCCTGGTCGGCGCTCATCTCCTGCGCGGCGTCGGAATCGGGCGAGCCTTCGGCGCCGGACTGGTCGTTGTCGCCGTCCTGGTTCTCGTCGTTCTCGTCATTGTCCTCGGTGTCGGCGTTACGCTCGTCGCCGAGCTCGAGCGCCGACAAGAGATCGTGCACGGCATCGCCGAACCGGGTCTGGTCCTCGAGCACGCCGTCGAGCCGGTCGAGCCGCTTGCCGATCCTGTCTTCGAGAATGGGACGCCAGAGGTCGACCATCTTCCTGGCGGCCGCCGGCGGCGCCATGCCGGTCAGGCGCTCGCGCACCAGCATCGCCAGCGCGTCGGCCAGCGGTGCATCGGCGCGGTCGGTGATCTCGTCGAACTTGCCGCGATGGAAGTGATCGTCGAGCATCGCGGTGAGGTTTTTCGCAACGCCCGCCATGCGGCGCGCGCCGATCGCCTCGACCCGCGCCTGCTCCACCGCCTCGAACACGCCGCGCGCCTGCGGATTGCCGGGCATCAGCTTGCGATGCACTTTCGGATCGTGACAGGCGAGCTTGAGCGCGATGGAATCGGCGTGGCCGCGCACGACCGCGGCGTCCCGCTTGGTCATCTTGCGCGCAGGCTCGGGCAGCCGCGCCTTGCCGGGCGCAAGGCCCGGGCGCTCAGCGGCGAAGGAGACGTCGAGCTCGGGCGTCTTCGCGATCGCCTTGAGACAGGAGGCGACCGAGCGCTTGAACGGCTCGGTCGGGGCTTCCTTGCTGCTGCGGAATTTGGAATTGGAGGTGGTCATCTCACCCTATCCGTCGTCCCGGAAGGCCGGGACGACATCTCAAACCTTTAGCTCAGCGCCACGTTCACCGCCGATTCCGGCAGCTCCGCGTTGAAGCAGCGCTGGTAGAACTCGGCGACCAGCGGACGCTCGAGCTCGTCACATTTGTTGAGGAAGGTGACGCGGAAGGCAAAGCCGATGTCGCCGAAGATGTCGGAGTTTTCCGCCCAGGTGATCACCGTGCGCGGGCTCATCACCGTCGACAGATCGCCGTTGGCGAAGGCGTTGCGGGTGAGGTCGGCGAGACGCACCATCTTGTTGACGATGTCGCGGCCCTCCTGGGAGCGATAGTGCTTGGCCTTGGCCAGCACGATCTCCACTTCCTCGTCGTGGCTGAGATAGTTCAGCGTGGTGACGATCGACCACCGGTCCATCTGGCCCTGGTTGATCTGCTGGGTGCCGTGATAGAGACCGGAGGTATCGCCGAGGCCGACGGTGTTCGCCGTGGCAAACAGCCGGAACGCCGGATGCGGCTTGATCACCTTGTTCTGGTCGAGCAGGGTCAGGCGCCCCGAGACCTCCAGCACGCGCTGGATCACGAACATCACGTCCGGGCGGCCGGCGTCGTATTCGTCGAACACCAGCGCGACGTTGTTCTGCAGCGCCCAGGGCAAAATGCCGTCGCGGAATTCGGTGACCTGCTTGCCGTCGCGGACCACGATGGAGTCCTTGCCGACCAGGTCGATACGGCTGATGTGGCTATCGAGGTTGACGCGCACGCAGGGCCAGTTCAGCCGTGCGGCGACCTGCTCGATATGGGTGGATTTGCCGGTGCCGTGATAGCCGGTCACCATGACGCGGCGGTTGCGGGCAAAGCCCGCGAGAATGGCAAGCGTGGTGGCGCGGTCGAAGCGGTAGTCGGAATCGACTTCGGGCACGTGAGGATCGACTTCGGAATAGGCCGGGACTTCGAGATCGCTGTCGATCCCGAACACCTGGCGCACCGACACCTTCATGTCGGGCAGACCGGAAACTTCCTCAACTTTGGACAGAGCGGCGGTCGTCATCAATCCTCCGAGGTCCCGGGCGGTCCCGAAACCGGTTATTTGCACGTTGGCTGCGGCTGGGTGCTGAAAATCAACCTATCAGAGACAACGAGCGGGCAGAAGCCCGCCCCCTAATCAAAGTTCCATTGTCTTTTCATTTAGATAGGCAAGGAACGCAGTTTTTGGAGGGCTGCCTTGCGAATCACGCTCGAATTTCGGGCGGTTGACCCCTTTGCCTGCGCGGATGGCACTGTTGCCGCATGCACTTACCCATGTAGGGTTTGACTTCCAGTGCTCCAGCCCCATCATTGAGACGACGTGACATCCTTCCTCGATCCCCTTATCGCCTTCGTCTCGGCCCATGCGTGGCTGGCCTATCTGACCCTGTTTCTCGCGGCGCTGCTCGAAGCGGTGCCGGTGGTGGGGTCGGTGATCCCCGGCTCGACCATCATCCTGGCACTGAGCGCGCTGGTTCCGGGCGGCGAGCTTAAGCTGCCATGGGTGTTGCTGGCGGCCGCACTGGGGGCAGTGCTCGGCGACGGATCGGCCTATTGGATCGGGCACCGGCGACAGCGCGAGATCCTCAACACCTGGCCGCTGACCAGCTACCCGCGCGTGGTCGAGCAGAGCGAGAATTTCTTCCATCGCTTCGGCACCTGGGCGGTGTTCTTCGCCCGTTTCGTGCCCCCGATCCGCGCCTTCGTGCCTGTTACCGCGGGTGCGCTCGGCATGGCGCCGGCGAAATTCTACGCGGTGAACATCCCGGCGATCCTGGCCTGGGCGCCCGCGCATGTGCTGCCCGGCGTGCTGGCGGTCTCAGCGCTCCACGAATATGCCGGGCTGCATCATCACGGCCATATCGGCAAGCACATCTGGATGCTGACGGTGGTAGGGGTGGCGATCGTGCTTGGCGTGGGAGTGTTGATCCATCGCCGGCGCAACGGCGGTAGCATCGCGGCGGCCAAGCCGCGGGCGTAAATCTTACCCTCCCCTGGAGGGGGAGGGGGTCCAAACCGGCTACATGGGTAACAGACTAGACCGGCGACATGGGTAACAGGTCAACTATTCGGCAAGGAGGGCTTGCCGATGGCTTGGAAGGAGACC
>NZ_JADPKU010000095.1:0-9586 GCF_023074095.1 Bradyrhizobium sp. 137
TGCAGATAGTTGCGCTCAATCGTCCGGTCATAGCTGTTGTCGCGCATCGGATCGTCCTCCGCTGGAGCGATCCAATCAGCGAATTAGTGAACATGCACAATTGCGAGGAGCCCTTGCGACGAAGCAATCCAGACTGCCACCGCAGAACAATTCTGGATTGCTTCGCTTTGCTGACGGTGAGGAGAGAGTTAGCCCCTCACCGGCAGCGTCACCACGTCATACCCATGCCTGATCGTTCGCTTCAGCACGGGATCTTCCAGCTCGAATTCGAACCGGTCGGCAGGGCGGATGCCGCCCTTAGCGGCGAAGGTGCCGCCGAACATTGCGCAGCCGTCGGGCAGCTTCCCGCCCGGAAAGCCGCGTGCGATGAGCTCAGTGACCGGGAGCATGGCATCGAGGGTGCCCTCCTGATAGAGCATGCGCTCGCCGTCGATCGTGGCGTAGGAGCGCAGGATCATCTTGTCCCAATGGCCGACGACGTCCTCGAGCTCCCACAGCGTCGACGCGATCGGCTTGTCGCACATCTGCTTGGACACTGTGACGTTATAGGCCTCGACCTTGCGGTCGGTGTGATCGGAGCCGCAGCCGACGAAGATGCGGCCCTGCCACCCGAGCAGCACGAACTCGACCTCGCCGGACGAGTCGCCGCCGGTGCATTCGATGCGGTCTTCCATCGTCAGCCGCCGCGCCGAGACGCGATAGTAGATCGGCGTTGAGGCCGGCCGGGCGATGCCGACGGCCTCGAGCTCGGCGATGTGCTTGTCGCGCGCGACCGGATCGCGGCCGGTCCAGCCGGCGATGAAGGCCTGGTCGATCGCCAGCGTCAGCGGCGTTGTGGTGTCCTGGGCGTCGACGGTGAAGGTCAGGTCAAACACGGATTACGGCCTCCATGCCGGCAGCAAGTTCGAAGATGCGGCGGTCGGTCCCGCCCGCCCCCGCCAGCATCAAGCCGACAGGAACGTGGCCCTCGCGATGCGCAGGCAGCGAGATGGCGCAGCCGTCGATCAGGTTGATCAGGCTGCAATTACGCAAGGCGCGGATATTTTCGCGGGCGAATGCCTGGTCGTCGGCGAGATCGGCGATTTTCGGCGGTGTGTTGGGCGTCGTCGGCAGCACCAGGGCGTCATAAGGCGCAATCCGTGCATTGACGCGGGCGATCAGCGAGCGCCGCTCGTTGAGCAGATCGATGTAATCGGCCGCGCTCTGCACCTCGCCGCGCATGATGCGCACGGCGACCCTGGGATCATAGACGTCGCCCTTCGCGGTGATGAGATAGCGATGCCAGGCATAGCTTTCGGAAGCTGCAAAGCCGCCTTTGGCGTTCATCGGGCCGATGTCGTGGAATTCAGCCATTTCGATGCGCTCGACCATGGCGCCGTGATCGGCGAGCGCCTTCAGCGCGCGCTCGAAGGTCTCGGAGACCTGTGCATCGAGGTCGTCGAGCGCGATCGTGGTCGGCACCGCCAGCCGCAAGCCCTGGATCGGCCGCGGCTTGAGCGGAACGATCGGCTCGTTGGCCAGCACCGCGTCGAGTATGGCACAGCAACTGACCGATCGCGCCAGCGGCCCGATGCTATCGAGCGAGAACGACAGCGGCACCGCGCCGTCGAGCGGCACACGGCGCTGCGTCGGCTTGTAGCCGACGATGCCGTTGAAGGCGGCCGGAATCCGGCAGGAGCCGCCGGTGTCGGTGCCGAGGGCGCCATGCGCCATGCCATCGAGCACGGACACTGCCGCGCCCGAGGACGAGCCGCCGGGCACATGGCCCTCCGCCCGGTTCCATGCGCCCTTCGGCGTCCCATAGTGCGGATTGATGCCGATGCCGGAATAGGCGAACTCGGTCATGTTGGTGCGCCCGATCACGACGAAACCGGCTTTGCGCAGCCGGGCCACTGCGACCGCATCCTGCTCGGCCGGTGAGGAATCGTCGAGCGCGCGGGAGCCGGCGCGCGTCACCTGGCCCCTGATGTCGAAGAGATCCTTGATCGAGATCGGGATGCCGGCATAGCGCGACGGCGCGGCCTTGGCCTTGCGCAAGCCGTCCATCGCGTCAGCGGCCGCGAGCGCAGCATCCTTGTCAACATGGATGAAGGCGCGCTGGCCTTCGCCGGCCGGATCGGCGATCCTGGCGATGCACGCCTCGACCAGCTTGCGGGAGGTCGTGCGGCCGCCTTCGAGGTCTCCGGCGAGCTTCGCCAGTGTCGGAAAATCGGGCATGTCTGTCTCACGGAATATTGGCGCGCGCAATCTATAGCGCCGGCCGAGGTCGACACAAGCATTGTGCGCATGATGGCATGCATGCGCATTGCTGGACCGTTGACGCACTATAGTCGATTGTCGCATCAAGATCGAAACAGGCGGGCGCGAAGCCTGTCTCTTGGGAGGAGCTGCCGATATGGCCGAACCGCAGCGCGCGCGACCGAAACCGACGCCAGAGACCCAGCATTTCTGGGACGGCACGAAGGCGGGCGAATTGCGCCTCCAGCGCTGCGACGCTTGCGCGCATATCTACTTCCCGCCGCGCCCGTTCTGTCCGTCCTGCGCCTCGCGCAAGGTCTCGGTGTTCAAGGCGAGCGGCAATGGTTTTCTCTACAGCTACGTGATCAACCACCGTCCCGCTGCGCCCGGCTTCACGCCGCCTTACGCCATCGCCGTGGTCGAGCTCGATGAGGGGCCGCGAATGATGAGCAACATCATCGACTGTCCGCAGACGCCCGAAGCGCTCGAGCTCGACATGAAGCTCGAGGTCGCCTTTGAGAAGCTCGACGACAACATCACCCTTCCCGTCTTCCGTCCGGCGAAGGGCTAGGCCATGCGCAAGAACCAGGTTGCCGTTGTGGGCGCGGCCGAGACCACCGAGCTCGGTGTCATCCCCAACGCCTCGCAGCTCCAGCTCCACGCCGACGCGGCGCTCAATGCTATCGCCGATGCCGGGCTGAAGCTCTCCGACATCGACGGCTTTGCGACTGCGGTCGAAACGCCACAGCAGGTCTGCCATTATCTAGGCATCAAGCCGACCTGGGTGGACGGCACCTCCGTCGGCGGCTGCTCCTTCATGCTGCACGTGCGCCACGCGGCCGCGGCGATCGAGGCCGGTCTGTGCAAGACCGTGCTGATCACCCATGCCGAGAGCGGCAAGTCGATGATCGGCAAATTGCCGCGCTCGACGCCACCGGACAGCCTCAACGGCCAGTTCGAGGCGCCCTATGGGGTCTACGGCCCGCCCAGCATGTTCCCGATCCCCGTGCTGCGCTTCATGAAGACCTACGGCATCACGCACGAGCAGCTCGCTTCGGTCGCGGTGGTGCAGCGGGAATGGGCGGCCAAAAATCCGCGCGCGATGATGAAGGAGCCGATCACGGTCGCGGACGTGCTCAACTCGCGCATGATCGCCTATCCGTTCCGCCTGCTCCAGTGCTGCCTTGTCACCGACGGCGGCGGCGCGCTGATCCTGACCTCGGCCGACCGAGCCAAGGATTTTCCGAGGAAGCCGGTCTACATCATGGGCACTGGCGAGAGCGTGGAAACACCGATGGTCAGCCAGATGGAGACGTTCAATTCCTCGCGCGCGTTCAAGACCGCAGGGCCCCTCGCCTTCAAGGAGGCCGGCATCGCGCACAAGGACGTCGACCATCTCATGATCTACGACGCGTTTGCACATCTGCCGCTGTTCGGGCTCGGCGACCTCGGCTTCATGCCCTATGAGGAAACGGGCAAGTTCATTGCGGACGGCAACACGCGGCCTGGGGCTAAGCTGCCGCTCAACACCAATGGCGGTGGTTTGAGCTATATGCATTCGGGCATGTACGGCATGTACGCGCTCCAGGAGAGCGTGCGGCAGATGCGTGGCACCGCGCCGGCACAGGTGCCGAACGCGAAGGTCTCGGTGTGCCACGGCGTCGGCGGCATGTTCGCGGCGAGTGGCACGATCGTGTTTACGAACGAGAGGTAAGCCCTCGTCGTTCCGGGATGGTCCGAAGGACCAGACCCGGAACCTCGAGATTCCGGGTTCGTGCTTCGCACGCCCCGGAATGACGCAGACAACAGGAGAACACACGCATGAGCAAATCACTGCAAGACAAGGTCATCATCGTCACCGGCGCAGGCCGCGGCATCGGGCGGGAGATCGCGCTGCTTTGCGCCGCGGAAGGCGCTAAGGTCGTCGTCAACGATCCCGGCGCCGCCGCCGACGGCGCCGGCTCGAACACGGCGCCCGCCGAAGAAGTGGTCGAGGAAATCAAGAAGCGCGGCGGCACTGCCGTTGCCAATTTCGAGTCGGTGGCCGAAGCCATTCCCGCGAGCAAGATCGTGAAGACCGCGACCGATCATTTCGGCCGGCTCGACGGCGTCGTCAACAATGCCGGCATCCTGCGCGACATGATCTTCCACAAGATGAGCGTGGAGGCCTTCGAAGCGGTCATCAAGGTGCATTTGATGGGCTCGTTCTATGTCTCCCACGCCGCGGCGCGGATCTTCCGCGAGCAGGAGTCGGGCTCCTTCGTCCATTTCACCTCGACCTCCGGCCTGATCGGCAATTTCGGCCAAGCCAACTATGCCGCCGCCAAGCTCGGCATCGTTGGCTTGTCCAAGTCGATCGCGCTCGACATGGGCCGTTTCAACGTCCGCTCCAACTGCGTCTCGCCGTTCGCCTGGACCCGCATGATCGGCACCATCCCGACCGAGACCGAAGCCGAGAAAGCGCGGGTCGAGAAGATCAAGCAGATGGGACCGGAGAAGATCGCCCCGCTCTGCGGCTATCTGCTGGGCGATTCCGCCAGGGACGTCACCGGGCAGATCTTTGGCGTGCGCATGAACGAGATCTTCCTGTTCAGCCAGAACCGTCCGATCCGCTCGGTGCAGCGAAGCGAGGGCTGGACGCCGCAGTCGATCGCGGAACACGGCATGCCGGCACTGAAGGGGTCGTTCTACAAGCTGGACCGCTCGGCCGACATCTTCACCTGGGATCCCGTCTAGCTGGATTCCAAGCTATTGCTGCATCGCGGTCTCCGGTTGTTCGGCCGGGATCGCCCGCTTTACGCCCGATTGCAGGCGGATGGTTTTCCTCCCAACAAAAAAATGGGAGGCGACTATGACGAAACCACTGACCATTTCTGCCGAATCCAGCGAACCCTCTCTCGCGCGCCGCACCCTGTTGAAGGGCGCGGCGGCCGCAGTCGCGGCGACGGGCGTTACCATGAACGCGGCCTTGGCAGCCTCCGTCGCGCCCTTGGGCCAGACAGGCGCGCCGACGAGATCGACGGCGCCGTTGCCCTTGGGACCACTGCCGGGCAGCCGCTATCCGGACTCCCACTTGGAATCCGCCAAGAAGGGGCCGCCATCCTTCGGGCCCTCCGGCTTTCCCGCCTTCGCCGGCACCATGGCCGTCGAGCGGGTCGCCACCGGCTTCCGCTGGGCCGAAGGTCCGGTGTATTTCGCCGCGGGGCGCTACCTGTTGTTCAGCGACATTCCGAACAACCGCATCATGCGCTTCTCCGAGGATGACGGTCACCTCAGCGTCTACCGTCAGCCCTCCATGAACTCGAACGGCAACACCATCGATCGCGAGGGACGCCTGATCACATGCGAGCATAGCGGTCGGCGCGTGACGCGGACCGAACTCGACGGCTCGATCACCATCATCGCCGACAAGTTCAACGGCAAGCGGTTGAACTCGCCCAACGATGCGGTGGTGACGGCCGATGGCGCGATCTGGTTCACCGATCCTGCCTACGGGATCGGCGGCTTCTATGAGGGGATCAAGGCCGAGCCCGAGCAGGACAAGAAGAACGTCTACCGGGTCGATCCGAAGTCCGGAGAGGTCAAAGTCGTCGTCGACGATTTTGTGGAGCCCAACGGGCTCGCTATCTCGCCGGATGAGAAGAAGCTCTATATCTGCGACACCGGGTTCACCGATGGGCCGGACAACCCGTCCCATATCCGCGTGTTCGATCTCGACGTGACCGGGGGGAAGGTGTCGAACAGCAAGGTCTTCGCTGAAATGCCAAAACCGAGCATCACCGACGGCGTCCGCTGCGACACCGAAGGACGGGTCTGGTGTTCGGTGGGCTGGGGCGACCCGAACGAAGACGGCGTGCGCTGCTATACCCCATCGGGCGAATTGCTCGGCAAGATCCATATTCCGGAAACAGTCGCCAATCTGTGCTTCGGCGGCCAGCAGCGAAACAGGCTGTATATTTGCGGCTCGACATCGCTCTATGCCGTCTACACCAGCGTGCAGGGCGCCATGAAGCCGTGAGATAGTGCCGTCATTCCGGGGCGGCTCGAAGAGCCGAACCCGGAATCTCGAGGTTCCGGGTTCGATGCTTCGCATCGCCCCGGAACGACGACGTCAACCCGTATTCCTCAAGCCAGCCGAGATGCCGTTGATGGTGAGCTGGATCCCGCGCAGCACCTGCTCGTCCGGGTTCTGCGCGCGATGCTCCTTCAAGAGCTCGACCTGGACGTGGTTGAGCGGATCGAGATAGGGGAAGCGGTGGCGCACCGAGCGCTCCAGCAGCGGATTGCTTTGAAGCAACCGGTCCTGGCCCATGATGTCGAGCAGCGTTTCGATGCAGGAATGCCATTCGCGGCGGATGCGGCCGAAGATTTTTTCCCGCAGGGCTTCGTCCGGCACGAGCTCGGCATAGCGCGAGGCGATGGCGATCGAGCTTTTCGCCAGCACCATGTCCATGTTCGAGAGCAGCATGCGGAAGAACGGCCATTCCTGGTAGAGCTCCTTCAGGAACGGCATGCCCTTGTCGGGATGCTCGGCGATCCACTGCTCGACCGCGCTGCCAAAACCGTACCAGCCCGGCAGCATCAGACGGCATTGCGCCCAGGAGAACACCCAGGGAATGGCACGAAGGTCCTCAATCGCGCGCGTCTTCTTGCGCGAGGCCGGGCGGCTGCCGATATTGAGCGTCGCGATCTCGTTGATCACGGTCGATGACCAGAAGTAGTCGACGAATCCATCGGTCTCGTAGACGAGGCCGCGATAAGCCCTGAAGGCAAGGTTCGACAATTCGTCCATCGCGGTCAGATATTCGCGGCGCGGCGCGCTCTGGCGCGGATTCAGCAGACTCGCCTCCAGCGTCGCTGCGGCGAGGATCTCCAGATTGTAGCGGCCGACCTCGGCGTTGGAATATTTCGACGAGATGATCTCGCCCTGCTCGGTGATGCGGATCTGGCCGTTCACGGCACCGCCGGGCTGCGCGATGATGGCATCATAGCTCGGACCGCCACCGCGACCGACCGAGCCGCCGCGGCCGTGGAACAGGCGAAGGCGCACGCCGTGGCGCTCGAACACGTCGACGAGGCCGATCTCAGCCTTGTAGAGCTCCCAGCCCGAGGTGACGAAGCCGCCATCCTTGTTGCTGTCGGAATAGCCGAGCATGACCTCCTGCACGCAGCCGCGGCTGTCGACGAGGCGGCGGTAATCGTGCAACGACAGCATGCGGTCCATGATTCCGGAGGAGGCCTGCAAATCCTCGATGGTCTCGAACAGGGGGACGATATTGATGGCGCTGCGGCCGGAGGGATGGACGAGGCCGACCTCCTTGAGCAGCACCGCGACCTCGAGCATGTCCGACATGCCCTTGCACATCGAGATGATGCATTGGGGAATCGCGTCCGAACCGAACTTCGCATGCGCTTCCGCGGCAGCATGGAACACGTTGAGCTCGCCCATGGTCTCGTCGCTGTACTTGACGAATGGCGAGACCAGCGCGCGCGTCGAGCGTAACTCGTTGGTGAGCAGCGAAATGCGGGCGTCCTCGCCGAGCGCGAGATAGGACATGCCGGGGTTGGCAGCATCCATCAGCTCGGCAATGGTGCGCTCATGCACGGCAGAGTTCTGGCGGATGTCGAGCCGCGCCAGATGGAAACCGAAGCAATCCACCGCGCGCCGGAGCAGCCGCAGCCGGCCGCGGGCGATGACGCGGGCATTGTTCGAGATCAGCGAGCGGTGCAGCACGTCGAGATCGGCTTGCAGCTCCCTGACGCTCTCGTAAGGCTTGCCCTTGCCGACCGGCCGCCGCGTGATCTCGACTTCCAGCTTTTCGGCGGTCGCGGTAAGGCGCGCATAGATGCCGGACACCGCGAGGCGATAAGGCTCGCCGCTTCGGTGTGGCGAAGTATCCGGCGAGCGTTCCGCCAGCGTGCGCAATTCCTCGGAGACATCGGCGAGATGCGCGGCGATCGACAGCTCGGAGCCGAGCACGTGCAGCTCGTTGAGATAGAACTGCAACACCCGGCTGGACTGCAGCCGCAGCGTGCCGCGCATGACGTCGGCGGTGACGAAGGGATTGCCGTCGCGGTCGCCGCCGATCCAGCTGCCCATGCGCAGAAACGAGGCGAGCTCGCCCGCCGCCTGCTCGCCGCCCTCCTCCAGCCGATCTTCGAGCGCGTTGATCAGGCGCGGCACCTCGCGCAGGAAGGTGTAGTCGTAGAACGCCAGGCCGTTGGCGACCTCGTCGAGCACCGTGAGCTTGGTCCGCCGCAAAAGGTTGGTCTGCCACAGCGTCAGCACCTCGCGGCGGAGCTGCTCGTCGCTGGCGGCGGCCTCCTCGGCGGTCAGGGCGACGCGCTCGCGGCGATCGAGCAGGGCTGCGATCTCCATCTCGCGGTCCATGGTGCTCTTGCGGCGGACCTCGGTCGGGTGCGCGGTCAGCACCGGACTGACCAGTGCGGTCTTGAAGAAATTGCGCAGCGCGTCGGGGCCGATGCCCGCCGCCTTGGCATGGACGAGCGTTTCCGCCAGCACGCCGGAGCCGCCGTTCTTGCCCGCGGTGCGGGCGCGCATCTGCCGGATGTTGTTCTGGTCCTCGGCGATGTTGGCGAGATGGGAGAAATAGCTGAAAGCGCGGACGATCCGCACGGTCTCGGAGATCGACATGCCATCGAGGATCTGCTCGAGCTCGCGGCGGGCGAGCCGGTCCTCGTCGCGGTGGAATCGGATCGAGGTCTGGCGGATGCGCTCGACCAGTTCGAACAATTCGGCGCCCTCCTGGTCGCGCACGGTATCGCCCAGGATGCGCCCGAGCAGGCGGATGTCGTCCCGCAGGCGCGCCTCCGCTTCCATCGCCTGGACATCCTCGGGACGGTTGGGGCGATGCTCGGTGGCGTCGGATGGTATGGTCTGGAGGGACATGGCTCGCTCCTCGGTTCGAGCTCGCTTGGATGCCCGGCACGAGCGAGTGTGCGATATTTTTCTGCCGCAGTGCAAGATGAACTTGGTGGCGGCGCGGCAACATGGCTGACCGTGGCAGGATGGGTCTTGCAGAGCGGCGCGCACACGTTCTCGGTCTCGCGGCGCAGGCGCCCGAGGTTTGCTATCCGTCTTCACCCTCATCGAGAAGAGAGGGCGCAGGGAAGGCCGGGCGCCGGCTGGCACCCAGGGTCCGCACGCGAGAAACGCACGCGGGGTGACCACAGGTGACGCCGGGACATCCCGGCCTTCCCTGCGCAATGGTTTTACGGCTTATGGCGCGCTCTTGTGTCTGGGAAATCTGCCAGAATGTGCAAACGGGCGGTTCTCGCAAAACCGCCCGTTGCTGGATCTGAGCCCGGTCGCGCTCAAAGGCCGTGA
>NZ_JADPKU010000111.1:0-724 GCF_023074095.1 Bradyrhizobium sp. 137
CTCGAGCTGTGCTCGGTGTTCGGCGTGCTCATTGCGGATGGCGAGCGGCTTTACGATCCGCGCGCCTACCACGACCGCCTGCTGTTGGGCTTGTCCGGCATCATGAGCGAGGCAGAGCTGCATCAGCTTCGGATGCGCCTTCACCAAGGAGAACGCCAGAAGGCGGCACGGGGCGAACTGCGGCTGCCCTTGCCGGCCGGGCTCGCCTATGATCGAGCCGGCACAATTGTTCTCAATCCCGATGAGGAGGTGCAGGCCCGTCTTCATCTCGTGTTTGCCAAATTCCGGGAACTGCAAAGCGCTCGCCGTGTGATGCGGTACTTGGACAGGAACGGATTGTCCTTGCCGGTTCGACCGCTGCTTGGACCATCTCCACACGCGATCGTCTGGCGTGCGCCAGATAGTGCACGCGTCCTTAGTATCCTTCAAAATCCGGCCTATGCTGGGGCGTATGTTTATGGCCGCCGGCAAAAGGATCCGAGCCGATGCCGGCCGGGATCGCTGACGGGAACGGTCAAGGTGGCGATCGCGGATTGGGCGGTTTGCCTCCACGCCGCTCACCCAGGCTATATCAGCTGGGAGGAGTTCATGGCCAACCAGGGGCGACTGGCAGATACCATCTTCCGCTATGAGGCAGGACACTCTGGCGTACCGCGCAAGGGGGCAGCCCTGTTACAAGGAATTGCGATCTGCGGCCGTTGCGGACGGCGCATGAGCATGCGCT
>NZ_JADPKU010000099.1:0-274654 GCF_023074095.1 Bradyrhizobium sp. 137
TCACCCTGACACCACCATCTCCTTGCGCCTCAAGCTCAAGCGCGCCGGGTGGAACGATGCCTTTCTTTTTGAGCTCCTCGGCCACATGCGATAGCCCTGGGGTTCATACGGGATTTCGTCCATTCCCGCTAACCATGAAGGAGATGTAACCCCGCCGGACAAGAAATTTGCTACAATTGCGGGCGTAAATCGCCGGCGAAGATGAAACTGAGCCTCAAGCGCCTGTTTGGGAGATCGATGACCGGGGGACTGAACCTGGCCGAAACGCCCTCTCCGCCTTCGCCGCGATCCGCGGCGCGGAAGACCGCGCTCGTGTCTCTGGCGCTCGTGCTTGCGATCGTCGGTGCGCTCGCCGGCGGTTACTACTTCGCGATGCGGCCGGTGACGCTGAAGATCGCGGTTGGTCCCGCCAGCAGCGATGACGTCAAGGTCGTGCAGGCGCTGACCCAGGCTTTCACGCAGAACAAGAGCCAGGTGCGGCTGCGCCCGATCCAGACGGACGGCGCCACCGCCAGCGCCAATGCCCTCGCGGAAGGCAAGGTCGATCTTGCCATCGTGCGCGGCGACCTCGATGTGCCGAAGAACGCGCAGGCGGTCGCGACGCTGCGCAAGAATGTCGTGGTGCTGTGGGCCGTAGCGGGCAAGGGCAAGAAGAAGGGCGCCAAGATCACCAAGGTGGCACAACTCGCCGGGCATCGCATCGGTGTCGTCGGCCGCACCCAGGCCAACGTCAACCTGCTCAAGGTGATCCTTCAGCAATACGGCGTCGATCCCGCCAAGGTCGAGATCGTGCAATTCCCGGCCAACGAGGTTGCCGAGGCGATCAAGGCCCAGAAGGCCGACGTCTACCTCGCGGCCGGCCCGGTCAACAGCAAGATCACGGCGGACGCGATCTCTGCATCGGTCAAAGAGGGCGGCACGCCGACTTTCCTCGCCATCGATTCCGCCGACGCGATCGCGCAGAACCACCCGGTCTACGAATCCGCGGAGATTCCAGCCGGCGCCTATGGCGGTTCACCCGACCGTCCGGACGACGAGGTCAAAACCATCAGCTTTGCGCACCACATCGTGGCGCGCAAAGCTGTGTCCGAAACCACCATCGCGGCATTCACGCGGCAGCTGTTCGCCGTGCGCCAGCAACTGGTGACGGAATTCCCGCTGGCGGCGAAGATCGAGACGCCCGACACCGACAAGGATGCGGTGATCCCCGTGCATCCCGGCGCCGCCGCCTTCGTTGACGGCGAGGAAAAGACGTTTCTCGACAAATACAGCGACTACATCTGGTGGAGCCTGATGGCGCTCTCCGCCATGGGCTCGATCGGCGCCTGGTTTGCCGGCTATCTGAAGAAGGACGAGCGCGACAACAACAGCCATTTGCGCGAACGCCTGCTCGACATGATCACGGCGGCCCGCAAGAGCGAGACGACCGAAGAGCTTGACCAGATGCAGGCCGAAGCCGATGTGATTTTGCGCGACACGCTGCGCTGCTTCGATCACGGTGCGATCGAGGAGGCCGCGCTCACCGCCTTCAACATCGCACTCGACCAATTCCATGCCGCCGTCGCCGACCGTAAGGCGGTGCTGTTCAGCCTGCCGCAGACCCCGCCACGCACGGGCACGCAATTCAGAGCCGCCGGCAACGCGTAGCGCCTGCGCGTTATTGCTGCGTCACATTGTCTCAATATAGGGTCTGATTTCATCGTGGCGGCTGCCGCAAGGCACCCGTCCCTGGCGAAATCGGGACCGTCCATGAACATCACATTCTCACGCCGCCGTTTCCTCACTACCAGCGCCGGCGCGCTTGGCACGATCGCGATGCCTTATCTGTCGCGAGCGGCTGACCGGCCTGCGGTCACCCATGGCGTACAATCAGGCGACGTCACGGTCGACGGCGGCGTGGTATGGGCACGCACCGACCGGCCGGCTCAGATGCTGGTCGAGGTGGCGACGACGGAGTCGTTCAGGGACGCTCGCGCGCTGCCGCCGATCGCGGCGCTGCCCGAGAGCGACTTCACGGCCAAAATGCTGATCGAGAACCTGCCGAGCGGACAGGACATCTTCTATCGCGTGCGCTTCCGTGATCTCTCGCATAGCGCGGTCGAGGGCGAGCCGGTGACCGGCCGCTTCCGCACCGCGCCGGCCGACCGCCGCGATGTCAGCTTCGTCTGGGGTGGCGACGTCGCCGGCCAGGGCTGGGGCATCAACCCCGACGACGGCGGCATGTTCACCTTCGCCGCGATGCGCAAGCATCGTCCGGACTTCTTCCTGCACTCGGGCGATACGATCTACGCCGACAGCCTCGTCCAATCCGAGGTGAAGCTCGCCGACGGCAAGATCTGGAAGAACGTCACGATCCCCGAGAAGGCCAAGGTCGCGGAGACGCTCGACGAGTACCGCGCCGCGCACAAATACAATCTGACCGACGACAACCTCCGCGGCTTCAATGCCGACGTGCCGATCTTCGTGCAGTGGGATGACCACGAGGTCACCAACAACTGGTCGCTGTCGAAGGAGTTGCCGGCGTCATACAAAGTCCGCGACATCACGCTGCTCGCCGCGCGCGCCTCGCGCGCCTTCCACGAGATGTATCCGATGCGCGAGAGCATCACTGAGCCGGGCCGGATCTATCGCCAGATCTCCTACGGCCCGCATCTCGACGTGTTCGTGCTCGACGAGCGCAGCTATCGCGGCGCGAACGGCGCCAATCTGGAAACGGAATACGGACCGGCCAGCCACTTCCTCGGACCCGACCAGATCGCCTGGCTCAAGCGCGGCCTGTTGAATTCGCGCGCGACCTGGAAGGTGATCGCCTCAGACATGCCGCTCAGTCTCATCGTCGCGGACACGCCGAAAGGCGGATCGGAAGCGATTGCGCAAGGCGACGGCCCGGTACGCGGCCGCGAGTTCGAGATCGCGGACATCCTTCGCTTCATCAAGATGGCGCCGATCAGCAACACGGTGTGGCTGACCGCGGACGTACACTACGCCGCCGCGCATTATTACGATCCGAACAAGGCGCAATTCCAGGATTTCGAGCCGTTCTGGGAGTTCGTCTCGGGTCCGCTGCATGCGGGCACTTTCGGTCCGAACGCGCTCGACAACACCTTTGGGCCGGAGGTGCGCTTCGTCAAGGCACCCGGCAAGGACAGCCAGAACCTGCCGCCGTCTGCCGGGATGCAGTTCTTCGGCCACGTCAAGATCGACGGCGCCTCCGGCCAGATGACGGTGACCTTGCGCGACCGGGCCGACGTGGCGCTGTGGTCGACCACGCTCGACCCGAAATCTGCCTGAACCTCAGCGATCGCGCGTCCGCAGCGCAGCCTCCAGCGCCTCGCTCGAGCACGGCTTTTGCAGCCGCGGCCGCGCCGCAAATTCGGGCGGAATCCGCGTTTCGGCACCATAGCCGGTGACGAAGACGAATGGGACGTTCAGCGCCACCAGTCGCTCGGCGATCGCAAAGCTCTTCTCGCGGTTCAGCTCGACGTCGAGCAGGGCGAAATCGGGAGCACCTTTCGCGATCGCGTCCAGCGCCTGCGTCACCGACCCGGCGGTGCGCACGTGCCTCACGCCAAACCCGAGCAGACGGTCCTCGAAATCGATTGCAATGATCGGATCGTCCTCGACGACCAGGACGTCGGCAGGATATGGGAAGCCATCGGGAAGTGCGGGTGCCATGATCGCATCTTGGAGCGAGAGGTTTTTCTGATCAGGACAGCCGCGCCACAACGCCTGCGCCCAGCGCATCGGAGGGTTCCCGGAACGAAACCACCACATCACAGTTCTTCCGTCTGTCCACTTGTGCACACAGGAAACGGACGGAACCCGGTATTGTGGAAAGGTATTGTGGAAAAGAGCACGGGGGGTTCACGATGGATGCGCGTATCGGCAGTACAAGCGAGGTCGACAGCCGGCCGATCAACAATCTGTTGCGGCGCCTGAGCCCGGCGGATTACGCCCTGCTCGCGCCGCACGTCACCATCGAGGACTGCGCGGCCGGCGAACTGCTCTACAATCCCGGCGATGACGTGCAGGTCGTCCACTTCCCCTGCGGACCTTCGCTTGCGACCTTTCTCGTCCCTAACGAGGATGGCCGCGACGTCGAGACCATCCTGGTCGGTCGTGAAGGCGCGGTGGGCGGCATCGTCAGCGAGGGATTTCTGCCGGCCTATACCCGCATCTGCGTGAAGTTCGGCGGCCCATTTTCGCGCATTCACGTCGGCAAACTGGAAGCAGCCAAGACGCGTTCGCCGTCGCTGCGCAACATCTTCGCCCGCTATGCCGATTGCATGCTGGCGCAGATCTTCCAGTCGACCGCCTGCAACGCCATCCACTCGATCGAGCAGCGCACGGCCAAATGGATCTTGGCGGCGATGGAGCGAACCGGCGGCGAAAGCAGCGTGCCGCTGACGCATGAGCAGCTTGCGACATTGCTCGGAGTGGGACGCAGCTATGCGAGCCGCGTGCTCCAATCGTTCAAAGCCGAAGGCGTGCTCGACACGAGGCGCGGCTCAATTCTCGTCCGCAGCCGCGACGGCCTGCGCCTGCGCGCCTGCCTCTGCAACGATGCAGTGAAGCTGCACTTCGAGGAAGTGTTGCGAGGCGTCTATCCAACGGAGGAGCGGGAGGCCGGATAGCGGACCTAATCTCGCCTCTTCCTTCTCCCTTGTGAAGGCAGTGCACATGGGAGAGGACATGCGCGCTCCTCTGGCGTGATCGTGCTATACTCTCCGCCGCATGAGTGGGGCTTTCCTTCATACGGTCTTCGATATTGCAGCATGGCTGGCGGCGGCAGCTGCCGTCTACTGGCTGTCGCGACAGGGCTTGCGGTTTCCTGCGCAATCCTTCGAAATGTCCTACATCGCCGCCCTGGTGTTCGGCGCAGGCGTCGGCGCCTACCTGTTCGGGTCGGCCAATCTGTGGCTGTCGGGCCAGAGCGGCGTTGCGCGCTCGGTCGAGGGTGCGCTCGCCGGCGGCATCGTGGCGATCGAGCTCTACAAATGGTCCGCAGGCATCACGGTGCGAACCGGCGCCCGTTTTGCCCTGCCGCTGGCGCTCGGCATCGCAATCGGCCGGATCGGCTGCTACTTCGCGGGCCTCGACGATTTCACCTACGGCACGCCCACGGCGCTGCCCTTCGGCCATGATTTCGGCGACGGCCTCCTTCGCCACCCGGTGCAGCTCTATGAGAGCACCGCCATGGGCGTGTTCGCGCTTCTCTATGTGCTGGCAGTCTTGAACCGAAACCGGTTTGTGGTCACCAATGGTTTCTACCTGGTGCTCGTCTACTATGGAGCGCAGCGCTTCCTGTGGGAATTCCTCAAGCCCTATGGCACGCTGATCGGCCCCTTCACGCTGTTTCACCTGCTGTCGCTGTCCATCCTGCTCTACGCCGCATTCATGCTGGCGACGGCGCCCAAAGCGAGATCCCTGCATGAACGCGCCGTTGCGTAGGTCGCGTCCCTATATCTTCTGGGGCCAGACCCAGTCCCTTTGCGAGACCTGCCTGAAGCTGGTGCCGACCAAGATCCAGATTCTCGGCAACGAGGTCTGGTACGAAAAACGCTGCAAGCAGCATGGCGTCCAATCAACGCTGGTGTCGACGGACGCGGCCTATTGGCGTCTGTGCAAGGATTTCATCAAGCCTGGTGATCGGCCGCTGCAATTCCAGCAGCGTACGGAATTCGGCTGCCCCTATGATTGCGGCCTGTGCGCCGACCACGAGCAGCATTCCTGCCTGGCGCTGATCGAGATCACCGAGCACTGCAATCTCACCTGCCCAGTGTGCTTTGCCGAATCCTCGCCGGCGCGGACGCGGTTCACGCCGCTCGCAACGGTCGAGAGGATGCTGGATGCGCTGGTCGCGAGCGAGGGCGAGCCCGACCTGGTGCAGATTTCCGGCGGCGAGCCGACGCTGCATCCGGATTTCTTCGAGATCCTTGACGCCGTGCGCGCCCGCCCGATCCGCCACGTCATGATCAACACCAACGGCCTGCGCATCGCCCGCGAGAAGAATTTCGTGGCGCGGCTCGCCGAGAACAAGCGCGGGCTGGAGGTCTATCTCCAGTTCGATTCGCTGCAGCGCGAGCCGCTGATCAATCTGCGCGGCGCGGACCTTCGAAAAATCCGCCAGCAGGCGCTGGAGAATCTCGAGCATTATGGCGTATCGACCACGCTGGTCGCAACCATCAAGCGCGGCGTCAACGATGCGGAGATCGGCGACATCGTTCGCCACGCGCTCACCTGGAAATGCGTGCGCGGGGTCACGCTGCAGCCGGTGCAAGACGCCGGCCGTAACGAGAATTTCGACAAGAACACCGACCGCATCATGCTGTCGGAAATCCGCAAGCGCGTGATCGAGACCGACGTGTTCGGCGACAAGGACATGATCCCGCTGCCCTGCAATCCCGAAAGCATCTCGATCGGCTATGGCCTGCGCAACGGCGAGAAGGTGCTGCCGCTGACCTCGCTGATCCCGCAGGAGCAGCTCGTCGCGGTCATGCCCAACACGATCAGCCCGGAGAAATATCCGGTGCTGAAGGAGAAGTTTATTGACCTCTTCTCGCTGTCGTCGGGCCCGCTCAACACCCCCGAACGCGTCTGCGAACTGCTATGTTGCCTGCCGAGCTTTCAGGTGCCGGAAGGGCTCACTTACGAGAACGTGTTCCGCGTCACCATCGTGCAGTTTCTCGATCGCTTCAATTTCTGCGTCGGCAACGTCAAGCGCAGCTGCATCCATTTCGTGACGGAGCAAGGCTCGATCATTCCGTTTGACACCTACAATCTGTTCTACCGCAACGGAAAGATCGACGGCATTCGCGCGGCTCTCGCTGCACAGGCGACCGAAGGAGCCTTGCAAGCATGAGCATCAGCGACATACCGCCGCCGGGACTGCCTCCTGCCCCGGCGAACAAACGCGGCGGCTGCCTGACCGCCCTCATGGCGATCTTCGGGCTGGTCATGCTGCTGCCGGGTGTCTGCGCCCTGCTCTTTGGCGGAATGTCGGTGGTCGAGGACGGCCGGATCGCCTCCGACATCGCGCCACTGGTCTTCCTGGGACTGGTCGTGGGGATCGGCGGCGTTGCCCTGATCTGGGCGGCGATCAAGGGGCGGCGCGCTTAAGGCCGCTATTCGCCTAACCCCCGGAGATTCCCGGACAAAATTCAGTCAACCAACGGCCAAAGTACACATTGTTTTTTGGCTGTTTTTGCATATATTGCGCCGCAACGCGTAGGGCGCCCGGTCTGATATGGCCGGGCTTCCCTTTTGGGCGGCGAGCGCCCGTTTCCAGTCTTTCAGCGTTGTTTCGAGAAGAGGTCCCGGTCCGACCGGCGAGATCGCGCTTAACCCATTGTTCGAACGCAAAGAAGCTCACTCATGAACCTCCGCAACGTTGCCATTATCGCCCACGTCGACCACGGCAAGACGACCCTGGTCGACCGCCTCCTCCAGCAGTCCGGCACGTTCCGCGAGAACCAGAAGGTGACCGAACGCGCCATGGACTCCAACGATCTGGAGCGCGAGCGCGGCATCACCATTCTGGCCAAGGCGGCCTCGGTGCAGTGGAAAGACACCCGCGTCAACATCGTCGATACCCCCGGCCACGCCGATTTCGGCGGCGAGGTCGAGCGCATCCTGAACATGGTAGACGGCGCGCTGGTGCTGGTGGACGCCGCCGAAGGCCCGCTGCCGCAGACCAAGTTCGTGGTGTCCAAGGCACTCAAGGTCGGCCTGAAGCCGATCGTCGTCATCAACAAGGTCGACCGTCCCGACGCGCGCCCGACCGAGGTCATCAACGAGGTGTTCGACCTGTTCGCAGCACTCGATGCCAGCGAGGAGCAGCTCGACTTCCCGATCCTCTACGGGTCGGCCAAGCAGGGCTGGATGGCCGAAAGCCCGGAGGGTCCGAAGGACAAGGGCATGGAGCCGTTGTTCGACCTGATCCTGCGCCACGTCGCGCCGCCGAAGGTCGAGGAAGGTCCGTTCAAGATGATCGGCACCATCCTGGAAGCCAACCCCTATCTCGGCCGTATCATCACCGGCCGCATCTCCTCCGGCGTGCTCAAGCCGAACCAGCAGGTCAAGGTGCTCAATGCCGACGGCAAGCTGGTCGAGTCCGGGCGCATCACCAAGATCCTGGCGTTCCGCGGCCTCGAGCGCACGCCGCTCGATGAAGCCGAAGCCGGCGACATCGTTGCGATTGCGGGCCTGACCAAGGGCACCGTCGCCGACACGTTCTGCGATCCGACCGTGGAAGTGCCGCTGCCGGCCCAGCCGATCGACCCGCCGACCGTGTCGATGTCATTCATCGTCAATAACTCCCCGCTCGCCGGCACCGAAGGCGACAAGGTGACGAGCCGCATGATCCGCGACCGTCTCTTGCGCGAGGCCGAAGGCAACGTTGCGCTGCGCGTCGTCGAAGCCGCCGACAAGGACGCGATGGAAGTCTCGGGCCGCGGCGAATTGCAGCTCGCCATCCTGATCGAGACCATGCGCCGCGAGGGCTTTGAGCTCTCGGTGTCGCGCCCGCGCGTCGTGTTCCAGAAGGACGAAGCCACCGGTGCCACCATGGAGCCGATCGAGGAGGTCGTGATTGACGTCGACGAAGAGCATTCCGGCGTCGTCGTGCAGAAGATGAGCGAGCGCAAGGCCGAGCTGATCGAGATGAAGCCCTCCGGCGGCAACCGCCTGCGTCTGGTGTTCTACGCGCCGACCCGTGGCCTGATCGGCTACCAGGGCGAACTTCTGACCGACACCCGCGGCACCGCGATCATGAACCGCCTGTTCCACGGCTATGCCCCTTACAAGGGCGAGATCCAGGGCCGCCGCAACGGCGTCCTGATCTCCAACGACCAGGGCGAGGCGGTCGCCTACGCCATGTTCAAGCTGGAAGACCGCGGGCCGATGATGATCGAGCCGGGCTGGAAGGTCTATCGCGGCATGATCGTCGGCGAGCATACCCGCGACAACGATCTCGAGATCAACGTGCTCAAGGGCAAGCAGCTCACCAACATCCGCACGACCTCCAAGGACGAAGCGGTGCGCCTGACCCCGCCGATCCGCATGACCCTGGAAAAGGCGCTCGCTTATATCGAGGACGACGAGCTCGTCGAGGTCACCCCGAAGTCGATCCGCCTGCGTAAGAAGCATCTCGACCCGAACGAGCGCAAGCGTGCGGAAAAGGCCAAGGAAGCGGTGGCGTAAAGCCCACTCTCGCGTGCCCCGGACGCAGCGCAGCGCACCAGCGATGCGGTGCAGAGCCGGGGCCCAGCACTCTCGTTTCGTTTACCCGTCGACTTGGGTCCCGGTTCTGCGCAGCAGCGCAGGCGCTGCAGCGCGTCCGGGACACGAGAGCTGCATACCTGGCCGGCTTCAGGACAATTGGCGAACGTGCTAGAGCCTGCCCATGACCTCCCTTCCCTCCTCCGCCGACGTCGCGATCATCGGCGCGGGTGCCGCCGGCCTTGGCGCCGCGCATGCGCTGCATGGCTCCGCCCTCTCCGTGATCGTGCTGGAGGCGCGTAACCGGCTCGGCGGCCGCGCCTGGACCGTGCAGGCCTCGCCTGACGTGACCTTCGACGTCGGCTGCGGCTGGCTGCACTCGGCCGACAAGAATTCCTTCGTTGCGATTGCCCGCCAGCTCGGCTTCGAGATCAACACGGATCTGCCGCCTTGGGGCGATCGCGCTTATGGCGACGCCTTTCCGGAAGCCGAGCGCATCGCCTTCGCAGACGCGATCGACGAATTCTACGAACGCGCCTGGGAGGCCGCGGAAAGCGGCGAGGACGCGCCGGCCTCCTGCTATCTCGAGCCTGGCAACCGCTGGAATCCGATGATCGACGCGGTCTCGACTTATGTGAACGGGTGCGAACTCGATCAAGTCTCGATCCTCGACATGGAGCGCTACGAGGACACGTATTTCAATTGGCGCGTGCGAGCCGGATATGGAACGCTGATCGCGGCCTATGGCGCGCCGTGTCCGGTCGCGCTCAGCTGCAACGTCACGCTGGTCGATCACTCCGGTCAGCGCATCCGGCTCCAGACCTCGCAGGGCACGATGACCGTGAACAAGGTGATCGTCACCGTCCCGACCAATCTGATTGCCGATGAGGCGATCCGCTTTTCCCCGCCGCTTCCCGCCAAGCTCCATGCCGCACGGGGCCTGCCGCTCGGTGTCAACGACAAGGTGACACTGGCGCTCGCGGATGCTGAAGCCTTTCCGACCGAGGGAAACCTGCGCGGCGCCACCATGCGCACCGCGATGGGCACCTATCACATCCGCCCATTCGGGCAGCCCTGCATCGATGGCTTCTTCGGCGGCAGCTTTGCGCGTCAATTGGAAGATGCCGGCGAGGGCGCCTTCGCCGCCCATAGCATCGACGAGATTGCAGGCTTTCTCGGCAACGACATCCGCCGCAAGCTAAAATCCCTGCGCGAGTCGCGCTGGGCGCACGATCCTTTCGCCCGCGGCTCCTATTCGCACGCGCTGCCGGGTCACGCCGGCGATCGCGCCGTGCTGGCCGCGCCGGTTGATGGCCGGCTGTTCTTCGCGGGCGAGGCAACCTCGCCAAATTTCTTCTCGACAGCGCATGGCGCGCGCGACAGCGGCGAGCGAGCGGCCAGGGAAGTGTTGGCGGCCCTTGGCAGGCCATGACCGCAAGCTCCGTCGTTGCGAGCGCGGCGAAGCATCCAGGGTCTTTCTGCGGAGAGATTCTGGATCGCTTCGTGACTTCGCTCCTCGCAATGACGAGGATACTAGTCGATCACCCGCGCCCGTAATCGGCATCGGGCACAAAACAGGCATCGTCCTTGCCGAAGATGCGATAGCGGCTGCGTGCGACGAGGCTGTACACGGGATCCCGCAGCGGCCTCGGCACGGCGAACAGCCGGCGCACCCATTCCCAGCCGGGGAGCTGAGACCGCACCGTCAGCGCGGCATCGGACTTCATGAACACCTCGCCGCCGTGGATCACTGCATTGGTATCGGGATCGTGCGGATCGATCCCGAACGTGCGCGCGAGCCGCGCCCCATAATCCGACTGGACCGGCGTGAAGCGAAACCGCTTCGCCGTATCGCGGGCGGCGACGAAGCGGACCCAGCGCGAGCAGAAAATGCACACGCCATCGAACAGGATCACATCGTCGTCGGGCCATTCAGGCATCAGCGATTGTCCCATGGCTTCTTGGCCGCCACCGGCCTGCCCTGGTTCAGCGCGCGCGCGAGCTCGCCGGTTGCGGCTTTGACGCCGGCCTCGGTTTCGATCATCCAATGACCCTCGCTGCCGACGGCCGGCAGGATACGAAAGTCGAGCTTGTCGCCACCGCCGCCAAACGCCTCAGCCAGTCTTTGAGAAAATGCCGGAGCGAAGTAACTGTCGTTGGCGGCAACGAGCCACGTGACGGGGATGCGCGCGGTCTTGCCGAATTCGGCGGCGGCCGCAAGGAGCGTATGCGGCGCGCAGATCCTGTTCGGCTCATCATTGGCATGGCCGCCGCGCCCTGGCGCGAATGCAATGATGACGGAAACCGCCTTCGGCTCGGCGCTGGCGAGTGCCAGCGCGCCCCAGCCGCCGGCGGAATGGCCGATCACCGTTGCAGCGTCCTTGCGAATGAATTCCTGCTTTCGCAAATAGTCCAGCGCGAGCCGGATTTCGTCGGCCGTTGCGCGGGCCGATCGCGCGTAGTCCGCTTCGTCGCAGCCGCCCTGGTCTTCGACATAGTGGCCGCCGGTCGCGCCGTGACCGAGCCGTTCCGGCACCAGCACGGCAAAGCCGTGCGCGACGAGATACGCCGTGAGCGCGCGATATTCCGGTCGCGGCATTTGCGCGCGACGCAAGCCATTCTGCGTCGAGGCGTGGGCGATGACCGCGAGCCGGAACGGGCCGGCGCCGACAGGGCGAAACAGCAGCGCATGCGCGGCAATGCTGGTATCCGGCGACGGCACGCGCCACTGTTGCCGGCGAAACGGTTCGCCCTCCTCTCCGGAGGGGCCAAACGTGGTCTGAGCGCACAGAGGTGACGCAGTCAGCACGGCCAGCAAACACAGAAGCGCAGGGGTGATGAGGAGCCGCATGAATTGCCAGAGGAGGCGGACACCGACAGCGATGTCACACGAAAGCGCGATGAGATGAAGACGAATGATCATCGCGCTTTAGACTATTGTTTGAGCATAATCTTTTCGGAAAACCGCTCCACACTTTTCCGGATCATGCTCCAGGAGGAACGAATCACTCCGGCCAGACTTTTTGCGCAGCCATCGCATTCATTAGGCGCCGCAGGCGAGTTTTGCACCGGCGCATGGCAGGCCGATCCCGTTCTGAACGGCGGCTTGTCCTCTTTCGGTACAACATGGTTAAAAACTGATGCAGAAAGTCCACAGGTTAACCGATAATTAACGATAGGTCTTGCCGCCGGCGCGGCGACTTGGTTTGATCGCGTCCATGAGCACAACCCTGATCGAAGTCCGGCCGGCCAAAGCCGCAGATGCAACTGCGGTGGCGTCGACCCATGACGAAGCCTGGCGCTCGGCCTATCAGGGCATCATTCCCGGCGCCGAGTTGGAGAAGCTGATCAACCGCCGCGGTCCGCAATGGTGGGACAGTGCGATCCGCAAGGGCAGCCGCGTCAGCGTGCTGGTGTTCGGCGACAAGATCGCAGGCTACGCCAATTATGGCCGCAACCGTGCCCGCAGCTTGCATTTCGACGGCGAGATCTACGAACTCTATCTGCGTCCTGAATTCCAGGGCCTCGGCTTCGGCCGCCGCCTGTTCGCCGCCGCCCGCCGCGACCTGATGCAGAGCGGCCTGAAAAGCATGGTGGTGTGGGCGCTGTCGGACAACGATCCGGCCACCGAGTTCTACCGTGCCCTAGGCGGCCGCATGGTGGCACGCTCCTCGGAGCGGTTCGGGCCGAAGTCGCTCGACAAGGTTGCCTTCGCCTGGACCAATTGAGCTGCTGAAACCTGAATCGGCAGCGTTTCCATCCGTCGATACCGTTGCCACTTGGGCCGGTGATCGCCGGATTCATTATTTCACAAAAACGCGATGGATCAGCGGGCCAAGCCCGCGTATGACAGCGCCAAAATCGCTGCCGGGCGCGATGTCACCTCGGCAACAACGGAGCCTTGAATGCGTATCGATGCGGTCTCGATCGGGAAAAACGTACCACATGACGTCAATGTCATCATCGAGGTCCCCGTGGGCGGCGAACCGATCAAATACGAGATGGACAAGGAGGCCGGCACGCTCGTGGTCGACCGCTTCCTCTACACGCCGATGCGTTACCCCGGGAACTACGGCTTCATCCCGCACACCTTGTCGGATGATGGCGATCCCTGTGACGTCCTGATCATCAACACCCGCGCCATCATTCCCGGCGCCGTCATGAGCGTGCGGCCGGTCGGCGTGCTGTTCATGGAAGACGAAGCCGGCGGCGACGAAAAGATCTTGGCGGTGCCGTCGTCGAAGCTGACGCAGCGCTACGATAAGGTGAAGAGCTACTCTGACCTGCCTGACATCACGCTCCAGCAGATCCAGCACTTCTTCGAGCACTACAAGGATCTTGAGAAGGGCAAGTGGGTGAAAATCCTGCGCTGGGGCGGCCCCGAGGACGCGCACAAGCTGATTCTCGAAGGCATTGAGCGCGAGAAGAAAAAGAAGAAGTAACGAAATAACCGTCGTTCCGGGGCGCGCGAAGAGCGAACCCGGAATCCAGAAGTGTGTGGCCCGAAATTCCGGGTTCGCTCTTCGAGCCGCCCCGGAGACGACAACCTACACCGCCGGCTTCGGCAGCCCTGTGATCGCGCAGGCGGCACGGAGCGTATTCACCAGCAGACAGGCGACCGTCATCTGGCCGACGCCGCCCGGCACCGGCGTAATCGCGCCGGCAACCCCAAGCGCTTCCTGATAGGCAACGTCGCCGACGAGGCGGGTCTTGCCGTCTTGTTTGGGGATGCGGTTGATGCCGACGTCGATCACGGTCGCGCCCGGCTTTAGCCAGTCGCCGCGCACCATCTCCGGCTTGCCGACAGCGGCATAGACGAGGTCGGCGCGCTTCACGAGGGCAGGCAGATCGCGCGAGCGCGAATGCGCGATCGTGACCGTGGCGTTCTCGTTCAGCAGCAACTGCACCAGCGGACGGCCGACCAGGTTGGAGCGGCCGATGACGATAGCGTTCATGCCTTCGAGCGAAGCGTGCACGCTTTTGGTCAGGATGATGCAGCCCAGCGGCGTGCAGGGCGACAGCGCCTCAAAACCGCCGGCGAGCCGGCCGGCATTGCTCGGATTCAGGCCATCGACATCCTTGGCGGGATCGATGGCGTTGATCACGGCCTCGGTGTTCAGCCCCTTCGGCAGCGGCAGTTGCACCAGAATGCCGTGCACGGCCGGATCGCGGTTGAGCTTTGCGACGAGCGCCAAGAGGTCTGCTTGCGAAACGTCGGCCGGCAGCTTGTGCTCGAACGAGGCCATGCCGGCGCCTTGCGTCTGGGTGTGCTTGGAGCGGACATAGACCTCGCTGGCAGGGTCGTTGCCGACCAGCACCACCGCAAGGCCCGGCACCAGATTGTGCTCGCGCTTGACGCGGGCGACCTCCTCGGCGACGCGGCCGCGAAGTTCCGCGGCAATGACTTTTCCATCGATGATTTTAGCGGTCATGTCAGTTCCCATGGTCTATCGATTTGACGAAAGCGAGCTGACGCAAGGCTTCGCCGAGCCCTGCCGAATCGCCCTCGATCGCGATCTGCTTCAGCCGCGAGCTCGCCCCGGATAAAAGCCTGACGTTGGCCTTGGGCACACCAAGCGATTTCGCCAGCAGGACCAAGACCGACTTGTTGGCCTCGCCACCATCGGCAATGGCGCGTACCCGCACCTTGAGCACGCTGCGGCCGTCGGAGAGCTGCTCGATCCCGTCGATGTCGTCGCGGCCGCCGCGCGGCGTCACCCGCACCGCGATGCTGATTCCTGTGCCGGAGGGACGCCAGGGTTCTTTGGCAACCAAGGCGCTCCAGCCTGCCTAGATCACGTTCGGGTAGATGTAATACAGGATCACCCGCTCGATAAACATGATCAGCAGGATCAGGATGATCGGCGAGATGTCGAGGCCGCCGAGACTGGGCAGGAAATTGCGAATAGGTGCCAGCAAGGGCTCGGTGATGCGGTACAGGAACTCCGCCACCGCCGAGACGAACTGGTTGCGGGTGTTCACCACGTTGAAGGCGATCAGCCAGGACAGGATCGCGGACGCGATCAGCAGCCAGACGTAGAGATCGAGCACGATGATGACGATGTCGAGAACGGCACGCATGGTTTTTGAAAACTCTGGCTCCGGTCGGGATTGACGCCGTTGGCTTGATATCGGTTCCCCCCGACCCAAACAAGGGAAGTCGGCGCCCGGATGGCTAAAACCGGGTTATAGCCGTCCTTGACTTGACCTTGGCGGGGACTTAAATGGCGCCCGGTTGTCGGCCGCATTCACCAGAGCGGCCAGCAAAGGGGCCATAGCTCAGCTGGGAGAGCGCGTCGTTCGCAATGACGAGGTCGGCGGTTCGATCCCGCCTGGCTCCACCACGCTTCGCCCTTCGGGCTCCGCGTGGCGCAGCCACGTCGGGGCCGCAAGGGCGAAGCGTGGTGTCCGGCGAAGCCCAAAGGGCGAAGATGGACTGCTCGAAGCTCCTGCCCCTATTTCCCCGTAAACCGCGGTGGCCGCTTCTCGATGAAGCTTGCGACTCCTTCCCGGAAATCGCTGCCGTTCAGCGCCACCATCATCTCTCGGTTGGCTTCGATCGTCGCCTCGGCCAGCGTGTGGAACGGCACCTCGTATAGCTGCCGCTTGATCACCGCCATCGCGCTCGGTGAGACGAAATCGGCGAGGTCTCGGGCATAGGCATAGGTCTCCTCGCGCAGTTTCTCCGGCGAGCAGATCCGGTTCACCAGCCCGATCCGCAGCGCTTCCGCGCTCGGCACGCGCCGGGCCGAAAGCAACAGGTCCAGCGCGTTGGCATGACCGACGATGCGCGGCAGCATCCAGCTGATGCCGTGCTCGGCGATCAGACCGCGCCGCGCGAAGGCGGTCGTGAACACCGTGTTGTCGGCGGCAAAGCGCAGATCGCAATAGAGCGCGTGGACGAGGCCAATGCCCGCGGTCGCGCCGTTGAGCATGGCAATGATCGGCTTCTTGATCGATGGGTAATAGCCGTAGCGCGTCTGCCAATCCGGCCGGCGGTTCATGTCAAAGGGCGGCAGGTTCGAGGCGCGTCTGACGTCATCGGGGTCGAGCCCTTTCAGCGCATCCATGTCGGCGCCGGCGCAGAAGGCGCGGCCCGCACCAGTGAGCACGATGACGCGGACCTTGTCGTCGATGCTTGACGCTTCCATCGCGTGACGCACGTCGCGCTCCATGATCGGCGTCCAAGCGTTCATGCGATCCGGGCGATTGAGCGTGATGGTTGCGATCTTGTCGCTCACTTCATAGAGAATGTGCTCGTAGGCCATGGCGCTCTCCCTTTGCCGGCGCGTTCGTGTGCGCTCGTTGACAGAGAGCCTAGCATATTCAGGGGAGAGGCAAGGGCTTCGGGCGAAGGCGCGATCACTCGGCGGCTTGCGCAAGCGCCGGCCGGCGCGCCAGCCAGCCATCGATGAAGTGATCGAGCCAGGCGCGTTCCGCGGCGTCGTAGACGGCACGATCTGCAAAATGATGATGCCGCTGCCGCGCACCCGGCGCGCTGAAGCCATCATAGCCGCGCGTGGTCCAGCGACACATCATCGCGTAGGTCACGTCTGGATGAAACTGCACACCGAAGGCATTGCCCGTACGGAACGCCTGCACCGGAAAATCATCGCCCTCGGCGAGCAGCTCGGCGCTGACCGGAAGATCAAATCCTTCGCGATGCCAGTGGTAGACTTGCCCCGGCCAGTGCGGGCAGAGCGCATGTCCCGCGGCAGTGGGCCTGATCGGGTAGTACCCGATCTGGGCCAGCGCCTCCGCATGAGGCGCGACGTGGGCCCCGAGCTGCATCGCCAGCATCTGTGCACCTAAGCAGACGCCGAGGAACGGCCGCTGCTCGCGGAGCGGAATTTCGATCCAGTCGATCTCGCGGCGGATGTAGTCATCGGGATCGTTGACGCTCATGGGGCCGCCGAAGATCACGACGCCGGCATGCTGATCGAGCGTCTCGGGCAGGGCATCGCCGAAGCGCGGTCGCCGGATGTCGAGACGATGGCCGAGCGCGCGCAGGGCATTGCCGATTCGGCCGGGGGTCGAGGATTCCTGATGCAGGACGATCAGAACCGGGAGCCGGGCTTCGGAGACGAAGGCGGCCGCGCCAGGCGTCCTCGTTCGGAGGGGCACCAATTCTGCGCGACGAAACCTGTCCGTCCGGAACGACATGGCCTCTGCGAGTGCTATCGGTTCAGACCGCCAGCATAGCTAAGCGATGGTTAACATCGTGTGAGTTCGCGCACACACCGAGATCAAAGCAAGCTCCGGGCCACTACGGACGCCTCAGGCCTTCTCTAGGATCTGCGCCTCTGGAATCGGCTGGTCGCGGCCAAGATGAAGCCGCGCGGGAAGAAACGCAGCGCCAACGGCACAATCTTGATGCCCAGACCAGGCAGCACTGCCCGTTTGTTGGCCATCAGACCGCGATACGCATCGCGGGCCACCTCGGCGGCAGAGACGTTGAGAACCGCCGTATCATGTTGGGATCCGACTCCGGCGCGAGCCTGGAATTCGGTTGGCACCGGGCCCGGGCAAAGCACGGTGACGCGGACGCCGCGCGGTGCAAGCTCCGCCCGCAGCGCTTCGGTGAAGGAGATGACATAGGCCTTTGAGGCGTAGTAGACGGCCATGCCGGGGCCAGGCAGAAAGCCGGCGACAGATCCGACATTGAGAAGACCGCCCCTGTTCTTGATGAGCTGATCGGCAAAGCGCAGCGACAGATCCGTCAGGGCCCGGACATTGACATCGACGATGCCGAGCTGCTCGACGCGATCGCGCTCGATCGCATCACCGAACACGCCGAAACCGGCATTGTTGACGAGATGATCGAGTTCGACACCTTCGGCGGCAAGCGCTGCCGCGATCTTGTCGCCGGCATCCGCTTCCTCGAGATCGCAGGCGATCACGATCGGTTTCTTGCCGCCCTTGGCGGCCAGCTCCGCGGCAAGCGCTTCCAACCGGCCCGCCCGTCGCCCGGTCAATGCGAGGCGATGCCCGTTGGCGGCAAACACGCGCGCCAGCTCCATGCCGATACCCGCCGAGGCACCGGTAATCAGCGTCACCCGCTCAGTCACGATCGAAGTCTCTTGAATTCAAGTTTTTGGCCCCGCAATGGTGGAACGAGAGCATAGGCCACGCGCGACATGCAAGCTGCGCTGCCAGCATGGCCGCTTGAGCAGAACGACAAGCCGCCTTGAAAAACCTTTGATTTGCAGGCGAATTCGGCGCAGGCGGCGGATAAATTAAAGTTTCGTCATGTCTCCGCGCAGGCCGCCATCAGTCGAGGCCAGAGCCGTCAGCCGCGACCGCGCTGTCCTTGACCTGACCACCGGCTCGGTCCGCGACCGCGTGCTTCAGGTCGATCCGGTCGCGCTGCGAAATCCCGAGCAGATCAGAGGCGCGCCAGACGACGTTGTCCTCGAACTCGCTGACCTGGCCGTCTGCATAGACCAGTTCCCACATCATCCGCACAATGCGCTTGCGACCCTCTTCGTCGAGCGAGCGCATGATCACGCTGGTGAAATGATAGAGATCGACCGCCTCGCCCTCGACCTCGGTGGCGTCGGCGATCAGCCGGTCCGCAGTGCCGCGATCCAGCCCAAAGTGGCTTTCGATCAGGCTATGCAGTTTACGTTGCTCGGCTGCGCTCGGCTGACCGTCCAGCGAGACCACGTGAATCAGCAGCGCCGTGGCCGCCAGCCGATAGTCGCTGTCGCCGAATGCGCGAGTCTGGTCGTGGGGAGCAACAATGTCGGCGATGAATTGGCGCAGGCCGTCGAGCATAAAGTCCTACCGAGATCGATGAAGCCGCGAGAGGCGGATGCTACCAGCATTATATGAGGCGCAAATTCAACCGGCGCAATGTGCGTCAGTTCCGCGCGCCGCATTACGTTTCGGCAATCTGCCGGTTGGCGTTATGTCCGGTCCGATCGACGCTGGAGGATGTAGCGCGCATCCGCCGCCACGCCGTCAATGCGACGGAGCGCATGTCGGACGCATCCCTTACGGTATCTCGTACACCACCATCTTGTCGGCAATGCCGCGCAGAGCCGCCTGCTTCTGGATTGGCTTGATCTCGCGCTGCTGAAGGATTTCGGCAACCGCCGGCACATCGAGGACTGGGCCGGTGATGTGGATCTCTTGCGCGGTCGACAGGCTCTGCACGCGCGCGGCGATGTTGACGGTCTGACCGAAATAATCCTGGCGCTCGTTGAGCATCACCGCGAGGCAAGGCCCCTCATGAATACCGATCTTGAGAATGAGATCGTTGGCGCCGCGCTCCTTGTTCAATTCATCCATGGCTGCGCGCATGCGCAGCCCCGCGGTAATTGCGTGCTCAGGTCTGACGAAGGTCGCCATGACAGCGTCGCCGATTGTCTTCACAACCGCCCCCTTCTCGGCGGCAATGATCTCCAGCAGCGCACGAAAATGCGCGCGCACGAGGTCAAAAGCACTGAGATCACCGACTCGCTCGTACAGCGCCGTCGACCCCTTCAGGTCAGTGAACAGGAAGGTCAGCGACGTGATCTTCAATCGCTGGTCGACATTGAGGTTGTCGGCCTTGAAGACGTCGCGGAACGTCTGATTGGACAGCATCCGCTTGGCCGTCAGAATGGGCTTGCGCTTGCCGATCATCTCATGCAACGCGTCGGCGGCAATCCACACCGAGGGCAACACGCGATTGCCTGATTGATTCTCGAGCGTGAGGCGCAACGGTCCAGGGCGCATCACAGTGGTCCCCGTAGGCGCCTCTAATTTGTTGAACATAATCGAAAGCTGCTGACGTTCGCTCGTCGGCTCACCCTGAACATCCAGGAAATGGGCGGAATGCGTGACCGGCTCGAAGACGATGACGAACTGGTTGGGAAGCTTCAGCGAGAGGATCGCCTTTTCGCCGGCAGGCAATTCGAGCGCTTCCAGCGTCACTTCGTTGATCAGGCGCGAGAACGATTCATCGTTGATGTCGACGCCGGAGCTCCAGAACATCTGCCGCACATATTCCCAGATCGGCAACGTGTCGGGATCGTGAGCACCGATCCGGCGGACACGCGGACTGACGGTAAAAGCCACCTCGACCATCTCATCGACTGACGCCTCGTACCCAGCTGCACAGAGCGCGCAGTTGTAGTCTTCATGCTTCAGGGATTTCAACGTCGTATGCGCACCCAGAACTCCTCCGCAGCCGGGACACAGCACGTTCCAGCTCATGTCGAACAGGCCTAGCCGCGATGCGTGCAGAAATCCGGAAATGACCTTCTCCTGATCGAGCCCGGCACGATCAGCAAAATCCAGCACGTTGATGCGGTTGAGGTCTCGGTCCTGACCATTGGCGATCAGTTGCGCAATCGCGTCGACCACCTTGGCGTCGGCGGTCTGCTTCAGAACGGAAAACTGGGCCTGGATGTCGCTCATGGCGGGGCTCTGTCTAAGGTGGATCACGCCATCGGCCAGACGAGCATCCGTTACCGACGCGTGATGCGGAACATGGGTGAGTGGTCCGGCTGCGTCGTGACGACGCCATGCGGAATCACGGGAACGGTATCGGCAAGCTCGACGCGGAACGCGCCGATCAGCCGGGCCAGCGCCAGCACCGATTCGGCTTGCGCAAACGGCGCGCCGATGCAGACGCGGGGGCCGGCGCCGAACGGCAGATATGCGAAGCGATCAGGCGGCTCTTTCGCCATGAAGCGCTTTGGAATGAACGCGTTCGGCTGATCCCACAGTTTCTCGTGCCGGTGCAAAAGCCACGGCGCGATCATGATGATGTCGCCCTTGCCGATCTCGATGCCGGCCGCGTTGTCCTTCTCGCGCGCGGCACGCGCGACCAGGAAGGCGGGCGGATAGAGCCGCATGGTCTCCTCGATCACGGCACGGGTGAATTTCTGCCGCTCGATGTCGGCCATGCTGTCGAGATGTTCGCCGCAGGTCTCGGAGGCGACCTCCTCCTGCGTGTCAGGGTCGAGCGACAGCAGATAGAGCGCCCAGAACAGCGCCGTCGCCGTAGTCTCGTGACCCGCCAGGATCATGGTTGCGACCTCGTCGACGAGCTGTTCGTCGGAAAAGCCCTTGCCCGTTTCAGGATCGCGGGCCTCGTCCATGAGGTCGAACAGGTCACGCGGCGGCGCGCCGTCCTTCTTGCCCGCCGCGCGCCGTTCGGCGACCAGCATGGCAACGAATTCGGTCCAGCGCTTGCGAAAGCGCGCCCGTGCAAGATCCATCGGACTCGGCCAGGACACCGGCAGCACCATGTCGAGGAAATAGGGCCGTCCCAGCCGCGCGGCATATTCCATGATGAAATTGCGCAAGGTCGCGCCATGGCGGTCCATGCCGAACGAGAACATCGTGCGCCCGGCGATCTCGAGCGTCATGCGCTGCATGACCTCGCGCAGATCGACGGGCTCGCCGGTTCGCGCGTCGAGCTTCGCAATCGCTTCGTCGAGCACCGCGGTCATGTGCGGGACGAGATTTGCGGTAGCGCGCGGCGTGAAGGCCGGGGCCAGCGTGCGGCGCTGAAAGGTCCAGGAATGACCTTCCGCAATCAGGAGGCCGTCACCGAGCACCGGGCGCAGCATGCGGATGCCCGCCGGCGTGCGCGTATAGTTCTCGTAATTGCTGAGCAGGACGTGCCGGATCGCGTCCGGCTGGTTCAGGATGAAACTGTTGCGGAAAAAAAAGCGGCCCGGGATGACGTCTTCCTCATAGGCGCGCTGCCCCCAGGTCGCGATCATGTTCTGGCGGATCACCGCGAGCTTGCCAAAGAACGACATGTCGTCCGGCGCACGCGGCGGGGTCGGAGGGATGATGGGCCGATGCACGCTGGCGATGTTCATGGCTCTCTCCGGCGGAAGTGACGCAAGCAAACAGCTAATAAGTCAGCTCGGCAATCGCAATCCTGCTCTCAGAGGCGGGCCAGGCGCGTGCCACAATCCGTTCTTCGCCAAACTGGGCCACGATGTTACGCCCGACCTCGCTGGCCGGAAGCCGCAGGGTTGCTGCCGCATCCGTGGGCACGCCCGGTTTGACGTCGGCCGGCTCCTTGCCGTCGAGCAGCACCACGTCCCGCGGCAGGCCGAAATAGCCGCGCGGCCGAGACATGATCACGACAGCTCCTGCGTCCTTGTCAGCCGGCCCGAGCGGGCGCGCAGGCCGCAGGTGCACGACGTCCGACGAGCGCGGGAATGGCGAGCGGTAGATGTGCGTCGTCGGCGTGTCGGGAGATACCAGGACGAATTCGAGCGACCAGGTAGGATCGATCTGCACCGGTCCCCAGCGGCCATCGGCACCGGTCTTTGAGCTGTGCAGCGCAACGCCCTTGCGCTCTCCCGTTTCGGGATCGACGCGGAAGACGTCGACGGTTGCGCCGGCCGCCGGACGGTTGGTCGGCACGCCGCCCGGCGTGCCCGTGACCAAACCGCTCAACTTCACGCTTGGCTCCGGCACAATCGCGATGCGCATCGGCTCGCGCCCGGCGACGAACTTGTAGATCTCGCGAAATGCGCGCGGATGAAACGCCACCTCGCGATGATCGAGCGCACCGAGTACGAGGTTGGTGGCCCCCTTCAGCTCCGGCCCCTCCGCGGTAATACCGGTCGGGACGCCGGGCTTTCCGATGAAACGGCCGTCGGCTTGTGCATATTTGTCCAGGCCGTCACTGCGCAAGGTGAGAAAAGCTGTGCCCGCCGTCACCTCGCTCTCGCCGTCGTTCAAGCCGCGCAGGAATGCACCGCGGCCATTGAACTCGTTGTTGGGCTGGTCGTCGGTCGCGAACACGCCGTGATTGGGCGTGCCGCACAACACGGCGTGGCTGACATCGCCGGCACCGCCATTTTTGATGACGTTACGGATCGCATAGCCACCTCGGGAGCTGCCGACCAGCGCCAAGCGCGACGCGCCGGTACGGCGCTTCAGGTCAGCGATGGCGGCGGTGAGCTCGCGGCGCTGGTCTTCTGTCGATGACCGGTTCGCCTGCTCGACCTTGTCGTCGCTGCGCGCAAGCGGATCGGTGAAATTGATCGCCGCCATGCGATCGCGTGCGACGCCGTTCGATTCCATCCGCCACAAGGTCGTCATCCAGAGCGCGTCGTAGTCGCCGTTGCCGTGGACGAACAGGATCGGCGGCAGCTCAGTGCTTGGCGTGGCGGCCGGTGCGGTTTGGGCCATCGCGCCTGCCGGCAAGCTCGCAACTGCGAAAGGCAAGCTGCTGACCCCTTGCAGGATCGTCCGTCGCGACAGCTTCATCTGTTCCTCCCCGGCAAACGCCTCTTTGCACCGCTTATACTGGCCTAATCACTGGACAGCGAAGGACTTTCGCAGGCATCACTGAATTTGCCGGAATCGCCAGGACCATTTCTGCCAGACCGTTTGGAAGGGATATGACCGAGCAGAGGAACCGCCAGAAAATTGTCGCCGACGGCATCACCGCGCCGCTGCGGTACACCGTATTCCGGCGCATCTGGCTTGCCAGCCTGCTCTCCAATCTCGGCCTCCTGATCCAAGGCGTTGGTGCCGCCTGGGCGATGACGCAGATGGCGGCCTCGGCCGATAAGGTGGCGCTGGTGCAAACCGCGCTGATGTTGCCGATCATGCTGATCTCGATGCCGGCGGGCGCCATCGCAGACATGTATGATCGACGCATCGTCACCCTGGTCTCGCTGTCGATCGCGCTGGTCGGCGCGAGCGCGCTCACCGTGCTGGCCGGCCTTAATCTGATCACTCCCGAATTGCTGCTCGCTTTTTGCTTCGTCGTCGGCAGCGGCAATGCGCTGTTCGGCCCCGCCTGGCAGTCCTCGGTGAGCGAACAGGTGCCGCCCGACGCACTGCCCTCGGCCGTCGCGCTCAACGGCATCAGCTACAACATCGCGCGCAGCTTCGGTCCCGCGGTTGGCGGCGTGATCGTCGCTGCGCTCGGCGCGGTGGCGGCGTTCGCTTGCAACGCGATTCTCTATCTGCCGCTGCTGGTGGTCCTGCTGCTCTGGCGCCGCAACACCGAACCCTCGCGCCTGCCACGAGAGAAGCTCAACCGCGCGATGGTCTCGGGCTTCCGGTACATCACCAATTCGCCGCCGATCAAGATCGTGCTGTTGCGCACGCTGGTGATGGGCCTGATCGGCGGGGCCGTGATGGCGCTGATGCCGCTGGTCGCGCGCGACCTCTTGCATGGCGGCGCGCAGACCTACGGCATCATGCTCGGCGCCTTCGGCATGGGGGCCGTGATCGGCGCGCTCAACATCCATGAATTGCGCAAGCGCATGAGCGGCGAAGCCGCGATCCGCGCCTGCACCATCTCGATGGCGTTTGCGATGGCCGCGGTCGGCTTGAGCACGGAGCCGGTGCTGACGGCAACTGCGCTGGTGCTGGCCGGCGCGGTCTGGATGGCCGCGATCGCGCTGTTCAATATCGGCGTGCAGCTCTCGGCGCCGCGCTGGGTCGCGGGCCGCTCGCTCGCGGCGTTCCAGGCCTCGATCTCGGGTGGCATCGCGATCGGCGCCTGGGGCTGGGGCCATCTCACCGACTATGCCGGGGTCGAGGTCGCACTCCTGGTCGCGGCCGGCCTGATGCTGATCTCGCCGCTGCTCGGCGTCTGGCTAGCGATGCCGCGCGTCGGCGCGCGCAATGAGGATGCCGAGGTGTTGGCCGATCCTGAGGTGAAGCTGTCGCTGACCGGCCGCAGCGGGCCTCTGGTGGTTGAGATCGAATACCGCGTAAGCCAAGAGAATGCCCGCGCCTTCCACAATGTGATGCAGGACGTACAGCTCTCCCGGCAGCGGAACGGCGCCTATGGCTGGTCGATCGCACGCGACATCGCCGATCCGGAATTGTGGACCGAGCGCTATCATTGTCCGACGTGGCTTGACTATTTACGCCAGCGCAACCGTTCGACTCAGTCCGAACGCGCTCTGCATCAGGAAGCCATGGCCTTCCACATCGGCCCCGAGCCGGTGCGGATCCGGCGCATGCTGGAGCGTCCGTTCGGCTCGGTGCGCTGGAAGGAGGACACGCCGGACCGCGCCAATAGCGAAGTGCTGCCGGTGGTCGCGACCGCGGCGGGGAGCAGCACGTAAGCCTCACGTTCGTCATTCCGCAGCGCGCCGTCAGGCGCGAGGCCGGAATGACAGGTTACTGCCCGTGATCCGTCAGCACCTTGTCGCAGCCTTTGCTCAGCCGGGTGCGGTTCTGCTTCAGGCAGGCGAGCACAGCGCCGTCGCCATTGTTCATCACGGCGCGGCAGAAGCGACTGACATCACGCGCGCAGGCATCGTGGCCGGGCTGCTGCTGCGCGGACGCGGCCGATGCGCACAGGAGCAAAGAAATAACGAAAAGAAATCTAGCCATCGCGTAATGCCTTCTACCGCAAAGAATGTGCGGGCGAAGCTAGTGCGATGGTCCTAAGGCCGCAACGGCTTTGTTGACTGGCTGCAACGTGCCACCGCATGGCGCCGGCTTGACCCCGGGGTACATCGCGAGGGGAGCTATCCGACGCAACGATCGCCGTGTTGCTTACTGCTTGTCCTGCGCGTCAGCGACCTTGCGCGACGCGCCCTTGGCGAGGTCCTTGTCCATCACCGCGCGGCAGCCGGCGGTTAAGTCAGAACGATGCTTGATCATGCACGCCGTGATCTTCGGGATGTTGGGAATGTCCGCGGAGCAGAGTCGGAAGGCATCGCCGGTGCACATCTGCTGCGCTTCGGCCGAGAAGGCGAAGCCCGAGGTCGTCGAGACGGTCGACACGAGGCGGCAAAGCCCAGGGCCAGACTGGTGTCGCGGATCTTGCTGGAAAACGACTTGGTCATTTGAAGCTCCCATTGGCACCGTCGGAACGGCGCCGGTTGTTGATGGGAACTACGATGCTCCGGCCAAACCGTTTCCACTGTGATGATGGTCACGGGAGGCACAGCCTCTGTGACCTCAGTCACTTTGGCGCACTTCGCTGAAATTCCTACGCGACCGGCGTCGCGTTGGTGTCACGTTAACTGTTCCTTCGCATTAATGGCTCGTCGCGCGGGAAATTCCGCCGGTTTGGTTGCGTAATTGGAAAGAATAGCGATGCGTAATGCGTTGGGCCTGATGCTGGCCAGTGTAGTTGCGGCGGTCGTGATCGCCGCCGGCGGTTGGTTTTATTATTCCGCGCGCGCCGATCAGGGCGCCCCCAAGACAGTTGCCGCCCGTGCCGCCGATCCATTGCCGGCACCGGCGAAGCTCGCCGCCAAGGATGACGTCGAGACCACCGCGGCGATCGCGGCCAAGCCGGCGGCAGCTGCCGCGGCGCCCGCCCCGGCCATGCCGGTGCAGCAGAAACAGGCCTGCGCCAATCCGAACGCGCTGGGCGTTGCCCGCGTGGTCGAGATCGACACCACAGGCGGTCCCGGCTTCGGCTTCGAGCACTTCAAGCAGTTCGACTTTCTCACCGAGAAGGAGGTCGTGCTGACCTTCGACGATGGTCCGTGGCCGGTCAATACGCCCGCCGTACTCAAGGCGCTCGCGGATGAATGCACCAAGGGCCTGTTTTTCTCGGTCGGCAAGCACGCAACCTATCATCCGGAGATCCTGCGCCAGGTGCTGGCCCAGGGCCACACGGTCGGCACGCACACCTGGTCGCATGTCAACCTCAACAGCAAGAAGATGACGGAGCAGCAGGTCAAGGACGAGGTCGAGAAGGGCTTCAGCGCCGTGAGATTCGCGCTCGGCACCAATCCGGCGCCGTTCTTCCGCTTCCCGCAGCTTCAGCACAATCCCGCGATGGTGACCTATTTCGGCACCCGCAACGTCGCGATGTTCTCGACCGACATCGACTCCTTCGACTTCAGGAAGGGCGCCACGCCGGAGAAGATCGTCGAGACCGTGATGACCAGGCTGGACAAGCTCGGCAAGGGCATCATCCTGATGCACGATTTCCAGAAGCACACCGGCGAAGCCATGCCGGCGCTGCTCGCGCGGCTCAAGGCCGGCGGCTACAAGATCGTGCAAATGAAGGCCAAGACGACCATTCAGACGCTGCCGGAATATGACGAGGCATTGCTGAAGGACTTGAAGGTGCCGACCTCGAGCGCCCGTCCGATCGCAAGTGTGGTGCAGACGGTTTCGCAGTAAGCGCGATCACCGCTTCAATATGCGCATGGCCGGGCCCTTCCCCCGGCCATTTGCTTTGGGCAAGCGGCTGTTACCAGTAGATGCCGTGGCGGTGCAGCTCGCCGATGATGCGACGTTCGGTCCAGCTGCGCTTGTGCTTCGGCTTGTCCGCCGTTGCCGTGGTCTTGCTGGCGGGCTTGATCGTCGTGACCTGCGCGGAGCTCGTCGTGGGCGTCGTCACGGCCGGAGCGGTCGGCGCAGCCGGCGCAGAAAGCGACACTGCCGGCGGACGATCGGAATATTTCGGAGCCTCATTGGCTGGCACGACGTCGCTCACCTGCGTCGGAGCGGCCGTCGCCGAAGTGGTCGTGATTTGCGGCGCGGAGGTCTGCTCGCCTGCCGCGGCCAGTGACAGGCTGCGGGATCCGCCTGCCTGGGCAGACGCAGAGGCCAGGAGCATGGCGGCAACCAGAATGATCTTGCGCATGTGAAATCTCCCCGTGTTGGCGTAACCGGGACGTTACGGGAAGCCCGCCTGAGGTTACGTGATCACGATCACTCAGGCTGCGCCCTTCGCGCGCGCAGTGAACGTGCGGGCCGAGCTATAATGGCCGTGCCAAGAAATGCGTGGAGTGAGTGACCCTGCAACCCTCGACAGCCCGTTCGGCACGAGGTTGTCACCCATGTCTCAGGTACGACCTGTTACCTATGTCTCCGGGCTGGACAGCTAAGTGGTGGTGCCGCAAGAGGGATTCGAACCCCCGACCCCGTCATTACGAATGACGTGCTCTACCGACTGAGCTATTGCGGCGAACCCTGCCGGAGCCAGGACAATGCCGGCCCCGATACGCGCGCCCCTGATATCGGGCATGGCCCGAATTGGCAAGGACAAGCGGCGTTCGAAATGGGCCTCACGCGCCCCAGCGAGACCAGAATCCGCGCCACCCGCCGGCCTGGGCCTTTGGCGTGCCGATTTGTTCCGTAAATTCGTCGCTCGGTCCCTCGTCGTCGACCCCGGGATCATCCGGCGCGCGGACGATCGGGATCACGGCAGGGATGGGGGCCGGTCCGGGTTTGCTAATGTCGGCGCGGCTCCGGAATACCGGCGTTGCCGCCGGCGGCGATGATTCGGCAGGCGCGGGAGCCGGATCAACCGGCTCGGAAGCCACGATCGTTGGTTCTTCCTTGGCAGCCTCCTTGGGAGCTTCCATGGGAGCTTCCTCGGAACCTTCCTTGGAACCTTCCTTGGCCTGAGGAGGGGAATTGTCCTGGGCAGCCGGCGCTGGCGCCGTCTCCACCGGTTCCACCGGCGCTTTGCTGGCCGCCGTCACTCGCTTCGGCGGCGGTGCCGCCAGCATGGCCTCCTCGAAGGCCGAGGATTCGATCGTGGTGCCCTTGTCGGAAGGCAGGCTCGCGACCGGCGTCTGCCACTGGAAGGCGTCGAGACGGCCGGTGACCGGAGAGACCGGACGCCAGCGGTCGCTGACATAGCCGTCCGCAGTCCAGGCCGGATCGAGGCGGGCCCGCACCGCACGCAAGGTCCAGGCGCGCGCACGGCCGCCATCGCCGTGCTCGGTACGCTCGATCTCGGCCATCAGCAGCGCAACGCGCTGGGTCGGATCGTCGAGGTACGGTGCGAGCACCTCGCGCGCGCGGGCGAACTCGGAGGCATCGATCGCAGCGCGCGCGATCGCGAGCTGGCCCTCGACATGGCCGGGCTTGTCGGCAGGCGTCTTGGCCGCGAGCGTCTCGACCCGCTGCAAGCGCTGCCGGGCGGAATCGCCGAGCTTCACATGGGCATAGGCATCCGCAAGATCGGGATGCGGATTGGCGAGCCAGGCGGCCTCGAGCAGCTTCATGGCGCGGCGCACCTGATGCGCTTCGCTCTCGAATTTTGCGGCGAGCACCGCGGCCGGCACCAGGGTCGGCGCGAGCTTGATCGCCTCCATCACGCTCTCGCGCGCGACGTCGCGGTCCATGGTTTCCAATTCCAGCGCGCGCGCGGTGAGCAGGACGCCGCGCTGCCGGCGATAGGTCCCCTTGTCGATCAGACCCGCGGACAGATTCGAATCGAGGATCGCGAGCGCGCCGCCCCAGTCGCCGCGCGCGCAGCGGAAGCCAAGCACGGCATGGGAGGCCCAGGTCGAGGATGGCGACAGCTTGATCGCTTCCTCCGCGATCGTCACGGCGCCGAGCGCATCGTCGGCGCGCTGCGCCTCGATGAAGAGGCCGCGCAGGCCGAGCAGCCGCGTGTCCTCACGCTCGGTCATGGCGCGGAAGACGCGCTGCGCTTCGTCGCGATTGCCTTCGAGCTGCGCCGACTGCGCGTGCAAGAGCAGCGCGAGCGGATCATTCGGCGCATGCCGTCGGGCCGCTGCCGCATGTCGACGGGCAAGCGCGGTGTCGCCATGACCGATCGCGAGCAGGCCGTGAGTGATCGCGTGGCGACCGCGGGCATGGCGCTTCTCATGACGACGGCGGCGCAGACGCCCCGGCATGCGCCAGATCATGGTCAAGACGCTCCAGACCAGCACGATCGCGGCTGCGAAGATGCCAAGCCCGAGCACGAACCCGGGAAAGGTCGTCGTGGCACGGAGACCGCCCCAGGTCAGGACCAGATCGCCGGGCTGATCGGCAACCCAGGCTCCGCCGGCCGCCGCCAATGCGATCAGAATGAGAAAGAGGACGATGCGAAGCATGGCGATCCCTATAAGCGCCGATCGTTGCGCGAATCTTTATTGAGCAGGCTTGGCTGGATCAGATTTGGCGAGATCCGCCATGGCATCGTCGGCGAATTTGCGGGAGGCGGCGAGCGCGGCGTCGCGAGCATCGGCCTTGTCGAGCCAGGCTTGCGCGGCGGTGCGATCAGTTTCCGGAAGCGACTTCAGCTCGCGACGTGCCTCCGCCACATCGTTGCGCAGCGCCGCCGAGGTGATGCGCGCCACGATGGCACCGCGGTCATTGCCGATCCCGTCGGTGCGTTCGATGCGGACGAGCTTCGACGCGCCCGCCTGGAGACGCTCGACGATACCGGTGCCGCCGGTCTGGGTTTCCGCCGGCGGCGACAGTTTCGGCACGATATTGAGAAGCTCGCGGCTCAGCGCGACCGGCGTCGGGATGCCGGACGATGCAAAGGCGTCGAGCGGCTTCAGCATATCCGGCTTTGCCGTCAGCGACCGCGCCGCGGCCAGTTGCTGTTGATAGGGATCGCCATGGCGAACGGCTACGTCGAGCAGGGCCGCCGCCACCACATGGCGCAGCGGCTTGTCGTCCATCGTTTTGGCCTCGGCGATCTTCTCGCCTTGCTGCGCGAGCTCGGCTCGTTCGGTCCTGCTGGCGCGCTCGAGCTGCGCAATGCGGTCGTTGAGCGTGGCAAGATCGGGCGCGGCAGCATCTGGAGCGGATTTCACGTCGTTCAGTGCGCTCGCAGTCTTGTCGGATTGTTCGCGCAGATTGGCGATGTCGCTGCGCAGACTGCTGACGGACTTCTCCAGCGCGTCGATCCGCGCCGCCATCGCTGGATCGGCGACGGGCTTGCCGGCCTTGGCTTCGACTGCGCTCACCCGCCCGCTGAGCGCATCGACCGTCGCGCTCGTGACTTGCGGTGCGGCAGGCGGCGCCTGCACCGCGGGCCAGCCCAGCATCCAACCGACCGCAATCACGACTGCGGCTGCGACAGCGCCGGAGAGCGGGGCAACGACCCAGGGCGAAATCGGCTGCGATACAGGCGCGGATGCCACAGCGGCCGGCGCCTCGTCACGTTCCGGCTCAGCGTCGGCAAGTTCGGACTTGGCCGGCTCGGATTGTGCCGGCTCGGTCTCGGCGTGCTCCGGCGTCGGCTGAGCCTCGGGCTCGCCCGCCGCCTGCTGCGGCTGGGTCGAGACTTCGCTCGCCTCGAGGTCGATGGTGGGAGGGGCGCGCTTGGCACGACCGCTGTCGGGGGCCAATCCTGCGTCTTCAGGCTTGTCGTCGACCATCGTGACGGTTCCTCACATCCATACCTTGCACAGATCCTTCGGATCCGATTGCGTCGGATTCGGCTCGACCTCTTACGCCAAACGGGTGCGCAAAGCACGCTCCAAGGTGTCGAATAAGGCATTTTCGTCCGGCGTCGCCGCAACCAGAACCTGCGACGCGCCGGCCTCTCGCAGCACGCCGGCAACCGTCTCGGACAGGCAGCATTGCGGTATAGCCAGCGCCGAGATTTCGACACCTTCGTCCCGCGCCGCCTCCAGGAACGCCCGCGCGCTGCGCCGGGAATAGTGCAGCACCGCCTCGATCCCATGGCTGGCAAAGCCCTCGCAAACTTCTCGCGGCAGCAACTTGACCGGAGCCATGCGATAAGTGGTCTGCGTGACCACATTGAATCCTTCGGCGCTGAGCTCGGCGCCGAGATCACGCGACAGATCCGCACCCGCCAGATAAAGCAGCGTGCTCCTTTTCTTCAGCACCTTGTCACGTGCACTCTGCACCACCTTGTCACGCAAGGCCGCGGCGTCGCCACCGGCGACGATCACCTCGGCAAAGCCGGCGTCGCGCGCCGCAATAGCCGTGTGCTCGCCGACCGCAAACAGCGGCAAGTGCAACAGACCAAGACCCGGCAATTGCGGCGCGACGGCACGGATCGCATTGGCCGATGTAACGATGATGCCGTCATAGCTCGTCTCACTCTCGTCATGAAAGGCGACCGGCTCGAACTTGAGCACCGGCGCAAGCAGCACCACATGCCCTCGCGCGCGCAAACTCGCCGCCGACGCCTCATTGTCGGGATGTGGTCGTGTGACGAGAATGGACATCGCTTGGTGTTCCCGAACCATTTGACGGTGGCCATTTGCGAGGGCGGCCGCGCGTGACGATTGCGCAAGCCGTGCCCGGAATGCTACCGGACGTACCAGAACTCTGCTTTACGGATGAGCGCAAGGGCGCAAGTTGGATAACAATTCGCCAATGCTGGTATTGGGCATCGAAACCACGTGCGACGAAACCGCCGCGGCCGTGGTCGAGCGCGCGCCTGACGGTGGCGGGACGATCCTGTCCAACATCGTACGGTCGCAGGTCGAGGAGCACGCCCGCTTCGGCGGCGTGGTACCGGAGATCGCTGCCCGCGCCCATGTCGATCTGCTCGATGACATCATCGACCGCGCCATGAGTGAGGCCGGCGTCGGCTTCGCCCAGCTGGGCGGTGTCGCGGCGGCCGCGGGCCCGGGGCTGATCGGCGGCGTCATCGTTGGGCTCACCACCGCCAAGGCGATCGCGATGGTGCACGGCACCCCGCTCGTCGCGGTGAACCACCTGGAGGCGCACGCGCTGACGCCACGTCTCACCGACGGAATCGAATTCCCCTATTGCCTATTCCTCGCCTCGGGCGGACATACCCAGATCGTTGCGGTCACCGGCGTCGGCCAGTATGTGCGGCTCGGCACCACGGTCGACGACGCCATTGGCGAGGCCTTTGACAAGGTCGCGAAGATGCTGGGCCTGCCTTATCCCGGCGGTCCGCAGGTCGAGCGCGCGGCGGCAAGCGGCGATGCGATGCGCTTCGCCTTTCCACGCCCGATGCAAGGGCGCCCCGACGCCAATTTCTCCCTATCCGGTTTGAAGACGGCGGTCCGCAACGAAGCGAGCCGCATCGCCGAGCTCACGCCGCAGGACATCAGCGATCTCTGCGCGAGTTTTCAAGCCGCCGCGCTGGAGTCGACGGCCGACCGCTTGAGCGTCGGTCTAAGACTTTTCCGCGAGCGGTTCGGCGCGCCGCGCGCGCTCGTGGCCGCCGGCGGTGTGGCCGCCAATCAGGCGATCCGCGAGGCCCTGAACGACGTCGCGCAGCAGGCCGGGACCCAGCTGATCATGCCGCCGCCCGAGCTCTGCACCGACAATGGCGCGATGATCGCCTGGGCCGGCGCCGAACGCCTTGCGCTCGGCATGACCGATACGATGGACGCGCAGCCCCGCGCACGCTGGCTGCTCGATGCCAACGCGACGGCACCGGCGGGCTACGGCAACACGCGAGCGGGATTCTAGTGATGACCGCGTTCGATTCCGTCGCCGTGGTCGGGGCAGGTGCCTGGGGCACGGCTCTCGCAACCGTGGCGGCGCGGGCAGGACGGAACGTGACGCTGTGGGCGCGCAATGCCGAACATGCGACGCGGATTGCCTCGACGCGCGACAATCCGCGGCTGCCCGGCGTGCGGATCGCTCCGGAAATCGTCGTGACGAGCGATCTGGCGCTCGCCGCGCGCGCCGACATGCTGCTGATCGCAACGCCCGCGCAGCATCTGCGCGGCGCGGTCAACCTGCTGGCCTCGCACATTGCAAGGCCGGTACCCGTCGTCGCCTGCGCCAAGGGCATCGAGCACGGCACCCACAAATTCATGACCGACGTGATCACCGAAGCTGCACCGGGCGCGCAGCCGGCGATCCTGTCAGGCCCGAGCTTCGCCGACGATGTCGCGCGCGGCCTGCCGACCGCGGTAACGCTGGCGGCGAAACAAGAAGCGCTGGCTACCCGCCTAGTGCAGGCGCTGGGCTCGCCGAGATTCCGGCCCTATCATTCCACCGACATCCGTGGCGTCGAGATCGGCGGCGCGGCCAAGAACGTGCTCGCGATCGCGGTCGGCATTGCGGTCGGACGCAAACTTGGCGCCTCGGCCCAGGCCGCGCTCACGACCCGCGGCTTTGCCGAGCTGACACGCCTTGGTCGCGCGCTTGGTGCGCGCAGCGAGACACTCACGGGCTTGTCCGGCCTCGGTGATCTCATTCTGACCTGTTCGAGCCCGCAATCACGCAATTTCGCGCTTGGCCTCGCACTGGGCCGCGGTGAGAACCCGCCCGCAGGCAAGCTTGCCGAGGGCGAGTCCACCGCGCCGGTTCTGATCGAGCTTGCGGCTTCGCAACACATTGAGATGCCGGTATCGGAAGCGGTCGCTTCGATCCTGAGCGGCCGGAGCACGATCGATGCCGCTATCTCGGGACTGTTGACGCGCCCCTTCAAGGCAGAGGAATGAACATGGCTTATTGGCTGGTGAAATCCGAACCGTCGGTGTGGTCCTGGGACCAGCAGGTGGCGAAGGGCGCCAAGGGCGAGGCCTGGACCGGCGTGCGCAACTTCACCGCGCGCCAGAACCTGGTCGCCATGAAGAGGGGCGACAAGGCGTTCTTCTATCATTCCAACGAGGGCAAGGAGATCGTCGGCATCGCGGAGGTCATCAAGGAAGCCTATCCGGATCCGACCGACAAGACCGGCAAGTTCGTCTGCGTCGACATCAAGGCCGACAAGCCCCTGAAGACACCGGTGACGATGGCCGCGATCAAGGCCGAGAAGAAGCTCGCCGACATGGCGCTTGTGAAATATTCGCGCCTGTCGGTGCAGCCCGTGACGGCGGAGGAGTGGAAGCTCGTCTGCAAGATGGGTGGGATGTCGTCGTAGGTGCGTAGCCCGAATGAGCGAAACTCGGCCCTACGTCTCCGGCAGCGCAAACACCTCGCACGGTGCGGCGATCCCGCGCAGCGAATGCGATCCGAGCGCGATCAGAGGCATGTCCGTCTCTGCAGCGAGCGCGCCCGACACGAGCACGGTCCGCCCCAACGGCTTGCATAACCCTTCGAGCCGGCTGGCGAGATTGACGGCGGAGCCGATCGCCGTGAAATCGAGCCGGTTGGCAGCGCCGATATTGCCCCAGAGCATCTCGCCGAGATGGAGGGCGGCACCGAACGCGAGCGGCGGCAAGCCGTTGCGGCGGCGCTCCTCGTTGAGATAGGCCATCCCGGCTTCGGCCGCGCTTGCGGCGCGCAGAGCGGCCTCGCAGGCACGGCGCGGTGACGTTTCGACCACCGGAAAGATCGCCAGCACGCCGTCGCCGATGAATTTCAGCACCTCGCCGCCGAAGGCGTGAACGGCGCCGGCGATGCGGTCGAACCAGGCATCGAGCGCTGCGATGACATCGCCCGGCGGACTTGTCTCCGACAAACCGGTGAAGTTGCGCAAGTCGGCATAGAGCAACGCGGCCTGAATGGTCTCGCCAAGATCGCGCCGCAGCGGCGCCGCCAGCACCCGCTCCGCACTGCGCTTGCCGAGATAGGCGTCGAGTGTCGCCCGCAACGTGGCACGCGCGGCGAGCACGGCGAGCGGCGTCGCGGCAAAACGTGCGGCCTGGCGCAATCGCTCGATCTCGCCCGAGGTGAACGGACCCGGCCCGATCCACCCAAGCAAAGGCCCATCGGCCCGTCCGACGATATCTTCGTGCACCTCACCGCCCGCGATATCGCGCAGCCAGCGGCGGCCGGCATCGTTCGGCGGGTCCGGTGCCAGCCCGCCCGGCGCAAAGCCGAGCGCTTCGATCACCCGGCCAGTGTCGGCGCGCCACAACCAGGTCCGCTTCGCGATCAGCGGGTGAGGCACTTCCAGCGTCAGCGCCCCCGCCGCAAGCGGCACGCCATCAGCAACCAAATGGGCGCCGAGTTCCGCAAGCAGGCGGTCCGCCCCAAGACTATCTGCGGCGGCATCGACAAGCCAGGCGAGGGTCGGGGAGAGATGCATGGCTCAATCATGACGAAAGCGCGCCGTCTTTGTCACGGGCAATCCTTGACGGGCCGCTCCGGCCCCGCCATGTCCGAGTGTCAGCCCAGGGATGATCGCCAATGACCGAACCGTTCATAGTGCGACGCGAGACCCAGATCGCCGCCCCGCGCGCGACTGTTTTCGCCTATCTGACCGACCCCGAGAAGATTTTGAGCTGGATGGGTTCCGACGCGACCACGGAGCCCCGTCCCGGCGGGCTCTATCTGCTTAAAGGCGTCGGCCCGCGCGGCGGCGTCGCCCGCGGCGCTTTCCGCGAGGTCGTGCCGGTGCATCGTCTCGCCTACACGTTCGGCTGGGAGGGCGGCCAGGAAGTGCCGCCCGGCTCGAGCCTCATCGAGATCGACCTGATTGAGCAAGACGGCGGCACGTTGCTGCGGATGACCCACAGCGGCCTGCCGACCGCAGAACAGGCCGCCGCACATGCGACGGGGTGGGCACATTATCTGGAACGGCTCACCACGGCAGCTGCCGGTGGCGATCCCGGTCCGGACCGCGGCGTTTCGAACAAAGCGTAGCCGACAGGCGGATCAGACCGCCGCGGTCGCCACCACTTGCGCCAGAAGCTGCTCGCGCCTCGCCTGCGAGCGCTGGCCCTTCATGGTCGCGGCAAAGCGTTCGAGGATGCCGTCCTCGAAGGCGGTGACGATGGTGTCGTGGACGTAGCTCTTGCGGCAGATCGCCGGCGTGTTGGAGAGCTGGTCGGCGGCGGCGCGGATTGCGTCAAGCACCTGCTTCTTGCGGCCACGCTGGCTGGTCGCCGGCGTGATCCGCGACAGCGATTCCACGACCACGGCGGACGCCATCAGCGTGCGAAAATCCTTCAGCGAGATCTTGATGCCGGCGATCTCGCGCAGAAACGCATTCACCTGCGTGGTATTGACCGCGCGCACGATGCCGTAGGCGTCGCGATACTGGAACATGCGCTTGCCCGGAACGCGCTGCAAAATGCCGATGGCGCGGACTAGCTTGGCTGCGTCGCACTCCTTCCGCACCGCCTTGCCGCCCTTCGCCTTGAAGGTCATCACAAAGCAATCGTCTTCCAGCGTGACGTTGGACTTGAGCAGCGTGGTGGCGCCGCGAGTGCCGTTGAGACGGGCGTAGGATTCGTTGCCGGGACGGATCGCGGTGCGGGCGATCAGTTCGATGACGGCCGAAAGCGCGAACTCGCGCGTCGGCTCGTCCCCTGACAGGAACGCCGAGACCTTGCGCCGGATTTTGGGCAGCGCGCCGACGAGCTTCTCGAGGCGATGCGCCTTGCGGTGCTCGCGGACCTTCTCCCAATCGGCGTGATAGCGATATTGCAGCCGGCCCGCGGCATCGCGTCCCACGGCCTGGAGATGCGAGCTCGGATCGGCGGAGTAGCGCACCTCGCGGTAGGCCGGCGGCACTGCCATGGCGTGCAGCCGGCGGATGGTGCGGGCGTCGCGGATATGGGCCCCGTTCGGGCGGACGAAGGAATAGCCCTTGCCGCGCTTGATGCGCCGGATGGTCAGCTCGTTTTGATCGCCGAGCCGCAGGCCGAGTTCCCTTGCGAGCGCCTCGACGGTCGCGGCCTGCCTCGTGTCGAAGGTCTTTTTCGGGCTGGAACGCCTGAAACCAGCCGGCTTCGGCCATTGTCCCAGGGCTTTGGCGAGGGCAATGGCCGCAGGATCGGCTGAAGCGGGCCGCATCGTCCCGAGATTCTGCTGATCCATCATAGTGTTAAGCCTTCGCCCTGTTTCTTACCGTTCAATGCCGCTGTTCTGATTTTTGTTCCTTGGGTCTCTTTGGACCCGGGTTGGCCATTTAGGGTGTTCCGAACCGTATTGCCAGTCCTGAATCAGTGATAGGCGGTTGCGTGATACCTCCAGACGGCGCATGCGGGTCTGCACCCCGCTATTTCGGAGATCTGGGTAAAGAGCCGAAAGGCGCCTCTTGGCCTGTTTCAGGTTTGCGCCATGCCGCCCTGCGGACCTTGATCCCCCGCATGGTCGGCCGCCCGCCGAAGGTCCAGCTTGTGCTCCTTGTCGGGTCCGGTTAGCCCGACGCATAATCGTTCAGCGATCAAGTCGGCAAGCCAATCGCATGCGTTCGGCTTGCCGTATGTGGAGGGAAACATGTCCGAGAAGATCTACGACGTACCCGCAGAGTGGGCGAAGCGGGCCTGGGTCGACCAGGCCAAGTACAAGGACATGTATGCGCGCTCGATCTCGGACCCGAACGGTTTTTGGGCGGAGCAGGCCAAGCGCATCGACTGGATGAAGGCGCCGACGAAAATCGAGAACGTCTCGTTCGCGCCCGGCAACATATCGATCAAATGGTTCGAGGACGGCGTCCTCAACGTTGCCCAAAATTGCATCGACCGGCATCTGCACAAGCGCGCCAACCAGACCGCGATCATCTGGGAAGGCGACGACCCCTCGCAATCCCGGCACATCACCTACAAGGAGCTGCACGACGAGGTCTGCCGGATGGCCAACATCCTGCGCACCCGCAACGTTGGGAAGGGCGACCGCGTCACCATCTACCTGCCGATGATCCCGGAAGCGGCCTATGCGATGCTGGCCTGCGCGCGAATCGGCGCGATCCACTCCGTGGTGTTCGCCGGCTTCTCGCCCGACAGCCTCGCCCAGCGCATCAATGACTGCCAATCCAAGGTGATCATTACCGCTGACGAAGGTCTGCGCGGCGGCAAGAAGGTGCCGCTGAAGGCCAATGTCGACGCGGCGCTCGCCAAAACCGACGGCGTCGACTGGGTCGTCGTGGTCAAGCGCACCGGCGGCAAGATCGACATGAACCCGACGCGCGACCTCTGGTACCACGAGGCGGCGGCGATGGTGACGACGGAATGCCCGGTCGAGCACATGCATGCCGAGGATCCGCTGTTCATCCTCTATACCTCGGGCTCGACTGGCCAGCCCAAGGGCGTGCTGCACACCTCGGGCGGCTATCTCGTGTTCGCCTCGATGACGCATCAATACGTCTTCGACTATCACGACGGCGACATCTACTGGTGCACCGCCGACGTCGGCTGGGTCACCGGCCACAGCTACATCCTCTACGGGCCGCTCGCCAACGGCGCGACCACGCTGATGTTCGAAGGCGTGCCCAACTATCCCGACAATTCCAGGTTCTGGAACGTCATCGACAAGCACAAGGTCAACATCTTCTACACCGCGCCGACCGCGATCCGCGCGCTGATGCAGTCCGGCGACGAGCCGGTGAAGAAGACCTCGCGCGCCTCGCTTCGTCTGCTCGGTTCGGTCGGCGAGCCGATCAATCCGGAAGCATGGGAGTGGTATCACCGCGTCGTCGGCGACGACCGCTGCCCGATCGTCGACACCTGGTGGCAGACCGAGACCGGCGGCATCCTGATCACGCCGCTGCCGGGCGCAACAAAACTCAAGCCGGGCTCGGCGACGCAACCGTTCTTCGGCGTTGTGCCGGAAATCGTCGACGCCGACGGCAAGGTGCTCGAGGGCGAGGCCACCGGCAATCTGTGCCTGACGCGATCCTGGCCGAGCCAGATGCGCACAGTCTATGGCGACCATGCCCGCTTCGAGCAGACCTATTTTTCGACCTACAAGGGCAAATACTTCACCGGCGACGGCTGCCGGCGTGACGCCGACGGCTATTACTGGATCACCGGCCGCGTCGACGACGTCATCAACGTCTCCGGCCATCGCATGGGCACCGCGGAAGTCGAGAGTGCGCTGGTTGCGCACGAGAAGGTGTCGGAGGCGGCCGTGGTCGGGTTCCCGCACGACATCAAGGGCCAGGGCATCTACGCCTATGTCACGTTGATGGCCGGCGTCGAGCCGACCGACGATCTGCGCAAGGAGCTCGTGACCTGGGTGCGCAAGGAGATCGGCCCGATCGCCTCGCCCGACCAGATCCAGTTCGCCCCGAGCCTGCCCAAAACCCGCTCCGGCAAGATCATGCGCCGCATCCTGCGGAAGATCGCCGAGGACGAGCCGGGCAGCTTAGGGGACACCTCGACGCTGGCCGATCCCGCCGTGGTCGACGACCTCGTCAAGAACCGGCAGAACCGGAAGCAGGCCTAAAGCCAGGATCGCGCTCTCGTGCCCCGGACGCAGCGCAGCGCTTCTTTAGCGATGCGCTGCAGCGCCAGGGCGCTGCAGCGGGTCCGAGACATAATCTACCCCTCCTGCAATAACAGCCGTTCACATCGTCGCACACTTGTCAGGGCCCGCCTTGCCGCGCGGCATCTTTCCCGCCGAGTGTTGTTTTCAAGTCATTTACTTTATTTCGAACTTTTCCTTTGTTCCCCCCGCTGGCTGGCCTTGGTGGCCGCGCGTGGAAACCATCCGGTTAACAAGCGCGGTTAGGAATGTCTGGGCAAGCCGCAATTGCCGGGTTTGCGTGGTTTGGACGATCCTTTCGGGGCAAGGGGAAAATGAAATCGATGAGGATTGCGGTGGCGCTGGCCGCCACCATGGGGTTCGGGGTCTTGATGTTGACGGCGGCCGAGGCGCGGCCGGAAATGGTCGGGACGAACCTGGCCGATTATTCGCCGGGCACGATCGTGGTCAAGACCAGCGAGCGGCGGCTCTATCTCATTCTCGATAACGGCCATGCCGTGCGCTATCCGGTTGGCGTCGGCAAGGCCGGCAAGCAATGGGCCGGCACGACGAAGATCGACGGCAAGTATCTCAATCCGGCCTGGGCACCGCCTGCCGAGGTGAAGCGCGACAAGCCGAACATTCCCGACGTCATCCCGGGTGGCTCGCCGCGCAACCCGATGGGCGTTGCGGCGATGACGCTGTCCGGCGGCGAATATGCGATCCACGGCACCAACGTGCCGGGCTCGATCGGCGGCTTCGTCTCCTATGGCTGTATCCGCATGCTCAACGACGACATCACCGATCTCTACGGCCGCGTCCCCGTGGGCACGACGGTGGTCGTCACGCACTGATCGAAGAGTTCGGAAGAGGATTGCCAAAGCCGCGTCTTGCGACGCGGCTTTTTGCTACCAGAAGCGCCAGCCCCGCGCGCACCAGCCGTCGCGATGGCCGCCATTGTAACTGCGCACGTAACCGCCCGCGAGCAGCGTCGCCGCAACGTTGGCAGTCCGCCGGGTCGCGACATCAGCGAGAATGCGTCCGTATTTGTCGGGTCCGAGATTGGAGATCGTTACGTCCCCCTGGCCGAGCAGATTGCGCAGCGCATCGGTGGCGGCTTCGGCCTTGTTCAGCTCATCCTGGCAAGATGCCTTCAGTTCCGGCGCATCGATGCCGCGCAGGCGAACCCGCACAACGAGATGGCCGCCGCTGCGCTGATGCACGCGCGCCAGGAACGTGTCGCCGTCGACAGTGCGGATCACCTCGACCGGCTGGCGAGCGCCAGCATCTCCCGCCTGCTGGAGGACGACTTCGGTCGCCTGGCCGTCGGCTCCATGCGGGACGGGCCAGTTCGTGCCGTGCCGGAAGGCAAGCACGACAGCCGTCACGATGCCGACCACGAACATCCAGGGCAACAGTCCGGAGAATCGGCGATGGAACGGAGAGCCGCCGAACTGCGGCCGATAGGCACTGGGGCGATTGGGGAGGCGCATCCAGCCAAGCTAGGGCTGAGTCGGGGAAACCGACAAGTGCGACGCTCCAGACGCGACAATTCCGATCGACACACGAGCCATGCAGGAAAGTTCCACTTAGCATGGATTGTCGACTCGATGAGCGAGGCAAACGAATTCGCGGTGCGGCGGGAGCGGGATCGTGCCGCCAAAGTCGCGCTCGTCGGCGGCGCATTCGTCTTCTCTGTGCTGAACATCGCCCGCCCGATCGTCGCACCGCGAGGTGCTGTTACAGCTCGCGGTGCCAAGAAGACGATCGAGATTCCCTGTGTCAGTCGTGGTGACGGAGTCGGCGACAACGCGCGTGCGGCCAAAACGTTCAAGGGAAGCCTGATCCGCATCGAGCAGATGGAATCGAGCAGAGAATAAGCAAGCCGCGCGGGCAAGTTCATCGAGATCATGTCGCCTGTCGCTCACCGAGCGCGAGCATCGCGATCTGTGATGCCACGGCGAACACCCCGCTGGACCAGCAAGGGCTCAAAAGTCGGAGGCGATGCCCTTGCTCTCCCAATCGCCATAGCGGGTGGGCTCTGGTCCCTTCGGTCCCTGAAGCTCCTTCGGCCGCGCTTTGGCTTCGGCTGCCGCGGCCTGTCGCCGCGCCTCGGCTTCAGCCAGCGCGCGCTGGGCTGCGGGCGGCAGCGGCTTGCGATCGGGAACGGAAGGCTGGTCACTCATCGTGCGGCTCTTCTAGCGCAGGACGGCCCGCAGCGCGACGTCCAATAACGCATCCCTGAAATGGGGCCCAAGGGCTGAAAAAGCCGGAAGCGATTCTTACATTTGGCATATTCGCGTGCCACAAATGAGCCGGTTAAGGCATGCGCCCATCGCGGCGGAACTGCCGCTCGCTCAGAACCTTGCTTCCGCATGCCATCTCAACGTTTCGCCCCTCCGTCCGAAGTGCCAGGTCTTGCGGCACGGCGGATTGCCGCCGACATCGTCGACGGCGTGCTGCACAAGCACCGCACGCTCGACGACCAACTCGACGGAAGCGGCGCTCATCCCGGACTGAAGTCGCTGGCCGACCGTGACCGCGCGCTGATGCGCCGCCTGGTCGCCACCGTGCTGCGCCGGCTCGGCACGCTTGGCCACGTGCTGTCCCGCCTGCTCGACAAGGGCATTCCCTCCGACGCACCGCGTGCGCAGAGCGCGCTCCTGATCGGCGCGGCGCAGATCCTCTGGATGGACGTGCCCGACCACGCCGCCGTCGATCTCTCCGTTCGCCTCGTGCAATCCGACCGGCGCGCCGCGCGTTATGCCGGGCTCGTCAATGCCGTGCTGCGCCGCTGCGCGCGCGAAGGCAAGGCCCTGGTCGAGGAAGTTGCCACGCAATCGCTGGACCTGCCGCCATGGCTGCTCGCGCGCTGGAGCGCGCATTATGGCGATGCGACCGCAAGAGACATGGCGCTCGCGCTCGGCCACGAGCCGTCGCTCGATTTGACGGTGAAGTCGGATGCCGCACAATGGGCAAGCCGCCTGCATGGCGAGACGCTGCCGACCGGCACCGTGCGGATGCTGCTGCATGGCGCGGTGACCATGCTGCCGGGCTTTGCCGAGGGACAATGGTGGGTGCAGGACGCCGCGGCCGCGCTACCCGCTCGACTGTTCGGTGACATCAACGGCAAGTCCATCGCCGATCTCTGCGCCGCTCCGGGCGGCAAGACCGCGCAGCTGGCACATGCCGGCGCGCATGTCACGGCCATCGACCGCTCGCCCGCCCGGGTAGCGCGGCTGCGCGAAAACCTGCGGCGATTGTCGCTCCAGGCCGAGACCGTCGTCGCTGACGCCGTGGAATGGGCCGGCCCTGCCGAAGCCTTCGACGGTATTTTGATCGATGCGCCCTGCACCTCGACCGGCACGATCCGCCGTCATCCCGACGTGGCATGGCTCCGGCAGCAATCTGACATCGCCGCCCTGACCGCGCTCCAGCAGCGGCTGCTGCGCAAATCGCTGTCGCTGCTCAAATCCGGGGGGACGCTGGTCTACTGCACCTGTTCGCTGGAACCCGAAGAGGGTGAGCAGGCCATCGCTGCGCTGCTGGCCGCAGAGCCCGCGCTTCGCCGCGTTCCGATCGAGGCGTCCGAGGTCGCAGGTCTCGACGAAATCCTCAGCGCGGAAGGCGATCTGCGCACCCTGCCCAGTCATCTTCCAAACGCCGATCCCAAGCTCGGCGGGCTCGACGGATTCTACGCGGCTCGGCTCGTTAAATCCTGATTTTGCACTGGATTTTGCACCCCCGACGCTAATTCGTACCCTTTCAAGGTGGTGTCCGCCGTGCGATTTTGGGATTAATAAGGATTCGTCGGAATCCTCCTCTCCCCTTCAAGGCAAGGCGTGTCGGTCGCTCAACGCAGACGTATCTCGACGCTGGTGATGAACCGCTTCGCGCGGAACATGCTCGCGCGCGCGAGCGGCGGACCTGTGGCGGTGTCGCGGGTCTGGCCCAGCCGCACCGACCGGCTGATCATTGCGCCGCATGACCTGCGCACCGCGGATGCGACCCGCGCCGCCGAGATCTATGCCGGCCGCTTCGTCTTCGCCGGCAAGATCGTCAATTGCCACGGCCGCTCGATCTTCGATCTCGAACCGCCCTCGGAGGATTGGGAGGTCGCGCTGCTCGGCTTCGGTTGGCTGCGGCACTTGCGCGCCGCCGACACCGCGCTGACGCGAGCGAATGCGCGCGCACTGGTCGAGGACTGGATCTCGAACCCCGCCAACAAGCGCCGTCCGGTCGCGCGGCGCCCCGACGTGCTGGCGCGTCGCGTGATCTCGCTGCTGTCACAGGCGCCCTTGGTGCTCAACGACACCGACAACAAGTTTTACCGCCGTTACTTGCGCGCCCTCGCGCGCGAGATCCGCCTGCTGCGCTACGCCATGCTCGACATTCCCGACGGGGTGCCGAAGCTCCAGGTGCTGATCGCGCTGTGCTACGCGGCGCTATGCCTCGCCAACCAGGCGCGCCACATCCGCAGCGCCTCGAAAAAGCTCTCCGACGAATTGCAGCGGCAGATCCTGCCCGACGGCGGACACATCTCCCGTAACCCGGGCGCGCTGATCGATCTCCTGATCGACCTGTTGCCGCTGCGACAGACCTTCGCGGCGCGCAACATCGCGCCGCCGCCGGCGCTGCTCAACGCGATCGATCGCATGATGCCGATGCTGCGCTTCTTTCGCCATGGGGACGGCAATTTCGCGCTGTTCAACGGCATGAGTGCGACCCCGTCCGACCTGCTCGCGACGCTGCTCGCCTATGACGATACCCACGGCGCACCGATGGCGAACATGCCGCATACAGGGTTCCAGCGGCTCGACGCCGGCCAAACCACGCTGATCATCGATACCGGACCGCCGCCACCGGCGGGCGTCAGCCACGACGCCCATGCTGGCTGCCTGTCGTTCGAACTGTCCTCCGGCATCAGCCGCATCGTCACCAATTGCGGAATGCCGACCACGGGCCGCGACAATTGGCGGCCGTTCGCACGGGGCACCGCAGCGCATTCGACGCTGGCCTATCACGACACCTCATCCTGCCAGTTCGTCGAGATGTCGGCGATGAAGCGCCTCCTGCACGGTGCGCCCGTCACCAGCGGCCCGGTCGAGGTCGAGAGCTATCGCGAAATAGTCCAGAACGGCACGCTGCTTACAACTTCTCATGACGGCTATCTCGCTAAATTCGGCGCGATTCATCGCCGCGTGCTGATGATCGCCAATGACGGTGCGCGCATCGACGGCGAGGACACGCTGTCGCCGCCGCAAGGCGAACGCTTCAAGGGCGCTGATGCCGATTTCGCGCTGCGCTTCCATCTGCATCCGGCAGTGAAGGCGAGCCGGTTGTCGGATGCGCGCGGCGTCATGCTGGTGTTGCCGAACCGCGACGTCTGGACGTTTGAGGCGCTCGACGACAAGGTCGATCTCGAAGACAGTGTGTTCCTGGCCGGCAATGACGGGCCGCGCCGCACCGCGCAGATCGTGATCCGACAGGATGCGCGGCAGGCTCCCTCGATCCGCTGGAGTTTTGTGCGTTCCACCGCCTCGCCAGCGGTGACCAATGCGCGCCGCAATGCCCGTCGCGAGCCGGAACTTCCCTTGTAAACAGGCGCGATCCGGCGCTATCTAGCCGTTGAGAGCGACGCCGAAAGCTGCTATCGAGCGCTCGTTCGCGCGACTGGCGACCTTGGATGGAGCACCATCGGGAAGCGCGATACATATCCGCCGCGCGCCTGGGCATAGACACTCCCTGAACAGAGGATCTTGCTCATGACTGACCATCTCCGTCGCGTCACCCGCGCCCTGCTCTCCGTTTCCGACAAGACAGGCCTGATCGAGTTCGCAAAGGCGCTTGCCGCGCACGATGTCGAACTGGTCTCGACCGGCGGCACCGCCAAGGCGATCGCCGCAGCCGGCCTCAAGGTGAAGGACGTCTCCGAGCTGACCGGCTTCCCCGAGATGATGGACGGTCGCGTCAAGACGCTGCATCCGAAGGTGCATGGCGGCCTGCTCGCGATCCGCGACAACAAGGACCATGCCGACGCGATGAAGACCCACGGCATCGCCCCGATCGACCTCCTCGTCGTCAACCTCTATCCGTTTGAAGCGACCGTCGACAAAGGCGCCGGTTTCGAGGATTGCATCGAGAACATCGACATCGGCGGCCCTGCCATGATCCGCGCCGCCGCGAAGAACCATGACGACGTCGCCGTCCTGGTCGAGGCAGAGGACTACAAGGCCGTGCTCGACGAGCTCGCCGCCAACAACGGCGCAACCACGCTGAAGCTGCGTCGGCGTCTTGCGGCAAAGGCCTATGCCCGCACCGCCGCCTATGACGCCGCGATCTCGAACTGGTTCAACCGGCAGCTCGAAATCGACGCGCCGGACTTCCGCGCCTTCGGCGGCAGGCTGATCCAGTCGCTGCGCTATGGTGAGAACCCGCACCAGACCGCTGCGTTCTACGCAACCCCCGACAAGCGCCCGGGCGTCTCGACCGCGCGGCAGCTCCAGGGCAAGGAACTCTCCTACAATAATATCAACGACACCGATGCGGCCTATGAATGCATCGGCGAGTTCGATGCCAAACGTACCGCGGCCTGCGTCATCGTCAAGCACGCCAATCCCTGCGGCGTCGCGGAGGGCTTGAACCTCGTCGACGCCTATCGCAAGGCGCTCGCGTGCGATTCCACCTCCGCCTTCGGCGGCATCATCGCGATGAACCGTCCGCTCGACGCCGACACCGCGCGCGAGATCACGAAGATCTTCACTGAGGTGATCATCGCGCCCGATGCCAGCGAGGAGGCGATCTCCATCATCGGCGCACGCAAGAATCTGCGCCTGCTGCTGGCCGGCAGCCTACCCGATCCACGCGCGCCGGGCCTGACCGCCAAGACGGTGGCGGGCGGCCTGCTGGTGCAGAGCCGAGACAATGCCGTGGTCGACGACATGACGTTCAACGTCGTGACCAAGCGTGCGCCTGATGATGCCGAGATGCGCGATCTGAAATTCGCATTCCGTGTGGCAAAACACGTGAAATCCAACACCATCATCTATGCCAAGGACCTCGCCACCGTCGGCATCGGCGCGGGCCAGATGAGCCGGGTGGATTCAGCGCGGATCGCAGCGCGCAAGGCCCAGGACGCGGCGAGTGAGCTGAAGCTTGCCGAGCCGCTCACCAAGGGCTCGGTGGTGGCGTCGGATGCGTTCTTCCCGTTTGCTGACGGCATGCTCGCCTGCATCGAAGCCGGCGCCACCGCCGTGGTGCAACCCGGCGGCTCGATGCGCGACGACGAGGTGATCAAGGCCGCCGACGAGCACGGCATCGCGATGGTCTTCACGGGGACGCGGCACTTCAGGCATTGATTGATTGGCGGTAACCACGTCGTCATTGCGAGCGAAGCGAAGCAATCCAGTCTGCGCGGAGAGAGTCTGGGTTGCTTCGTCGCTTCGCTCCTCGCAATGACGGCGGAGATGGAATTGCGTGGTGCGGCTAATCCCGCACCCGCATCAACAGCCCCAATCCCGCGACGAAGAACACCACCAGCACGGCCATGCCGGCTTTCTGGCTCGCCGTCGCAGCGGTGATCATGCCGATCAACAGCGGACCGATGAAAGACGTCACCTTCCCGGTCAATGCGAACAGGCCGAAATACTGTGCGATGCGGTCCTTCGGCGCCAGACGGATCAGCAGCGTGCGCGAAGCGGCTTGCAACGGGCCGCCGGCGGCGCCGATCAGGCACCCCAGCACCAGATAGGCACGCTCCGCCGCGCTCGAGAACAGGGCCGCACCCGGCTGCGGCGGCGCGACCTTGACGAACAACACACTGTCCTTGTCGACCAGCAGGATCGCCGCCACCGACAGCAGGAGAATCAGCAGGCTGCCGGCGATCACGCGCTTCGGCCCGAGACGATCGTCGAGCTTGCCGCCAAGCCACGCACCGAGGGCACCCGCGATCGCGAGCATGATGCCGAACGTGCCGATCTGGATCGTGTGCCAGCCGAAGGTGCCGGCGGCATAAATGCCGCCGAAGGCGAACAGCGACACCAGACCGTCGGTGTAGATCATGTTGGCGAGCAGGAACGCCGCGAGCGACTTCTGCTTCGGCAGACCTTTGATCGATTGCTTCAGCTCAGACAGTCCTTCGCGCAGTGCCTCGCGCACCGGGCGCTTTGCCGGATAATCCGGCGTGAACAGGAACATCGGCATCACGAAGATGATGAACCACAGCCCGGTCAACGGCCCGGCAGCACGGTCGCCCTGATGCGTGATGGGGTCGAGCCCGAATAGCGGCATCAAGCCGAGCAGCGTGCGGCCGGTCTCGGGATTGGCGGCGAGCAGGCCGAGCACGATGATCAGGCTGACAATGCCGCCAATGTATCCTGTCGCCCAGCCGGTGCCGGACAGCCGCCCGATCCGCTCCGGCGGCACCAGAGTCGGCATCATCGCGTTGTTGAAGAGGGTAGCGAATTCCGCGCCGACGCTGGCGAGCGCGACGGCGGTGAGCAGCGGCGGAATGATGGCGTCATCGCCGGGCTTGCCGATCCACAGCGTGCAGGACGCCAACACCAGCACCGCGCCGAAACCTGCGATCCATGGTTTCCTGCGGCCCGAAGCATCCGCGATGGCTCCGAGCACCGGCGACAGCAATGCGATCGCAAGGCCCGCGGCCGCCATCGCAAAGCCCCACAGCGATTGACCGATGGCGGGATTTGGCGCGATGCCGGTCGCGAAATAGGGCGCGAACACGAAGGTCGTAATCAGTGTGAAATAAGGCTGCGCGGCCCAATCGAAGAAGATCCAGCTGACGACGGCGGCGCGCCGCGGATAGGTCCGCGGCACGCCGGCCATGCGCACATCCTGGGCGATCGTTGTCATCACGCAGTCCCCATCACGAACAGTTTTGCCTGTCTCGGGGCAAACCGTATAGCATTGCCGTGACGCGTGTGAACTGGCCGGAAGGCGCGACGGGAATTTTGATGATGTTGTCATATTCGACACGGCGGACATTTTTCGCCGTCATAGCCACGCTGGCGTTCGGTCTTGTCGCTGTGACGGCCCAGGACGCGCGGCGGGGCTATGTCCCGCCCGCGCGCGATATGGTGCGCGCCGTTGCTGCCGAACACGGCATGGTGGTGGCGCAGGAGAAGATATCTGCGCAGGTCGGCGCCGACATCCTGCGCCGTGGCGGCAATGCCGTCGATGCCGCGGTCGCCACCGGCTTTGCGATGGCCGTGACCTATCCGCGCGCAGGAAATATCGGCGGCGGCGGCTTCATGGTGATCCATTCCGCCGATCGCAACGAAGACATCACTATCGACTATCGCGAGACCGCGCCAGCTGCGACCACGCCGCAAGTTTTCCTGGGGCCCGATGGCAAGCCTGACCCGACGAGGTCACGGGATTCCGCGCTTGGCGTCGGCGTGCCCGGCACCGTTGCAGGTCTCGCGCTCGCATTGGAGAAATATGGCTCCGGTCAGTTCACGCTGGCGCAATTGCTCGAGCCGGCGATCGCGCTCGCTCGCGATGGCTTTGCCGTCAGCGACGACATGGCCGATACGCTGCCGGCCTGGCACCGGCGGCTGGCGCGCTGGCCTTCCTCGGCCAAGATCTTCTCGCGCCCCGACGGCACGCCACTTGGCGAAGGCGACAGGCTGGCGCAGGGCGATCTCGCCGAAACGCTATCGGCCGTGGCCGCACAGGGGCCACGCGGCTTCTATGAGGGGCCAGTTGCCGAGAAACTCGCCAAGGCCGTGGCTGACGCCGGCGGCATCATGACGCCTGCCGATCTGAAGTCCTATCAGGCGGTGATCCGCGCGCCGGTGCGCGGCACCTATCGCGGCTACGACATCGTATCGATGCCGCTGCCCTCGTCCGGCGGCGTGGTGCTGGTGGAAACGCTCAACATTCTCGAAGGCTTCCAGCTCGCCGATCTGAAGCAGGGATCGCCGGCATCGCTGCATCTCCTGATCGAAGCTATGAAGCGCGCCTATGCGGACCGCGCGCGCTATCTCGGCGATCCCGCCTTCGTCAACGCACCGATCGAGACGCTGACCGCGAAGGACTACGCTGCCAAGCTGCGCGCGGGCATCTCCGCCGAGCGCGCCACGCCTTCGAAAGAGCTCGTTTCTGCTGCTATCTCGCCGCGCGAGGGCAGCAACACCACGCATTTCTCCGTCGTCGACGGCCGCGGCAATGCCGTCAGCAACACCTACACATTGAACTTCAGCTATGGCGTCGGCCTCGTTGCCGACGGCACCGGCGTGCTGCTCAATAACGAGCTCGACGACTTCACCGCGGCGGTCGGCGCCTCGAATGCCTACGGCCTCGTCGGCTTCGAGGCCAATCTGCCAGGGCCTGGAAAACGCCCGCTGTCGTCGATGTCACCGACCATCGTGCTCAAAGACGGCAAGCCGGTGCTGGTGACGGGCTCGCCTGGTGGCAGCCGCATCATCTCGACCGTGCTCCAGGTGATCGTGAACGTCCTCGACTACAAGATGGATGTGGCTGCCGCCGTCTCCGTACCGCGGCTGCATCACCAATGGCTGCCGGACGAGGTGCGCGTCGAGAGCGGCTTTCCTGCCGATGTTCTGCTGGAGCTGAAGGCGATAGGCCACTTCGTCGTGGAGCCGATGGGACAGACATCGGCCAATTCGATTCTGGTGACGCCGAATGGGCCGCTCGGCGCGCCCGATCCGCGCACGCGTGGGGCGGAAGCTGCGGGACAGTAACCCTGTCACTGCGCCGAGATGATTTAGCGCCCGACCTGATAAGGCCCGCCCTTTTCGAGCGCGCGGTTATACGCCGGCCGCGCGTGGATGCGCTCCAGGAACGCCATCGCCTTGGGATGGCCCTGCTCCAGCCCGCCGCGCGCTTGCGCTGCTTCCAGCGGAAAGCTCATCTGGATGTCGGCTGCGGTGAACTCGTTGCCGGCGAACCACTCGCTCTTGCTGAGCTCGCTTTCCCAAAAGTCCATGTGCTGCTTGAGCTGCGGATTGACCAGCGCGGTGAGCGCCTGATTCGAAACCTTGCGCACCAAGGGGCGCAGCAACGCCGGCGCGCGCTTCGGCATCAGCGTGAACAGCAGCTTGAGCAGCAGCGGCTGCATCGCCGACCCTTCCGCATAATGCAGCCAATAGGTGAAGCGCAGCCGTTCCGGCGTGTTCGGCGGCGGGATCAGTTGGCCGTTGCCATAGGTAGCGATGAGATACTCGATGATCGCGCCCGACTCGGCGATGGTGTTGCCGTTGTCTGTAATGACCGGCGATTTGCCAAGCGGATGGATGGCGCGCAGCTCCTTCGGCGCGCGCATGTCCGGCTGGCGCTGATAGCGCACGATCTCGTAGGGCACGCCCAATTCCTCGAGCAGCCACAGCACGCGCTGCGAGCGGGAATTGTTGAGGTGGTGAACGGTCAGCATCGCGTGGTCCCCAGCTTGGCTTGGTCGTCGCGCCGTTGGTGCCAGCCCGGGAACACAATGTCGAGCCATCGGTGCGCCTATTTTCACCCGGGTATATTGACGCCTTAAATTTACCCGGGTATTAAATCGCCAACACAGTCAATCTGGCAATGATTCCAATGCAAGCCACCTTCACAGCCTTCATGGGCCAGCGCCGGCTGGCCTCGGGAGCGGCCGGCGATGTCGCCCTCGCAGTCAAGCGGGCCGGATCGAATCCGGACCAGCCGATCATCATTTTCGACGATGGGACTGGCCGGTCGATCGATTTCGACCTGCGCGGCGAGGATCACGAGGTGCTGGCGCGGCTGGCCGAGATCATGCCGCCGCCGACCGAAATCACCGAACCACTGAGCGAGCCGCGCGGCCGCGGCCGGCCGAAGCTTGGTGTGGTCGCGCGCGAGGTGACGTTACTGCCGCGCCACTGGGAGTGGCTCAACGCGCAACCCGGCGGCGCCTCGGTCGCGCTGCGCAAGCTCGTCGACGAGGCCAGACGCGCCAGCGGCGACAAGGACCGCGAGCGGCAGGCGCGCGATGCGGCCTATCACTTCATGTCGACCATGGCGGGCAATCTGCCGCAGTTCGAGGAAGCCTCGCGCGCGCTGTTCGCGGATGAACGACGGCGCTTCACCGGGCTGATCGCCGACTGGCCGACTGACATCCGCGACCACATCGTCAAGCTCGCCTACAGCGACCGGGCTTAAACCGCGCAGCATTCACCCTATCAACGGCCGAGCCGCGCATCGCGCGGCAACGGCTTCGCACGCCTCGATGAAAGGCAAATTCATGTCCGCATCCGCGCCTCTCTGGACGACGTTTCTTCGCTTCCTCGCACCTCTGATGGCAAGCAACGCGCTGCAATCGCTGTTTGGCACCGTCAGCAACGTCTATCTCGGCCAGATGATCGGCATCGACGCGCTCGCCGCAGTCTCGGCATTCTTCCCGGTGATGTTCTTCCTGTTCGCCTTCGTCATCGGCCTGAGCACCGGCGCCACCGTCTTGATCGGCCAAGCCTTTGGCGCGGGGGAGCACGGCAGGATCAAGCTCGTCGTCGGCACGACGCTCGCGATCGGCCTCTCGCTCTCGGCAACGGTTGCACTCGCTGGCGGGATCTTCAGCCGGCCACTGATGGTCATGCTCGCAACGCCCGCTGACATCCTCGACCAGGCCAGCGCCTATGCCCGCATCATGCTGCTGACGATGCCGCTCGGCTTCATCTTCCTACTGATGACAGCGATGATCCGCGGCGTCGGTGATACGTTGACGCCGCTCCTCGCGCTGGCGCTATCGACCGCGATCGGCCTCGCCCTGACGCCGCTGCTGATCCGCGGCGCGTTCGGCTTGCCGGCAGCGGGCATCACCAGTCCGGCATGGGCAGCCGCAATTGCCAACGCGCTGACGCTGATCGTGCTCGCCGTCCATCTGCTCCGGAGAAAGCATGCACTGGCACCGGACGCTGCACTGCTGCGTCATCTGCGGCTCAACGGCGCCGTGCTCGGAAAAATCCTCGGCATCGGACTGCCGAGCGCAATTGGCATGGTGGTGATGGCGATTGCCGAGCTGGTGCTGCTTGGGCTCGTCAACGGCTTCGGCTCAAACGCCACGGCCGCGTACGGCGCCGTCAATCAGGTGATGGGTTACACGCAGTTCACGGCAATGTCGATTTCGATCGCGGTCTCGATCCTCGGTGCGCAAGCGATCGGCGGCGGCGACAGGGTGCGGCTCGAGGGCATCGTGCGCACCGGCCTCGCGTTCAATGTCGTTCTGACCGGCGGGCTGGTGGCGCTGATCTATCTGGTACCGCGCGCCGTGCTCGGCATCTTCATCACCGACGGCGCCGTGCTCGATCTGGCGAAGACTCTCCTCTACATCGCCCTGTGGAGCTCGGTTCCGTTTGGCCTCGCCACGGTGTTTTCGGGCGCCCTGCGCGCCGCCGGCATCGCCTTGACGCCGATGCTGCTCTCGATCTTCGCGATCGTCGCGATCGAGCTGCCGGCTGCAATGATCCTAAGCCGCACGATCGGCCTCGAGGGCGTATGGGCCGCCTATCCGATCGTGTTCTGCGCCATGTTCGTTTTGCAGATGGGCTGTTACCTCCTGGTGTGGCGCAAGCAGACGATCCGGCGTCTGCTCTGACGGGACATCAAGGCATTATGACCGTCATTAAACGATGGACCTGTCGCGCGGCCTGCGCCACAATGGATGAAAAGCGCCGCCAGGGAGATCGAATTGACCCGCACAGCCCCGCAATTCCTGTTCGATTTCGGCAGCCCGAACGCCTATCTCAGCCATCTGGCGATCCCGGCAATCGAGCAACGCATCGGCGTCAAGTTCGAATATGTGCCGATCCTGCTCGGCGGCATCTTCAAGGCGACCAACAACAAGTCGCCGGCCGAGACGCTCGCCGGCATCAAGAACAAGCGCGAGTTTCAGGCGGTCGAGACCGAGCGCTTCATCAAGCGCTTCAAAGTCCAGCCCTACATCATGAATCCGTTCTTCCCCGTCAACACGTTGAATTTGATGCGCGCGGCGATCGCAGCGCAGCTCGAGGGCGTGTTCGAGACCTATGTCGAAGCCGCCTTCCACCACATGTGGCGCGAGCCGAAGAAGATGGACGACCCTGAGGTCGCGACGAAGGCGCTGGCGTCATCCGGCCTCGATGCGCAAAAGTTATTCGCCCGCGCGCAGGAACCCGAGGTGAAAGGCAGACTGATCAAGAATACCGAGGAAGCGGTGGCGCGCGGCGCGTTCGGCTCGCCGACCTTCTTCGTCGGCAATGAGATGTTCTTCGGTAAGGAGCAGCTGCGTGAGGTCGAGGAGATGGTGCTGGGGACGTAGTACCTTCATTCTCCAGCGACAGAATGTGATCGCGGCAACATTCTGGATTGCTTCGCTTCGCTCGCAATGACGATTATAAGTAGCCACCAAGAGCAACAATGGAGCATCCCATGCGTATCCTCGTGGTCGGCGCCGGCGCCATCGGCGGCTATTTTGGTGGCAGGCTGTTGCAGGCCGGCCGCGACGTCACCTTCCTGGTGCGGCCGCGCCGCGCCGGCGAGCTCGCGAGCGCCGGCCTCGTCATCAAGAGTCCGAATGGCGATGTGACGCTGAAGGCCCCGCCGACAGTGCAAGCGGACAAGCTCGCGGAAAAATTCGACGTCGTGCTGCTGAGCTGCAAGGCGTTCGACCTCGACGACGCCATCAAGTCGTTCGCGGCCGCCGTCGGGTCGAACACCGCGATCATCCCCATGCTCAACGGCATGAAGCATCTCGACGTCCTCGACGACAAGTTCGGTAAGGAGCGCGTGCTCGGCGGCCTCTGCGCCATCGCCGCGACCCTCAACGAGCAGCGGGAGGTGGTGCAGCTCCAGCCGATGCAATCGATCAATTACGGCGAGCGCGACGGCAAGCTGTCGGACCGCGTCAAGGCGATCGACGAGGCCTTCAGGAGCGGTATCAATGGCGCCACCGCCAGCCAGAACATCCTGCAGGACATGTGGGAGAAGTGGGTGTTCCTCTCCACGCTCGCAGCGTCCACCAGCCTGATGCGCAGCTCCGTCGGCAATATTCTCGCTGCCCCCGGCGGCAGGGATTTTCTGCTTGGCATGCTGGACGAGACCAGCGCGATTGCCGCTGCGTCGGGCTATCCGCCGGCCGGACCGTTCTTCGAGCGCGTGAAGGGCAATCTGACCACCGAGGACTCGCCGATGACGGCATCCATGTTCCGCGACATCAAGGCCGGCCTGCCGGTCGAAGCCGATCACGTTATCGGCGATCTCATCGCACGCGGAGATGCGGCGAAGGTTCCCGTGCCGAAGCTGCGCATCGCATATACGCATCTGAAGGCGTATGAGAAGCAGAGGGCGAGGTAGCGGCCGCCCCGGCGAAGGCCGAGACCCATACTGCGTGACCTATCGGAAGCGACGCTATCAGTACCGCGCGATGCTCGAAAAACGACCTGTCTTCGCCAAACCACATCCTGTGGTTATCGGTCCCGTCGTCGGGACGACGGTGGAGTTTGGGGCAACAGCCTTGCGCTACTGCAAATGCGCCAGGTAGTGCGCGACTGCTGTAATCTCTTCCTCGCTCATGTGATAGGCGACATCGGCCATCGCGGCGACGCCGCCGCCGACGCGCTGCCCGGACTTGTAGTCGTGCAGCGCCTTCACGAGATATTCCTCGCGTTGGCCCGCGAGCCGCGCCACGGCCTTGGTGCCGGCATAGGTGTCCGTATGGCATGAGGCGCAGCGGCGGCCGGCTGCGACCTGGGCGCCTTTCTTCGACAAGTCCGGGTCCTCGTCTTCCGGTGCCTTCGGCGGCGCCAGCTGCGAAAAATAGGCGCCGAAATTGCGAATGTCTTCGTTGGTGATCTCTTCGACGATCGGCTGCATCTGATCGTTCTTGCGCGAGCCGGCGCGGAAGAACACCAGCTGCCATTGCAGGAATTGATCGGGTTGGCCGGCGAGCGAGGGGACGTTCTCGGTCTGCGAAATGCCGTTCTCGCCGTGGCAGCCGGCGCAGGCAGCCGTCTTCTCCTTGATCGCGGCATTATCGGCGGCCTGGGCCGAGACGAATGCAAGCACTGCGAGCGAAAGCGCGCCGATGACATACGGAAAAAACTGGCGGCGCATGATTAGCACTTCCGATCTGTCGAGTTCGTCATTGCGGGGCGGGGCGCGCCGCTTGGCGGGAGCCGGAATCCATAGCCCCCGTTCGTGGATATGGTTTCCGGACTTGCGCGCAAGTGGCGCGCAATCGGGAACGGCATCGAAGTTGAAAGCAAACGAGGCTGCGGCACCTCGCGACCACCGCAGCCTCTTATCGTCCGCGCGCTATTTCTTGCTGTAGCTGATGCGATAGATCGCGCCGGCCCAGTCGTCGGCCACAAGGATCGAGCCGTCCTTGGCAAGAAGGATGTCGTTGGGACGGCCGAGATAGCCCTGATCGCCCTCGAGCCAGCCGGAGGCGAAGATTTCCTGCTTGGGATTCTTGCCGTCAGGCCCGACGATCACGCGCACGATGCGTGCGCCCTGGTACTTGTGCCTATTCCAGGAGCCGTGCTCGGCGATCAGGATATTGTTCTTGTACTCGGCGGGGAATTGGTCGCCGGTATAGAATTTCATGCCGAGCGGAGCGACATGCGCGCCGAGATTCAGCACCGGCGGCGTGAACTCGGAGCATTTATGACCCATCGCGAACTTGTCATCAGGCAAATTACCCTGGTGGCAATAGGGATAACCGAAATGCTCACCGATCCTGTTGATCATGTTCAGCTTGTCTGAGGGCAGATCATCGCTGATCCAGTCGCGCGCGTTCTCGGTGAACCAGTATTTGCCGGTTCGCGGATCGACGTCCCCGCCGACCGAGTTGCGGACGCCGAGCGCCCAGATCTCGGCATTGCCGGTCTTGGGATCGACGCGCCGGATCTGCGAGACGCTGGTCGGCGGGATGCCGACATTGAAGGGCGGCCCGAACGGCAGGAAGAACCAGCCATCCTTGTCGACCGCGATATATTTCCAGCCATGCGCGGCATAGGACGGCATGTCGTCATAGACGACCTTGCCCTCGCCGAGATTGTCGAGCTTGGCTTCGGCGTCGTCATAGCGGATCAGCTTGTCGACGGCGATGACGTAGAGCGCGCCGTCCTTGAAGGCAAGACCGGTGGGCATGTTCAGGCCCTTGAGGACGGTCTTGACCTCCTTCTTTCCGTTGTTGTCCTTGATGGCATAGACGTTGCCGAGGCCGAACGAGCCGACGAACAGCGTGCCCTTGTCGCCCCAGGCCATCTGCCGCGCGGCCAGCACGCCGGAAGCATAGACCTCGATCTTGAAGCCCGGCGGCAGCTTGATCTTCTTGACGATGTTAGCGAGCTCGGTGTCGGAAGCGCCGGTCGGCGGACCCGATGGCGGCGCAAGGCCCTTCTGCGCCTCGGTCTCGTCGCCGAGGAACCAGTCATCCGGCGGATGGGTCCAGAACTCCTTGGTACCGGATTCGTATTTCTTCAGCGCCCGGTTCTTGTCCTGCTGTTGCGCATTGCCAGCGCTAGACCCTGCGAGAAGGGCAACGGCTGCAAGCGCCAACACGGATCGATGGAACATCGATGTCATCGCGTCACTCCCCAAAGGCAGCCGTCAGGGCTGCAATTTATTTTATTTTGCTAGTCGAGAGGCGAAGTTTGGAGTCTGCCGGGAGGCAGACGCAAAAAGCTAGCACATCTGCGAGCGCTGAGAAGGGCATCGCATGCACTGCGGTTGCACTCCGGAAAAATTGAGACGGAATGTCAATGAGGGGCGAACGGCGCGATGCCAACGCTCTCGCTGCAACGCGGAATCGATATCGCGCGTGACCATTTTCAGGCGGCGCGAGGGGCGGACATCCAAAAAATGCGAAAACAACCCCATGCACAGTAGATCGGCTCAGGCCAGCCTGCGCTCGGCGACACCGGACAGACAGTTGAAGCATCGAGCAAAATTGCGGTAAGCGCGCTTACGGGTCGACGGGGTAGAGCCCATCGTCGAACTCCGCCTCATGATAGCCTTTCGACCCGATCTCGCGTGCCAGCGCGCTGCGGAAATCGCGGCCATCATGCAGGCTGCGCAGCACATGCGCGAAGTCGAATTCAGGCCGCCAGCCCAGCTCGCGCCGCGCGCGTTCGTTGACATAAACGCGATCGATCGCGGGGAAGAGGCGCCAGCCGCGCGCCGCATAGAGCTGCACGCAATCCGGATAGAGCTCGCGCACGACACCGGCAGCATCGCGCGCGAGCGCCGCGAGATGGCGTTGCTCGAACGGGCTCGTGGCCGAGACGATGTAGCGCGCAAAGCCGATCTTGGGCGCGCGCTCGGCGGCGAGTAGGTGGGCGCTCACCGCGTCCGCGATGTCCAACCGGCGATAGAGCAGCTCGTTGGCCTGCGCGTTCTCGGTCGTGTAAGCCGATCGCATCGCCGGATCGTCATCGGCTTCCGGAAAGAAGCGCGACGTCCGCAGGATGAGGACCGGCAGGGCGCGCTCGCGAAAGAACAGCTCGCAGAGGTTCTCGGCCATCAGCTTGGTCGTGCCATAGATGTTCTTCCGCACCGGCGGCAGGTCCTCGGTGACCCACACTGCGGCTTGTCCTGCCTCCGGGCGAAGCTGCGAGCCGAACGCGCTGGTGGTGCTGGTGAAGACGAAGCTCTTCACGCCGCTCGCCGCGGCCGCCTCGAGCAGGTTGAGCGTGCCGGTGACGTTGGTGTCGACGAAATCCTGCTTACTGTGAGTCGCCACATGCGGCTTGTGCAGCGTCGCAGTGTGAATCACCGCGGTGACGCCCGCCATCTGGCGCCGCACGAAGCCTGGGTCGGCGATCGATCCGACCGCGTCGGTGAAGGAAGATGGCTTCAGATCGACCCCGCGCGCAGGCAATCCGCGCCCCCGCAGCGTCCGGAGAATGGCCTCCCCAAGGTGGCCCGCGCTGCCGGTGACCAGAATCGTCATGTGAGACCCAATGCAGTCGCCGGCGGCGTGGAAAACCACGGCCCGGCCCGGTTCGGCTGGATGCTCTGGGAAAAATTGGAGCGGGCGAAGGGGCTCGAACCCTCGACCCCGACCTTGGCAAGGTCGTGCTCTACCACTGAGCTACACCCGCATCCTGTGTCGGTCGCGTGACGCGCCGGCAACGGCTGTCGTATGCCAAAAGCGGAAGGGGAATGCAACAGCTACAGGCGGCATAGATTCGCAGTCGGAGGCCCCATATGGACGCTGAATGCGACCAAATCGCCCGAAAGCGCCCCGGAACCGGCGAATCAAGGCACCTGGATTGAAATTCGGCCCATTCGGCCCAATTTAGGAGCCGACACCAAGCATATGCATCGGCGGCGTGTTAAAGAGCCGCCATTCCAGACATGACGAGGGGATCCCGTGACGATCATCGACCAGGGTAACGGAGCGGCGGGCCCGGCTGCCGCCGATCTGATCAAGGACACCACCACCCAGACTTTCGTGAAGGACGTCATCGAGGAATCGAAGCGCCAGCCGGTGCTGATCGATTTCTGGGCGGAGTGGTGTGGCCCCTGCAAGCAGCTCACCCCGATCCTGGAAAAGGCGGTCAAGGCGGCCAAGGGCAAGGTCAAGCTGGTCAAGATGAACATCGACCAGCACCCGGCGATTCCGGGGCAGATGGGCATCCAGTCGATTCCGGCGGTGATCGCCTTTGTCAACGGCCAGCCAGCCGACGGCTTCATGGGTGCGGTGCCCGAGAGCCAGCTCAATGCCTTCATCGAGCGGCTGACCAAGGGCGTCACCGCGCCGGGCGAGGTCAACGTCGCCGAGATCGTGCAGGAGGCCGAGGCCGTGCTCGCCGAGGGCGACACGGCTGCGGCCGCGCAGATCTATGCCGAGGCGCTCCAGCATGATTCGACCAACATCGCGGCGCTTGCGGGCCTTGCAAAGTGCTACGCCGTCTCCGGCGCGATGGAACAGGCCAAGCAGACGCTGGCCATGGTGCCGGAATCCAAGCGCAACGATCCCGCCGTGAAAGCCGTGCAGACCACGATCGACCTCGCCGAGCAGGCGGAAGCGCTGGGACCGGTGGCCGAGTTGGAACAGAAAGTCGCCGCAAACCCGCTCGATCATCAGGCCCGATTCGATCTCGCCACCGCGCTCAACGCGCAAGGCAATCGCGCGGCCGCCACCGAGCAGTTGCTCGAGATCATCAAGCGCGACCGCAAATGGAACGACGACGGCGCCCGCAAGCAGCTGGTGCAGTTCTTCGAGGCCTGGGGCGGCACGGATGATGCAACCGTCGAGGGACGCAAGCGTTTGTCGACGATCCTGTTTTCGTAGGGCGTGCTGGCAACGCCAGGGGGACCGGGCAGATGCCGATCAACATCGAATATCGCGGGCCCGCCGACCTTCCGGAGGTCATTCCGGTATTTCCGCTGCCGGGTGCGCTGCTGCTGCCGCGGGGCCAGATGCCGCTCAACATCTTCGAGCCGCGCTATCTCGCGATGGTCGACGATTCCTTCCGCGACGGCCATCGCCTGATCGGCATGATCCAGCCTGATGTGGCGCACTCGCCGAAGAATTCCGACAAGCCGGCGCTGTTCCGCGTCGGCTGCGTCGGCCGCATCACCCAGCTCGCTGAATCCGGTGATGGCCGCTACATCCTCGAGCTCACCGGCGTCTCGCGCTTCAAGGTGGTCGAGGAGCTCGACGTGCTGACCGCCTACCGGCAATGCAAGGTGGATTTCTTCGCCTTCGTCGACGATTTCACCGCGCGTATGGGCGAGGACCAGGTCGATCGCGAAGCCCTGCTGGCGGTGCTGGCGGACTTCCTGAAGGCTAACAACCTCAAGGTCGACTGGGAGGGCGTCGAGAGCGCGCCCAACGAGGCGCTGGTCAACGCGCTGGCGATGATGTCGCCCTACGGACCCGCGGAAAAGCAGGCCATGCTGGAGGCGCCTGACTTAAAGACCCGCGCCGAGATCCTGATCGCGGTCACCGAAATGGATCTCGCCAAGAAGCGCACCAGCGGCGATCCGCCGCTGCAGTGAGAACACCTACGCGGCACGGACAGCCGCTTCGGCTTCGGCCTTCCGCTGGGCCACCTCCGGGATCCTCGAGGCCTGCATTGGCGGGCTGAAATAGTAGCCCTGCGCCTCGACACAGCCTTGTTCGCGCAGGATGTCCAGTTGCTCGGCGGCTTCGACGCCTTCAGCGGTCGTCGTCTTGCCGAGGCTGACCGCGAACGCCACGACGGCACGGGCGATCCGATGCGCCTCTTCGCTTTTGCTGGACAGCTCGCTGACGAAGCTGCGGTCGATCTTGATCTTGTCGAATGGAAATTTCTGCAGAAAGCTCAGCGATGAATAGCCCGTGCCGAAATCGTCGAGGGCAATTCGCACGCCGAGCTCGCGCAGCTGCCCAAGCGCTGCGAACACCGCGTCGCTGTCGTGCATGATGACGGTTTCGGTGACCTCGAGCTCGAGCCGGTGCGGCGCAATCTCCGAGGTCGCCAGGGCGCCGACAATGATGGAGACGAGCTCCTTGCTCCTGAACTGAGCGGGAGAGAGATTGATTGCGATCATCAGATCGGAAGGCCACTTGGCTGCCTCAGTGCAGGCAGCTCTCAAGACCCATTCGCCCAGGGGCAGGATCAAGCCGGTTTCCTCCGCAAGCGGAATGAATTCGGCAGGCGAGACCAGACCGCGCTCCGGATGGTGCCACCGCAATAACGCCTCATAGCCGCAGGTTTGGCCGGTCTCCACACTCACAAATGGCTGGTAGTGGAGCTCGAATTCGCCCCGCGCAAGCGCTCTGCGCATGTCCTTTTCCAGGTTGCGGCGGACATGCATGAGCTGGTCCAGCTCCGGTTCGAAGAAGCGGAATGCGCCGCGTCCGCCACTCTTTGCCGCGTACAGAGCAAGGTCTGCGCTCTTGAGGATGACGTCGGAATCAGCCCCGTCGCGGGGCCCGATGGCGATCCCAATGCTGGCGCCCACGGTGACTTGATGATCGCCAAGGTCAAAGGGTTCGCAGAGCGCAGCCTTGATCGTCTCGGCGAACGAGGCCGCATCCACGACGGGATTTGTAACATAGTCCACGACGGCGAACTCATCGCCACCCAGTCGGGCAATCAAGGTGGTTTCCCGGCTGCACTCCCGCAAACGCGTCGCGGCCGCACGCAGCAGCGAGTCGCCCGCCGGATGTCCGAGCGTGTCATTGACCTCCTTGAAGCGGTCGAGATCGATCATGAGGACCGCCAGATGGCGAGCTCCATTGCGCGTCTCGGCGAAGGCCTGCTCCAAACGCGCTCTCAGCAGCACGCGATTTGGCAACTCCGTCAGCGCGTCGTGCTGCGCCATATAGGTAATCTTGGCTTCGGACCGGCGTTGCTCCGTGACATCGAGATGCGTTGCCACCCATCCGCCACCAGCCATCGGCTGTCTCGTCACGCAAATCAACCGGCCATCAGCGAATTCGTCGATTCGGCTCGAGACCGCATTGACTGGCAAAGCATCGAGCTTCGAGATCAGTTGCTCGGCGGCAATGTCGCTTGCGTCGCTTTTGAGTGTACCGCTGATGATGCGATGCCTGATGATGTCGCGGTGCGAGGTTCCCGCGCGCAGCAATTCCGGCGGCAGCCGATACAGATTGGCGTAACGCTCGTTGCAGATGACCAGCCTCTTCTCGGCATCGAACATGCAAAGGCCTTCGACCATGTGGTTGATGGCCGTGTCCAGCCTCAGCTTCTGTTCCTGTAGCTCCTGCTGCGAGTCTTCGAGCTGCTGCCGTGCGTCCGAAAGCTGGCTGATGATCCCTTCGAACCTCACGGTTCTGCTTGCCAGGCGACGATCGGCCACCACGCCGATCAGGCTCATGCCCAGCACGGAGAGTGCTACACCGGCGATAGCCAGCGCGAGCACGGCCGGAGAAAGCGATAGGACACCTGTCGCACGCATTGGGTCCGGCGTGATTTGCACGGCACCCATGGCCGTGAAGTGATGCGATACGATGGCAAGGGTCAGCAGGACCGCCGCCGCGAGCGTGCCGCGGTAGTTCTGGTACCTGATCGCCACAGCCAAGGCCGCATAGCCGAGGCACATGCCGAGAGTGATCGAGACGAGCACGAGGTCCGGCGACCAGGCGACGCGACCCGGCACTTCAAGGGCCCACATGCCGAGATAGTGCATGCTGGCAATGCCGCCGCCGATGATGACGCCGCCGGCCGCTGCGCGCCACCGGCCGGAATCGCCGAGCGCAACACTGAAGCCCCCCGACGTCAGCAGCATTGCCGTAGCCAGTGAGAGCGTCGTCAGCACGATTCCATAACCGGTCGGGACGCCAGGCTCATAGGCGAGCATCGCAACGAAATGGGTTGCCCAGATTCCGTATCCGATCGCAGCGCCAGCAATGGCGATCCAGATCAACCGTGATCTCGCGCGCGCAGCGATCGCGCGATGGAAGATACTGATCGCAACGATACTCGCGACGAAACAGACCAGGCCAGCCAGCAGGACCAACCGCCAATCATGCTCGACGGTAAGGCAGGAAAAAACGCGGAACATCCAATATCGCTCCATCGTCAATAGTGTCGATGGTGAACGGGCTAAACGTCGTTCGCGTTAATTTTGTGCAACGCCTGATTGCATGCTTACCGTGACGTTAATGCTTCCTGCGCAATTCGATTTTGCCGAGCATTGCGCATGCGTCACACCGCCATCGCGCCCAAGGAGAGCGAAGGAGACCTGCAAGGATCGGCAACAAGCCCTAGAGGCGATTGCGGATGCGCTTGCGTCCGGTGAACATCGCGCGGATCAGGTTCTCGCGCTGGAGCGTCCCCATCAGCACCACGCCGAGCACGTGCAGCACGACCAGGATGATGACGGCGTCCGATGAATAATGGTGGGTATCCTCGACCCACCAGACGCCGAAAAAAGTGACGGTCACCGACATCGCGCCCGTGATCGTCGACACCGCGAGCGAAGCCAGCAGCGCCACCAGCATCAAGGTGCCGGCAGGATTGAGTCCGATATAGCGGCCGGTGATGCCGCGGCGCAGGTTCCAGAGATAGCCGGGCGCCGCGCGAAGTCTGACCCCGACCATCCGGAAGCGCGAATAACGGCCTCCTATGAAGCCCCAGACCAGTCGGAAGCCAAGTAGGCCGATGACCGTATAGCCCACGATGCGGTGCAGGCCGTCATAGACGGTCGGCGTGAACCACGCGATCAGAACCGAGGTCGCGAGAAGCCAGTGCCAGAGCCGCAGCGGGAGGTCCCAGACCGCGACCGCCCGCGAAGCAGTTCGATCCGCGGGGGTCCCGTTGGACACCCCGCGCGCTTGTGGCATCGCTTCCGCCATCAATTCCGCTTCACTTTGCGCAAGTCATTTGGCGCGAGTCACTCGGCGCAGACTACTTCGCGCAAGTCATTTGGCAATCGTATGCTTCAGGCTGAGATCTTCGGGGCTGTAGAACAGCTCGTAGAGCTTGCCTTCCTTGACGCCGTACACCTCGTAGCACGAGCCTTCGATCTTGGAGCGCCGCACCTCGTAGCCCAGCGCCTTCGCCTTGGCTTCGGCCTCGCTGGCCGGCTTCCATGACGCCTTGTCGAGCTTGGTGCAGTCCTTGAAACCGTCGGCCATGACCGCCGATCCCGTACCAATCCCGATCGTCAGTGCAATGGCAACAACTCGAATGACCTTCACGAACGTCTCCTCCTCTGTCGTGTGCGCTGTGTGCTCAGCGCGAAGCGCAGCCGAAGGAAGCAAAGGCGAAGGTGAAGTCAATCCGGTTTGGGGTGACCAATCTTAGATTTGTTCTAATGGTCGCCAAAAGATCAGCGCTCTCCGCATGCAACGCGCATTTGAAGTGCGGCTGCGGCCTTACGCCTCACGGGCCAAACGCGAGCGCCGCTAGTAGCCGGCAACCGCAAGCGCCACCACAGTGCCCATGCCGACCCAGCCAAAGTGGCGGCCGCGCGTCGCGAGGGCGTTGGCGAGTGCCGCGCAGCCGAACACGACGGCGAGTGTGACGACGATCCAGTGCCGGGCGAGGTTCGACTGCATCAAGGGTGCCGCGAGCAGCAGCACGCCGCCGCCGATCCAGGCCACCGTGCCGGCCTGCCACACCAAGCGGATCAGCGTACGAAGGCGCGGCGGCTCGATTGTGGCACGAGCGAACACCTTGGTCTCGCCGAGCATGCCGTGGATCAGCGCCAGCACGATCGCGGCAGCGCCGGAGCATTGCAGCAGGAGATCGCGCATGACGGAAACTCCGATCTATCCAGTGGCCATACAGGTGTGTATGGTATGGACCCGCGCACGGTGACCTGTCAATACACTCGTGTATGGTCCTGATCATCGGGAACTCGCCATGACCGAACAGCTCGCCGCCGACGACTGGATCAAACAGGGGCTGAAGGCGCTCGCCAGAAGCGGCTTCACGGCGCTGAAGGCCGATCCGCTCGCCAAGGCCATGGGCGTGTCGCGCGGCAGCTTTTATTGGCATTTTGCCGATCTCGGCGCCTTCCACGCGGCCTTGCTGAAGCGCTGGCGCGAGATCGCGGCCGAGCAGATCATCGCCGATGTCGAGGCTGGCAGTGACGAACCGCTGACGGCGCTGTTGCGAAGATCTTTCAGCGCGCGGCTCGACCTCGAGCGCGCCGTGCGCAACTGGGCGGCGTTCGATGCGGCCGCGCAAGGCGCAGTCCGTGTGATCGACCGCCGCAGGCTCGATTATATCGAGGCGCTGCTGAAGAAGCGGGGACTCGACCCGGCGATGGCGCAGGCGCGCTCGCAGATCCTGTACTGGAGCTTTCTCGGCTTCGCGTTATCGGGCACGCCCGTGCCGCAGGCGCGGCTCCAGGCCCTGCTCGACGAGCTCTTGCGGATGATGTCCGCTTAGGCCGCGATGGGCGGATGCGAATTTCTGTGCTAGAGGCAATCCGACTGCCGGAGACCATCATGAACGCGCCCACCGAACGCCCCGAAGCCAGTGTCGATCCGAAGCTGCTGGAGATTCTGGTTTGCCCGTTGACCAAGGGCCCGCTGGAGTTCGATTCTGCCAAGCAGGAGCTGATCTCGCGCAGCGCCAAGCTCGCTTACCCGATCCGCGACGGCATCCCGATCATGCTGCCGGAAGAGGCGCGCAAGATCGATTGAAGTCACGGCACGTATCCCGGCTGGAGCGCGATGGCTTCACCACATTCTTGATGTCGTCCCGGCCTAGCGCGCAATTGCGTGCGGGGGGCCAGGATCCATAACCACAAAGGGAGTTATGGCGCGAAGCTGGTAACTCCAAGCCTTCGCAAATCATTGCTGCGGCGTATAGTCCCGGATCTGCGCGCGCTCAGAGCGCGCTTGTCCGGACGATGAGGAGAGGGTGGGGCGAGCGCTCTTGAAACCTCCGCCTACAACGCTTCGCCCTTCAACAAACGCGGCACTTCACCGGTCAAGCCGGCGGCCTGTCGGATGAAGAGATTCTTAAGCGGCGGGGCGCGGTCGACGAGGCCGAGGCCGATATCGCGCAACGAGCGCAGGAGCGTCGATTGGTTGGAGAACAGGAGGTTCAGCGAGTTGGTGGCGACGCCCATCGCCATGGTGTCGAAGCGGCGCCAGCGCTGGTAACGTTCGAGCACATCGACGCTGCCGAGATCCATGCCGAGCCGCGCGGCATCGACCACCACCTCGGCCAGCGCGGCGACATCCTTCAGTCCCATGTTGAGGCCTTGGCCCGCGATCGGATGGATGACATGAGCGGCGTCGCCGACCAGCGCCAGACGCTCGGCGATGAAGGAGCGCGCGACGAAATAGGACAGCGGGAACGCACGCGGCGTGTCGAGTGCCTTGACCTCGCCGAGATGCAGACCGAAGCGCTGCTCGAGCTCGCCGTGAAATTCCGCCTCGCTCAGCGCGATGATGCGTGCGGCTTCGCTGCGGCGCTCGGTCCACACCAGCGAGGAGCGTTTGCCGGATAGGGGCAAAATCGCGAACGGACCGGCCGGCAGAAAATGCTCCTCGGCGCGGCCCTCGTGATCGCGCTCGTGCCCGACGGTGACGACGATGCCGGACTGGTCATATTCCCAGCCATGGGTAGCGATGCCGGCGCGCTCGCGCAGCTTGGATCTGGCGCCATCCGCGGCGACCAGCAGGCTTGCGGCGATCACGCTGCCGTCGCCGAGCGTCACGTCGATGCCTTCGGAACGCGCGTCGTACGAGGCGACAATGGTGGCACGCAGATCGATGCCCTCGGCCTCCGCACGCACCACCAGTGCATCGATCAGGCGACGGTTTTCGACCATATGCGCGAAGGGCTCGCCCGGCGCGACATCGCCGGCGAAATTCAGGAACACCGGACGCGTCGCGTCCTCCAGCTTGGAATCGGTGACGACCATGTCGAGGATCGGCTGCGCCTCGCCCCTGACATCGTCCCAAGCGCCGATCGCCTCGAACAGCCGGCGGCAAGCCGCCACGATCGCAGTTGCGCGCGGATCGCGGCTTGGACGCATGCTGAGCGCGGGATCGGCGACGATGACGGGAATCTCGGGCCCGAGCCCCTGGCGCAGCGCCAGCGCCAGCGCCAGCCCTGCAAACGCGCCGCCGCCAATGACAATGCTCCCCTGTACCGACATACCCGACTTTCCCGGCCAATTCCTGGACTTGCTAGCAGACTTGAGGTGGGCGAAACAGTGCGGTGAAACAAGGGCGGAACGGCAATCGTTCCGTCAGCCGGAGCGCGCGCGAGCGCGAACCCGGAATCCGGAGGTTATCGGCTCGGGATTCCGGGGCATCGCTGTCGCGATGCCCGAAATGACGAGGCACTCGAAAGCAGCAGCATGTCCAAAGGCCTGATCGACCTCATTTCAATCCTCGACCTCGAACAGCTCGAGGTGAACCTGTTCCGCGGCAACAGCCCAAAAACGAGCTGGCAGCGGGTGTTCGGCGGCCAAGTGATCGGACAGGCGATGGTGGCGGCCTGCCGCACCGTCGAGGGCCGGCTGCCGCATTCGCTGCATTGCTATTTCATTCTGCCGGGCGACCCGCAGATCCCGATCATCTACCAGGTCGAGCGCCTGCGCGATGGCAAGAGCTACTCGACGCGCCGCGTCACCGCGATCCAGCACGGCAACGCGATCTTCTCGATCATGGTATCGTTCCACGCCGAGGAGGAGAGTGCGTTCGATCATCAGGACAAGATGCCCGACGTCCCGCCGCCGGAAAAGCTCACGGCGGAGGAGGTGGCGAAGCAGCCGATGTTCAAGGAGATGCCGGAGTTCATCCGCCGCTATTACGAATCCGATCGTCCGATCGAGTTGCGCCCGGTCGAGCTCGGCCGTTATTTCGGCCAGAAGATCGACGATGGCCGCATTCACGTCTGGATCAAGACGGCTGCGAAACTGCCCGACGATCCGGCACTGCACATGTGTGCGCTCGCCTATGCCTCGGACTTTTCGCTGCTGGATGCGATCATGGCGCGCTATGGCCGCACGCTGTTCGACAAGCGCATGATGCCAGCGAGTCTCGACCACGCGATGTGGTTTCACCGCCCATTCCGCGCCGACGAGTGGCTGCTCTACGCTCAGGATTCGCCGAGCGCACAAGGCGGCCGCGGCCTGACCCGCGGCTCGATCTTCAAGCCCGACGGCACGCTGGTGGCCTCCGTCGCGCAGGAAGGCTCGGTGCGCGAGCGGAGGACGTGATAGCTTAAAGCGAGCCGCGCGGAGCGAGCTCGGTCTGCGATGCAAACCAGTTCATGATCCAGCGATACACCCACGGGATCGGGATGATGAAGCTGCACAGGACCACGGCCACGATTCCACGCCACAGAATGTCAAGGCCGCTGCCCTTGAAGACGATTTCACGCCGCGTGCCTTCGACGCTGCGGCAGAACCAGCGCATCTGCGCCGCGGCGACCCAGGCCCAGCCGATGATGGTGATGACCGAGACCGCGAACAGCAGGCTCCAGCCGATATAGGCCCAGATCGAGCCGGTGAAGCTCAAGCCCAGCGGCTGCCCGTTGGAGGCGAGGTTCGCGACCATCCATTTGATCAGCAGCCAGTAGAGAACGATCTGGACGATGAACAGCAGGTTGCTCAAGATCTCGCTGCCGATGAAGGAGATGGCGATCGCCAGGACGATGAAGCCGAAAAACCAGGGCACCAGCGTCATCGCGTTGCCGGTGAAGCTGAGGTTCGGACGCCCCGGGACGTTCACGCAGGACACGATCCATTGCGTGTACCAGACGAACACCCACGGCGCTGGCAGGACGAAGATCATTCCGATCAGCAAGACGATGCTGCGCCAGGTGAACTCGAGGATGCCGAAATCGACCGAAAGTGATCCTCCACCTGCGCCATCATAGCCGCCAGCGTGAGCATATCCGCCGGCCGGCATCATCGGCGGCGCGGCGCCGCCGCGGACCAGGCCAGGAATTTCGGCGGCCTTCTGCCAGCCGGCCATGCCCTCGGTCCACACCAGCGTGTCTGGGCGCACGATTCCTTGGGCGACGAGGTCGCGAAATTGCCCCTCCGGAAAGGGCCCCTGCTGCTTGCCCTCGGATGCGTAGAACCAACTCGCCATGTAGCCGTCCCCCTCGAACATACTTATGTACCGGCCGGGACGCCTGGGTTCACCGCATCCATGCCAAAAATGCATTGTGAAGGATGAACGGCTGCCCTGTACAGAGGCGGCCGTTCACATGGCCAAACGTTTTTCCGCTTCAACCTGCAACTTTTTTGTGCCATTTGCCCGGAAAGATGCCAGATTGACGCAGCGCCGAGGACATACGGCGCATCCCGGGGAATAGGCCTGACCATGAAACTCGTCGTCGCGATCATCAAACCCTTCAAGCTCGATGAGGTCCGCCAGGCCCTCACGGCGATCGGCGTGCACGGCATGACGGTGACCGAGGTGAAGGGCTATGGCCGCCAGAAGGGCCACACCGAGATCTATCGCGGCGCCGAATATGTCGTGAACTTCCTGCCCAAACTGCGCATCGAGATCGCGGTCGCATCCGACGTGGCCGACAAGGCGGTCAGCGTGATCACCGCGACCGCGCGCACCGGCCAGATCGGTGACGGCAAGATCTTCGTCACGCCGATCGACCACGCGCTGCGTATCCGCACCGGCGAAACCGACAGCGACGCGCTCTAGATTCTGGTTTGACGCGTTGTCTTGGGGCGAGCCGGAATCCGCTTCGCTCAAAAACGCGCTGATATGTCTTCGTCGATCGCACCGGGCAACGACGCCACAGTGTGCGACGTCATCACCATGCTGGGGGAACGACATGGCGGGATTGTTGCGCCGCGCAGCTTGTTTGGCTGTGCCGATCGGACTTTTGTCGATCATTGCCTCGCCGGCGCACGCCGCGGGCTCCGAGATCAACACCGCCGACACCGCTTGGATGATCGTCGCCACCGCGCTGGTGCTGATGATGACGATCCCGGGACTTGCGCTGTTCTACTCCGGCATGGTGCGGAAGAAGAACGTGCTTGCCACCATGGCGCAGAGCCTCGCCGCAGTGACGCTGATCTCGATTCTCTGGGTCGCGTTCGGCTACTCGCTGTGCTTCGTCGGCGACGGCCCCTGGATGGGCACGCTCGACCGCTGGTTCCTTGCGGGCATGACCATGGACAGCATCAATCCGGCGGCCAAGACGATCCCGGAATCGCTGTTCATGCTCTACCAGATGACGTTTGCGATCATCACGGTGGCGCTGGTCGCGGGCTCGGTCGCCGATCGCATGCGGTTCTCCGCCTATCTCTTGTTCTCCGTCGCTTGGTTCATGTTCGTCTACATTCCGCTGGCGCATTGGGTGTGGGGCGGCGGCTTCCTCGCCAGTATGGGCGTGTTGGATTTCGCCGGCGGCCTCGTGGTGCATCTGTCGGCCGGCACCGGCGGCCTCGTCGCCGCGATGGTAATGGGGCGCCGTCACGGCTATGGCACCGAGAATCTTTCGCCATTCGATCTCTCGCTCGCGGTGATGGGCACCGGCCTGTTGTGGGTCGGCTGGTTCGGCTTCAACGGCGGCTCGGCGGGCGCGGCCAATTCGCGCGCGGTGATGGCGATCATCGCAACGCATCTCGCCGCCTGCGCCGGCGCCCTGACCTGGGGCGCGATCGAATGGTCGACGCGGCGCAAGCCTTCGGTGCTCGGCATGATCTCCGGCGCGGTCGCGGGGCTCGGCACCATCACGCCGGCCTCCGGATTCGTGGCGCCCTGGCACGGCATTGTCATCGGCATCATCGCCGGTGCGGTTTGCTATTGGGCCTGCACCTGGCTGAAGCACCGCTTCAACTATGACGATTCGCTCGACGTGTTCGGCGTCCATGGCATCGGCGGCCTGACCGGCACCCTGCTTGGCGGCGTGTTCGCAACCAGCGCCATTGGCGGCGCCGCCGGCCTGATCGAGGGCCACCCCCAGCAATTGTTGATCCAGTTCTATGGCGTCGCCGTCACCTTCGTCTGGTCGGCAGGCGTGAGCTTCATCCTGCTCAAGCTGGTCGGCCTGTTCGTGCCGTTGCGCGTATCCCATGAGCACGAACTCGAAGGCCTGGACATTTCGCAGCACGGCGAGGCCCTGCAATAAGCCTTACGCTACGAAATTACCTTCCCGTTGCCCGAGGCATGAGCAACATTGTGTCGACAGCCTGTCCTGCCCGCCTTTTGGGCAGTCGTGACCACGTTTTGAGCGCGACGTAATAGCGCACTGCGCAGCAGCACGCGCCAAGCGCGAAAACACCCGTTTTCATAATCTATTAGGCAACGCGCCTGATCTGGCACGGCATTTGATTCTAGGGTCCCGGCTGTGCCCGCGTAGTGAACTTCTCCCTCGTGGCGAACCAGTCGAGAACGCCCGGCCATGTCCGGACCGGGCCAAAGCGGGGATAGGACCCATGAAAATTGTTATGGCGATTATCAAGCCATTCAAGCTGGAAGAAGTCCGTGACGCCCTGACCGCCATCGGCGTTCACGGTCTCACGGTGACGGAAGTCAAGGGATATGGCCGCCAGAAGGGCCATACGGAAATCTACCGCGGCGCCGAATATGCCGTGAGCTTCCTGCCCAAGATTAAGATCGAGGTCGCTATCGCCTCCGACCAGGTCGACAAAACCGTCGACGCCATCACGTCTGCCGCGAAAACCGGCCAGATCGGCGACGGCAAGATCTTCGTCATCAACCTCGACCATGCGGTGCGCATCCGCACCGGCGAGGCCGACGCCGCGGCCCTTTGATTTCGCGCTCAACCTTTATCCAATCAGGAGTGAATAAAATGACGTTTAAGCGTCCCTATGGCGCGGGACTGGCGGCTCTCGCAGTCGGCCTGTTCGCTGCGACCGCAGCCTATGCCGAGCCAACGGTCAACAAGGGAGACAACGCCTGGATGCTGACATCGACAGTGCTTGTGCTGTTGATGACGATCCCCGGCCTCGCGCTGTTCTACGGCGGCCTCGTCCGTTCCAAGAACATGCTCTCGGTTCTGATGCAGGTGTTCTACACCGTCTGCGTCGTCACCGTGATCTGGGCCGTCTACGGCTACAGCCTCACCTTCACCGGAGGCTCCGACTTCATCGGCGGCTTCTCCAAGGCCTTCATGATGGGCGTGACCACCGATACCAAGGCCGCAACCTTCTCGGTCGACGCCAACATCTCGGAGCTCATCTATGTCTGCTTCCAGATGACCTTCGCGGCGATCACGCCCGCCCTCATCGTCGGCGCCTTCGCCGAGCGCATGAAGTTCGCGGCGATCGCGCTCTTCATCCCGCTTTGGGTCACGCTGATCTACTTCCCGATCGCGCACATGGTCTGGTACTGGCCCGGCCCGGACATGATTCAGGATGCGGCCAAGGCCCTCGCAGCGGCGGGTGACGCGGCAGCCAAGACCGCGGCGCAGGCCAAGCTCGACGAGATCAATGCCGACGCCGGCTGGATCTTCAAGAAGGGCGCGATCGACTTCGCGGGCGGCACCGTGGTGCACATCAACGCCGGCATCGCAGGTCTCGTCGGCGCTCTGCTGATCGGCAAGCGCGTCGGCTACGGCAAGGAGCTGATGGCTCCGCACTCGCTGACCATGTCGATGATCGGTGCCTCGCTGCTCTGGGTCGGCTGGTTCGGCTTCAACGCCGGGTCCAACCTCGAGGCCAACGGCGGCGCTGCGCTCGCCATGACCAACTCCTTCGTCGCCACCGCAGCCGCCGCGCTGTCGTGGATGTTCGCGGAGTGGATCATCAAGGGTCATCCCTCGGTGCTCGGCGTCATCTCCGGCGCTGTCGCGGGCCTCGTGGCGGTCACGCCTGCGGCCGGTTACTCCGGCGTGATGGGTGCGATCGTTCTCGGCCTTGTGGTCGGCGTGGTCTGCCTGTTCTTCTGCACCGCCGTGAAGAACGCGCTGGGCTATGACGACTCGCTCGACGTGTTCGGCGTGCACTGCGTCGGCGGCATCGTCGGCGCGATCGGCACCGGCATCCTCGTCAACCCCGCGTTGGGTGGTGCCGGCATCATGGACTATACCGCGATCCCGCCGAAGGCTGCCGATTATGACTTCGCAACGCAGATGATCGCCCAGCTCTGGGGCGTCGGCACGACGCTGGTGTGGTCGGGCATCGGTTCGGCGATCCTCTATAAGGTCGTCGACGTGATCGTTGGTCTCCGCACCAATGTCGAGAGCGAACGTGAAGGCCTCGATATCACCGAGCACACCGAGCGCGCCTACAACATGTAACTCTCCTCCCGGTCGCGATCTCCTTGGGGACCGCGACCAGACCTACGGTTCGGGCACATACCCGGCAATGCCCTGACCGTTGAGGGGCTCCAGCGCAAGCTGGAGCCCCTTTCTTTCGATCGGGGTGCCGAAGAAAAGATTGCCGTTGCGCGACTGTCACGAAGCTCCTCTTGGCCGGGCTTGTCCCGGCTATGACGTCGCCGAAACATCGACGTTCCCGGGAAGAGCACGATCAAGCGCCGCCAGCGACGAGAAGCGTGGACCTCGACAAAAGCGCCATGGATCCCGCCGTCATCCCGCCTCAATATTCCCGCTCTGGACGGAGGCGGCGACCGATGGTTAATCGCGTCTTAACCTCGCCCTATCTATGGTGAACTGAACCGCTTCCCGCCGGTGCCTTCGCGCGACCGGCTGTTCCAAGAGTGCTGGCGCCCAGAATGGCTATGACCGCTTCATCCCGTGCGCCGCAGACCGGTGGAAGCTCCGAGACCGAACGCTCGCCCTTCGTCCGGCTGAACGAGCTCTTGGCCCCGCATCAGCCGGGTAAGCCCTTGATCACGCTTGCGGTCGGGGAACCCCAGCATCCGGTGCCTGATTTCGTCGGCCCAGTGCTGGCCAAGCACATCGCCGATTTCGGCCGATACCCCATGAACAAGGGCACCGACCCGTTCCGCAAAGCCGCCGGCGCCTGGCTGTCGTCGCGTTTCAACCTGCCCCGGGCGCTCGACCCCGAGAGCGAGATTCTCGTCCTCAACGGCAGCCGCGAGGGGCTGTTCCTCGCCGCGATCGCAGCCGCGCGCTATGTCGGCCCGCGCCCGGGCAAGCCCGCCGTCCTGATGCCGAACCCGTTCTATCCGGTCTATGGCGCCGGCGCCCTCGCAGCAGCTTGCGAGCCAGTCTATCTGCCGACCACCGTCGACAACGGCTTCCTGCCCGATCTCGATGCCATCGATGAGGCGACGCTGGCGCGCACGGTGGCGTTCTATCTCGCCTCGCCCGCCAACCCGCAGGGCTCGGTCGCCACACCCGATTATTTCAAGCGGTTGAAGCAACTCGCCGATCGCCACGGCTTCGTGATTCTCAGCGACGAGTGCTATTCGGAAATCTACACCCGCCAGGCACCGGGCAGCGCGCTCGAATGCGCCGGCCCCGATTTCACCCGCGTGGTCGCGTTCCAGTCGCTCTCGAAGCGCTCCAACCTTCCGGGCCTGCGCGTCGGTTTTGCCGCCGGTGACAAGAAGTTCATCGGCATGTTCCTGGAGCTGCGCAACATCGCGGCGCCGCAAGTGCCGGTGCCGCTCCAGCATGTCGCGACCGTTGCTTACGGCGACGAAACGCATGTCGAGGAGAACCGCAGGCTCTACCGGATCAAGTTCGATCTCGCCGACCAGATCATCGGCAATCGTTACGGCTACCGCCGGCCCGATGCCGGCTTCTGCGTCTGGCTCGACACGTCCGCGATCGGCGACGACGTGTCCGTGACGCTGAGACTCTTCAAGGAAGCAGGCGTGCGCGTGGTGCCCGGCAGCTATCTGGCGCGGCTCCAGCCCGACGGCTTCAATCCCGGCGCAGGCTACATTCGCCTCGCGCTGGTGCAGGATGGCGAGACCACGGCGCAGGCGCTGCACCGCCTGGTCGAGACTCTGGGTTAGGCGGGGCCCATGAGCATGTCGGCAATCGAACGTGTCATTCCACTGGTCGGCCATCTGCCGCCCTCGATCCGCGAGGGGTTGGCGCGGCGCCTGCGCGAGCTCACCGGCCTCGGCCTGGTCGCGCTGTCCGGCGTCGCGTCGGCGGCGCTGATGACCTGGTCGGTGCAGGATCCCAGCCTCAGCCACGCCACCTCACGGCCGATCCGCAACATCCTCGGCTATGCCGGCGCGATCGGCGCCGATCTTGCAATGCAGATTCTCGGGCTCGGCGCGATCATGCTGGTCCTGACCGTCGCGGTCTGGGGCTGGCGCATGATGACGCATCGGCCATTCGACCGCGAAGCGCTGCGGCTCGGCTCCTGGATTCTCTGCACGGTGATCGCGGCGGGCTTCGTCAGCTGCTGGCCGCATGGCGGCGCCTGGCCGCTGCCGACCGGCCTTGGCGGCGTGGTCGGCGATGCCCTGGTACGCGCACCCGCAGTGATCTTTGGGCCGGCCGGCACGATCTACCGCATCTTGCTCGGCACGATCCTGTTCGCCGCGATGACGGCGACCTTCCTGATCGCCTGTGGTCTCGGCGCGCGCGAGCATGACGACGAGTTCGCGGATATCGAAAACGACGACAAACCGCTCGACGCAGACGAGGAGAGCGATCGCGGCTCGGTGTCGCTGGGCTGGCTGTTCCACGCCTTGATGAGCACCAAGGCGCGACTGATCTGGCTGCTCGGCGCCGCTTACCGCTCGCTGGTCTCGAGCGGGCCGAAGACCAAGCCCGTTGCGTTCAGTCGTCAGGAGCCCAATCTCGGCGGCGGCCGCGGCGCGCCCTCGATCACACCGCAGTCCGAGGACGAGGACCACGCGGACGAGTACGAAGAAGAGGAAGAGGAAGACGAGGAGGAAGAGGAGGAGCCCGCCGCGCGCGCCCCGCGCAAGAAGGCTGCTCCGAAAACTCCTGCCAAGAAATCCTCCGACAAGTTCGATCTTCCGTCCGTCTCCATGCTCGCCGCGCCAAAGGCCGGCGACCGCCAGCCGCTCAGCAAGGCCGAGCTTGAAACCAATTCCCGCTCCCTCGAAGGCGTGCTCCAGGATTTCGGCGTGCGCGGCGAGATCGTGAAGGCCAATCCGGGTCCCGTCGTCACGCTGTACGAGCTGGAGCCGGCGCCCGGCATCAAGTCGTCGCGCGTGATCGGGCTTGCCGACGACATCGCGCGCTCGATGAGCGCGCTATCCGCCCGCGTCGCGGTCGTGCCCGGCCGTAACGCGATCGGCATCGAGCTGCCGAACGCGCACCGGGAAAAAGTCTATCTGCGCGAACTGCTGGTGGCGAAAGAGGCGACCGACACGGTTGCAAAGCTGCCGCTCTGCCTCGGCAAGACCATCGGCGGCGATCCCGTCATCATCGACCTAGCGCGCACGCCGCACATGCTGATCGCCGGTACCACCGGCTCCGGCAAATCGGTCGCCATCAACACCATGATCCTCAGCCTGGTCTATAGGCTGCGCCCCGACCAGTGCCGGCTGATCATGGTCGATCCGAAGATGCTCGAACTCTCCGTCTATGACGGCATCCCCCATCTGCTCACGCCGGTTGTGACCGATCCGAAGAAGGCGGTGGTTGCGCTGAAATGGGCCGTGCGCGAGATGGAAGAGCGCTACAAGAACATGGCCAAGCTCGGTGTGCGCAACATCGATGGCTACAACACGCGCCTGCTCGAATTGAAGGCCAAGGGCGAGGAGCCGACGCGCACGGTGCATACCGGCTTCGACAAGGAGACCGGCAAGGCGATCTACGAGGAAGAGAAGCTCTCGCTCGACCCGCTGCCCTACATCGTCATCATCGTCGACGAAATGGCCGACCTGATGATGGTCGCCGGCAAGGACATCGAAGGCGCGGTGCAGCGTCTGGCGCAGATGGCGCGCGCCGCCGGCTTGCACGTGATCCTCGCCACGCAGCGTCCGTCGGTCGACGTCATCACCGGCACCATCAAGGCGAACTTCCCGACCCGCATCGCTTTCCAGGTGACGTCCAAGATCGACAGCCGCACCATCCTCGGCGAGATGGGCGCCGAGCAGCTGCTCGGCCAGGGCGACATGCTCTACATGGCCGGCGGCGGCCGCATCAGCCGCGTGCACGGACCTTTTGCCTCCGACGAGGAGGTCGAGAAGGTGGTGCGTCACCTCAAGACGCAGGGCCAGCCCGAATATCTCGAAGCGGTCACGGCCGAAGAGCCCACCGAGGACGAGGATGGCGCGGTGTTCGACGCCACGGGCATGGGTGCCGACGGCGGCGGCGATTTATTTGCGCAGGCCGTTGCCATCGTCAAACGTGACCGCAAGGCCTCGACCAGCTACATCCAGCGCCGCCTGCAAATCGGCTATAACCGCGCTGCATCGCTGATGGAGCGCATGGAACTGGAAGGCATCGTCGGGCCCGCCAACCATGCCGGCAAGCGTGAGATTCTGGTCGAGGAAGAAGACAGCCATATGTGAGGCAAGGGACCTCGAGACATCATTTCACGCAGAATCGATATCTGCTTTTGGCCGAAATCACGCTAAGAAGGCGCCCAGCCACGTTAGGACGACGCGTTGATCAGACATACGGACATTCGATTCGCTGCCACCATCGCTGCGCGTAGCGCGCGGGTGGCCGGCGTGCTTCTGGTGACCGCCGCGATGGTGACCGCAGCGTCGCTGGCGCAGACTGTGCCTGTGCCCAAGCCCGCGCCGAAGGGACGTGACGGCGGCGCCGCGGGCGGGCCAGCTATCACCGGTGCGACGCAGACGCCACCGAATCCGGTCATCCCGGATCCGCGCCGCAACGTGCCGAGCAGCATCTTCCAGACCTTCGACGCCAACCAGAAGGCACAGGCCGCCAAGGTCAGCGCCTATCTGTCCTCGCTTCAGACGCTGGTCGGGAATTTCGTTCAGGTCGGCCCCGACGGCAGCAAGACGCAGGGCGATTTCTACATCCAGAAGCCGGGCAAGGTCCGCTTCGAATATGATGCGCCGAGCCCGATCGACATCGTCGCCGACGGATCGTCGCTGGTGGTGCGTGATCGCAAGCTCGCAACCCAGGACGTGTATCCGCTGTCGCAGACGCCGCTGCGTTTCCTGCTGTCCGATCGCATCGACCTGATGAGAGACACCAACGTCGTCAACGTATCGGCTGACGACGTCTTCATTAGCGTTACCATCGAGGAGAAGCAGGCGCTGGTCGGCACCAGCCGTCTCCTCTTGATGTTTGGCGCCAAGGACGGTCAGTTGAAGCAGTGGACCGTCACCGATCCGCAGGGCTACGACACCACGATCGCGGTCTACAATCTGGATTCGAGCAAGAAGCTCGATCCCAACATGTTCAAGATCGATTTCACCAATTACGGCCCATCGCCAGGTTGAACGTTCTATCGCCGTAGGGTGAGCGAAGGTGCCCTTGCGCCGTGCCCACCATCTCTTTCCTCGCGGCAGGCATAGTGGGCACGCTTCGCTCTTCGAGCTGCACCGGACAAATTGCTGTGCCCGTGCTGCGAGACCTCGCATTTCCAAGCTGGAAAAGACGTGGGCACGTCGCGCTGCGCCTTTGCCCATCCTGCGAGAGCTTGCTAAGACGCACGTCCCATGCGTTTTTCCCTGACAACCTGGAACATCAATTCGGTGCGGCTACGCATCGATCTGGTCGCGAAATTCCTCAAGAGCGCGCGGCCGGACGTGCTGTGCCTGCAGGAGACCAAATGCATCGACGACGCCTTTCCGCTCAAGCGTTTCAAGCGGCTCGGCTATGAGCACGTCGCGCTGAACGGGCAGAAGGGCTATCACGGCGTCGCCATCGTCTCGAAGATTCCGTTCGAGTCGAAGGACATCCGGACCTTCTGCGACAAGCTGGATTCCCGCCACATCTCGGTGTCGTTCGGCGGCACGGCCAACATCGCAAAGCCGCTGATCGTGCATAATTTCTACGTGCCCGCCGGCGGCGACATTCCCGATCCCGCGCTGAACGAGAAGTTCGACCACAAGCTGCGCTTCCTCGACGAGATGAGAGCCTGCGAGCCGCTGCATCCGCGAGGGCAGGACCGCCACATCCTCGTCGGCGACCTCAACGTCGCCCCGCACGAGAACGACGTCTGGTCGCACAAGCAGCTTCTGAAGGTGGTTTCGCACACCCCGATCGAAACCGAGAAGCTGAAGGCGGCGCTGGCTGCCGGCGAATGGATCGATGTCGCGCGCGAGCGCATCCCGATGTCGGAGAAGGTCTATACGTGGTGGAGCTATCGCTCCCCCGACTGGACCGTCGGCGATCGCGGCCGCCGGCTCGACCACATCTGGGTCTCGCGCGCGCTGAAGGATGCGGTTCAGGATTTCAAGATCCTTCGCGATGCGCGGAGCTGGGAGCGGCCGTCGGACCATGTCCCGGTGACGGTGACGCTCGAGGTTTAGCACCGTCCATCACGCCTGACGCCCTCATTCTGAGGAGCGCGCGTGCGCGCGTCTCGAAGGATGGGCTGCGGGCGATGTCCGGGCCTTCATGGTTCGAGACGGCGCTGACGCGCCTCCTCACCATGAGGATCACTCACGACGTCAGCTTCGCACCGGCCATCAAAATATCGCTGGCGATCTGGCTGGAGCGGACTGCGAATTCGTCGCGCAGGCGAACCGCGGCGGCGGGGTCGCTTTCGAGCACGCGCTGGAACAGGCTGCGCGCGATGCGGATGACGGAGGCGTGCTCCAGCGCGACCGCGGTCGACGGCCGCTTCATCGGCACCACCAGCGCGAGCTCGCCGATCAGGGCGCCGGGACCGGCGATCATTTCGGCACCGGCGCCGTCATCGACCCGGAAGGCGCCGCGCTGGACCACGAAGCCGGCGTCGGCATCGTCGCCGAGATTGAACAGGACGTCGCCGCGGACGAAGTTGCGCTGCTCGGAGCCGATCGCCAGCATGCGCAACGAGGCGTCTCCCAACAGGCGCAGTGTCGGGACACGCTCGAGAAGCGCTACATCGTCGTCGATTGACATTCAGGTCCGAGGCTCAAGGGCACGCGATCTAACGATTCGCAGGCCCCTGAAGCGTATCACGGCACCAGCTTGTAGCCACCGGCTTCCGTGACCAGGATTTCCGGGTTGGCGGCGTCCTTCTCGATCTTCTGGCGAAGGCGGTAGATGTGGGTTTCCAGCGTGTGGGTGGTGACGCCGGAATTATAACCCCAGACCTCCTGGAGCAGCGTCTCGCGCGACACCGGCATCTGGCCGGCCCGGTAGAGGAAGCGGAGGATGGCGGTCTCCTTTTCGGTGAGGCGGACCTTGCGCGCGTTCGCTGCCGTCAGCATCTTCGAGCCGGGGCGGAAAGAGTAGGGGCCGACCGAGAACACCGCGTCCTCGCTGGCCTCGTGCTGGCGAAGCTGGGCGCGGATGCGGGCGAGCAGCACGGCGAAGCGGAAGGGCTTTGCCACATAATCGTTGGCGCCGGACTCCAGCCCCAAAATGGTGTCGGAATCGGTGTCGTGGCCGGTCAGCATGATGATCGGGGCCTTGAAGCCGCCCTTGCGTAACGAGCGAACCACCTCGCGACCATCGGTGTCGGGCAGGCCGACATCCATCAGAACGAGATCGGGAGCATTGGCCTTTGCGGCGCTTGCGCCCTTGGCGCCGGTATCGACGGCGGATGCTTCGAATTCTTCGTGCAGCGATAATTGCTCCACCAACGTATCGCGCAGATCGGTATCGTCATCCACGATCAGGATCTTGCGGGCATTGGCCATAGGGGGTCATCCTTTTGGATCCGGCTCGGCGCGCATCCATGCCGCACCCAGCCGCGAGGGAAAGTTAGGGGTCGCCGTTGTTATTGTTGTTCGTGTTGAAGTAGTGGGCTGTTACCGATTCACAAGCCAGAACCACTCTAACCCAGAATAGCAGGGCGTTTTGATGAATGTCCTGTAATGAATTCGACATCGCACGTTCACATGAAAAACAAAGCTGCGTCAGCTAGTTACACCATGAACCGAAGTGCCGGGCCGCTGTCCGCGATCCGCGTTGGGCGTGCCGCCGGCAATCCCCGCCGGGGCTGGCTGACGGCCGGAGCACTGACGATACCGGTGGCGCTGGGACGCGGCGGCATCCTCGCCAACAAGCGCGAGGGCGACGGCGGCACCCCGAAAGGCAGCTTCCGCCCCAGGCGGTTGTGGTGGCGGGGCGATCGGCACAGCCGTCCGCAGACATTCTTGCCGGCCCGGATCATCACCGGCGAGGACGCCTGGTGCGAGGACCCCAAAGACCGTCATTACAACCAAGGTATCCGGCTCGGCGAAGGGCAGGGCGGTGACCGGCTCAAGCGGAGCGACCATCTCTATGATTTCATCATCGAGATCGACCACAACACGAGGCCGCGCATCGCCGGCCGCGGCAGCGCGGTGTTCTTGCACCTCGCCCGCGACAATTTCGGCCCGACCGCAGGCTGCGTCGCCATGACGAGATCTGCGATGCTGCAATTGCTGCGACGATTGGGACCAAGAACGAAAATCATCATCGGGTGAGGACGCATGCTCGACAGGGATCAGATCGGGCAGCGGAGGTGGTGACCCCGGGCATGGGCCATCCGCCGCTGCCGATCCAGGCCGGCGATCATTTTGCGGTGGATTTCGGCGTGCTGGGCAAGGTGTCGGTGGGGTTTGCGTAGGTGCGGCCCCTTCCGCCGTCATTGCGGGGGAAGTGAAGCAATCCCGAAATGCATACGTGGAAAGACTCTGGATTGCTTCGCTTCGCTCGCAATGACGAAATCAAGACCGTTGCCCCACGGCCCTTCGCCTACGGCTCTCACCGATGCCCGAAGATCGCGCTTCCCACGCGGACATGGGTGGCGCCGAGCATGATCGCGGTCACAAAATCCGCGCTCATGCCCATCGACAGGTTCTTCAGGCCATTGCGCGCCGCGATCTTGGCGGTGAGAGCAAAGTGCGCCGCCGGCGGTTCGTCGATCGGCGGGATGCACATCAGGCCGGAAATCGTCAGCCCATAGGTGTCGCGGCAGCTCGCGAGGAAGGCATCGGCCTCGCCGGGCGCGACGCCGGCCTTCTGCGGCTCCTCGCCGGTGTTGATCTGGACGAACAGCTGCGGGTGCTTGTTCTGGGATTCGATTTCCTTGGCTAACGCTTGGCAAATGCTCGGACGGTCGACCGAATGGATGGCATCGAACAGCGCGACCGCCTCCTTCGCCTTGTTGGATTGCAGCGGCCCGATCAGATGCAGCGCGATGTCCGAGTAGACAGACATTAACGCGGGCCACTTGCCTTTGGCCTCCTGGACCCGATTTTCGCCGAATACGCGCTGTCCGGCGTCGATCACCGGGGTAATCGTATCCGCGGCGAAAGTCTTGGACACTGCGATCAGCGTCACGGAGGCGCGATCGCGCTGCGCATCCTTGCAGGCACGTGCAATTTCGGCCTCGACTGCGGCGAGCCCGTTTGGTGAATGGCCGGTTGCCGGCGCGGCGTTGGCTTCTGTCATGACGTCGAACGGTTGTGGTCGTAACCGCAGGTAAGTCCAATTTTACCGAGTTCAAGAAAGAGTTTTTGAACCCTTCGCTTTACCTTGCCCGTGGGGTGGGTAGCGAAGATGGCAAGCGTCAGTCTCAACCGCAAACGAGCCAAACTCAAGCAGGTTCTCGGAATCCGGGCGCGGCTCGCGTTGCTCGCGGTGATTCTGGTGGCCCCCTTGATGCTCGAGCGCATCCGTTCGCTCGAAGACACGCGCGCGCGGCAGATCGCGCAGGCCGCCGCCGAATTCACCACCGTCGCAAGGCACAGCGCCGATGCGCAGCGCGAGGTGATCTCGTCGGTCGAGACCATCCTGAAATCGGAGGCCTTCATTCGGGCGTCCGCCGGCGGGATCAGCAAGAGCTGCGACGTGCTGCGTGCGAGCCTGCCGTCGAGCCTGCCCTGGATCCGCACGCTTCTAATCGCGGGCCAGGACGGCCGCATCCAGTGCGCCACCAACAACATGTATGTCGGCCTCGATCTCAGTGACCGGCCCTACTTCCTGCAGGCACAGGAAACCGGCCGTTTCGTGCTGAGCGACTTCATCCTGTCGCGGCCCGCGCCGACGCCGACCGTCATGGCGGTTTATCCGGTGTCCGCCTTCAGCGGCGTTCCGGATGCCGTCGTGCTCGCCACCGTCAACCTCGACTGGATGTCGAAGGTTATGAGCAATCTCGGCGGACGCGCCGGCATCACGGCGGTTCTCGTCGACAGCGCCGGCACCGTACTGGCCGCGCCCGCCGACCAGCACAGCGCGGTCGGCCGTCCCCTCGACAACATGCCGCTGATGTCGGCGATCGCCGACAGGGCGCTGCGGTCCGACCAGGATGAAGGCGCGCTGTCCTTTCTAGCTGCCGACGGCTCCCGCCGCGCGGTCAGCTACATCCGCATCGCCGGCACCAATGCCCGCCTGATCGCAAGCATCGACGAGGACAAGGTGTCCGCGGCGGTGAGCCGCGACATCCGCACCGCCTATCTTCAGCTCGCCTTCGTCGTCGTGTTCGTCCTGCTCGGCGCGCTGATCGCCGCCGAGAAACTGGTGATCAAGCCGATCGAGATGCTGGCCGACATGGCCAAGCGTCTCGGCGAAGGCGATCTGTCGGCGCGGGCGGCGCGTACTCGCCTGCCCGCCGAGTTCGTGCCGCTGGCGCGCGCGTTCAATGCGATGGCCGCGCAATTGAGTCAGCGCGAGCGCGAGCTGATCGCGAGCAACGACCGCCTGACGGTGATGGCATCGATCGACATGCTGTCCGGTCTCGCAAACCGTCGCGGCTTCCAGAGCCGGCTCGATTTCGAATGGATGCGCGCCCAGCAATATGGCAGCGACCTCGCGCTTCTGATGATCGACGTCGACCACTTCAAGCTCTTCAACGACACTTATGGCCATCTCGAAGGCGATTCCTGCCTGACCCGGCTCGGCGAATCGCTGTCCGGTATTGCCGCCGACACGATGGGTTTCGCGGCGCGCTATGGCGGCGAGGAATTCTGTCTGCTGCTGCCGAACACCGACGTCGCCCGCGCCGTCGAAATCGGCGAACTCGTCCGCGCGGCCGTGTTGAAACTCTGCCTGCCGCATATCACCTCCGCGCATATGATCGTCACCGTCTCGATCGGCGTTGCAGCGACGAAGCCAAACGAGACACTGCGCCCCGGTGACCTCATCGAAGCCGCCGACGCCGCGCTCTACGCCGCAAAACACCGCGGCCGCAACAACGTCGTCGAGCACGGCGTGCAGGCGATCGAGACCGGCGCGACCGAGATCGCGATGGCAGGCTAGCCGGCCATCCGCTCCCGATCGAACTCGCTCTCCGTAACGGCGCGATTGCGGCCGCTGCTCTTGCAAGATAGAGCGCGCGGTTGCCGCGCTCGAGACTGGCGCTCAGCTCGTTAATTGCACCTCAAACTGGACCTACCTCGGTAGCGAACCGGAGGTTTGAAGCGGAAAACGTGAAATCTATCGGCGTTCGGCAACCCATTGACCCCTTACAGGCTTTTATGGCCTAGTCCGCCGTCTTTAGCCGGCCGAACCCACGAAAACCCAACGATTCCATGACCTCCGAACGCTACAATGCCCGCGACGCCGAACCGCGCTGGCAACGCCTCTGGGACGAACAGGCGATCTTCGTCTCCCGAAACGACGATCCGCGGCCGAAATATTACGTCCTCGAGATGTTCCCCTACCCCTCCGGGCGCATCCATATCGGTCATGTCCGCAACTATACGCTCGGTGACGTCCTGGCCCGGTTCATGCGCGCCAAGGGGTTCAATGTGCTGCACCCGATGGGCTGGGACGCCTTCGGCCTGCCGGCCGAGAACGCCGCGATCGAGCGCAAGGTCGCGCCCAAGGCCTGGACCTACGACAACATCGCCGCGATGAAGAAGCAGCTCCGCTCGATCGGGCTGTCGCTGGACTGGTCCAGAGAGATCGCGACCTGCGATCCTTCCTACTACAAGCACCAGCAGAAGATGTTTCTCGACTTCCTCCGCGAAGGGCTCGCCGAGCGCGAGAAGCGCAAGGTGAACTGGGACCCCGTCGACATGACCGTGCTCGCGAACGAGCAGGTAATCGATGGCCGTGGCTGGCGCTCCGGCGCCGTCGTCGAGCAGCGCGAGATGAACCAGTGGGTCTTCAAGATCACGAAGTACTCGCAGGAGCTGCTGTCGGCGCTGGACGGGCTCCACCGCTGGCCCGACAAGGTGCGGCTAATGCAGCGCAACTGGATCGGCCGCTCGGAAGGCCTGTTGATCCGCTTTGCGCTGGATGCGGCGACGACGGCCGGCGAAAACGAGCTGAAGATTTTCACGACGCGCCCGGACACGCTGTTCGGCGCGAAGTTCATGGCGATCTCGGCGGATCATCCGCTGGCGCAGGCGGCCGCCGCGAAGAACCCTGCGCTTGCGGAGTTCATCACCGAGATCAAGAAGATCGGCACCGCGCAGGAGGTCATCGACACCGCGGAGAAGCAGGGCTTCGACACCGGCATCCGCGCAGTGCACCCGTTCGATCCCTCCTGGAAGCTGCCGGTCTATGTCGCCAACTTCGTGTTGATGGAATACGGCACCGGCGCGATCTTCGGCTGCCCCGCGCACGACCAGCGCGACCTCGACTTCGTCAACAAGTACAATCTCGGCAACACGCCGGTGGTGTGCCCCGAGGGGCAGGATCCGAAATCGTTCGTCATCACCGATACCGCCTATGACGGTGACGGCCGCATGATCAATTCCCGCTTCCTCGACGGCATGACGATCGATCAGGCCAAGGAAGAGGTGGCGAAGCGGCTGGAAGGCGAGCTGCGCGGCAACGCGCCGGTCGGCGAGCGGCAGGTCAATTTCCGCCTGCGCGACTGGGGCATTTCGCGCCAGCGCTACTGGGGCTGCCCGATTCCCGTCATCCACTGTCCGAAATGCGATGTGGTGCCGGTGCCGGATGCGGATTTGCCGGTGAAGCTGCCGGATGATGCGACCTTCGACCGACCGGGCAACGCGCTCGATCATCATCCGACCTGGAAACACGTCACCTGCCCGAAATGCGGGGCTAAGGCGCAGCGTGAGACCGACACCATGGACACTTTCGTGGATTCGTCCTGGTACTTTGCGCGCTTCACCGATCCCTGGAACGAGAACGCGCCGACGACGCCTGCGGTCGCCAACCGGATGCTGCCGGTCGATCAGTATATCGGCGGCGTCGAGCACGCGATCCTGCACCTGCTCTACAGCCGCTTCTTCACCCGCGCGATGAAGGCGACTGGGCACATCGCGCTCGACGAGCCGTTTGCCGGGATGTTCACACAGGGCATGGTGGTGCACGAGACCTACCAAAAGGCCGACGGCTCCTATGTGCAGCCGGCCGAGGTCAAGGTCGAGGTCGGCGGCAATGGTCGCCGCGCCACGCTGCTCGCGACCGGCGAAGACATCCAGATCGGTCCGATCGAGAAGATGTCGAAGTCGAAGAAGAACACTGTCGATCCCGACGACATCATCGAGACCTACGGCGCCGACGTCGCCCGCTGGTTCATGCTGTCAGACTCCCCGCCCGATCGCGACGTGATCTGGAGCGACGAGCGCGTCCAGGGCGCATCGCGCTTCGTGCAGCGGCTGTGGCGGCTGGTGAACGATGCGAAGGAACTCGGCAACGACGCGCCGGCGGCCCGGCCGGCTTCGTTCGGGGCAGATGCCACCGCCTTGCGCAAGGCCGCCCATGGCGCCCTGGACAAGGTCACGACCGGCATCGAGCGACTGCACTTCAACGTCTGCCTCGCCCATATCCGCGAATTCGCCAATGCCCTATCCGAGGTGCTCCAGCGCCCCGGCCAGCCCGCCGCGGACCTGGCCTGGGCAATCCGGGAGGCCAGCCAGATCCTGGTCCAGCTGTTCTCCCCGATGATGCCGCATCTGGCCGAGGAGTGCTGGCAGGCTTTGGGCCAGAGCGGGCTGGTTTCGGAGGCCAATTGGCCCCAAATCGAACGCGATTTGCTGGTTGAAGACAGCGTGACCCTGGTGGTCCAGGTCAACGGCAAGAAGCGGGGTGAGGTCACAGTTGCAACACTGGCCCAGAATCCGGAAATCGAGGCTGCCGTTTTGGCCCTCGATGCGGTAAAGCTGGCCCTGGACGGCAAGCCCGTCCGCAAGGTGATCATCGTCCCCAAGAGGATCGTGAATGTTGTCGGCTAGGATCCGCATCGCAGCCCGCTTGCTGGCGGTCGCCGCCCTGGCGGCGCTGACGGCCGGCTGCTTCCAGCCGATGTATGCCGAGCGCAACGACGGTACCCCTGGCCTGCGCGAGAAGCTGATGGGGGTCGAGCTGCCGCCGATCGCCAAAGCGAACGCCTCCCGCGAGGCGCGCGTTGGCGTCGAGGTCCGCAATGCCCTGGCCTTCAAGCTCTACGGCACGGCGACGGGAATGCCGCCGACCCACCGCCTGGAGATCCGCTTCACCACCACCCGCTCGTCCCTGATCGTGAGCGCCGCGACGGGACTGCCGACCAGCGAAAATTACGGCATCGATGCGCAATACAATCTGATCGACGTCGCGACCGGCAAGTCGGTGATGACCGGGACCACCTTCTCGCGCGTGTCCTACGACATGCCCGGCTCCTATCAGCGCTTCTCCCGCAACCGCGCCGTGCGCGACGCCGAGGATCGTGCCGCCAACGAGATCGCGGAGAACATCAACACTCGGCTCGCCTCGTTCTTCACCGCGGGCACGTAGTTCATTTCCGTCATTCCGGGGGCACGAAGTGAACCCGGAATCTCAATTCCCAACCTCTGGATTCCGGCTTTGCGCGATGCGCGCCCGGGAATGACAATCTAGGCATGGTCGCGCTGCGCGGAAAAGAGATCGATGCCTTCCTCGCCCGCCCCGATGCGGGCCGCCCGATCATCCTGCTCTACGGTCCCGACGCGGGCCTCGTGCGCGAGCGCGCCGATGCGCTGATCGCATCCGCCGTCGACGATCCCAACGATCCGTTCTCGCTGGTCAAGCTCGACGGCGACGAGCTCTCCGCCGAGCCGTCGCGCCTCGTCGACGAAGCCATGACGGTGCCGCTGTTCGGCGGCCGCCGCGCCATCCGCGTCCGCGCCGGCTCGCGCAGCTTTGCCAGCGGCATCGACACCCTGGCCGAGATGAACGTAAAGGATTGCCGCATCGTGATCGAGGCCGGCGAGCTGCGCCCGGAATCGCCGCTGCGCAAGGCGTGCGAGCGCGCCAAGACGGCGGTCGCGATCGGCTGCTATCCCGACACCGAGCGCGACCTCGCCAAGCTGATGGAGGAGGAGCTCCGCATCGCCAATCTGCGCATCGCGCAGGACGCCCGCGCGGCGCTGATGTCGTTCCTTGGCGGCGACCGCCAGGCCTCGCGCAACGAGCTGCGCAAGCTCACGCTCTATGCCCATGGCAAGGGCGAGGTCACGCTGGATGACGTGATGTCCGTGGTTGCCGACGCCTCCGAGCTGAAGCTCGATCCCATCGTCGATGGCGCCTTTGCCGGCCGGCCCGACATTGTCGAGGCCGAATTCGCCAAGGCCATGATCGCCGGCACCTATCCCGGCGTGATCATCTCCGCCGCGCAGCGCCAGGCCGCGTGGCTGCACAAATCGGCGCTCGCGATTGCCGACGGGACGCCGGCCTCAGCCGTGCTCGACGGCGGCTTTCCACGGCTGCACTTCTCGCGGAAGCCCGCGGTCGAAGCGGCGCTGCGCAACTTCAGCCCGGCCCGGCTCGCCGCCATCATCGAGCAGCTCGCGACCGCCGCGCTCGACACCCGCAAGCAATCCACCCTCGCCGCCGCCATCGCCCAGCGCACGCTGATGGCGATCGCCGCGAATGCAAAGCGGCGGGGCTGAGCCGAATTCTCTCCACGTCATTGCGAGCCAACGGGTCCGCGCAAAGCGCGGCCCGATGCCAGGCTCCGCGAAGCAATCCAGAATCCCTCCGCGGAAAGATTCTGGATTGCTTCGTCGCTGATGCTCCTCGCAATGACGTGTGGAGAGAGTCCCGCGTCACAATGATGGCGGTAATCCCTCATCCTGAGGAGCGCGCTCTTGCGCGCGTCTCGAAGGATGCAGGCCCGCCTGTGATCCCCGCCCTTCGCGACGCCGCTTCGCAGCTCCTCAGGGTGAGGGAAATAGATTGGACGTGCCGCGCACGATCCCGGTTTCGCACCCAGCTCCGGAACGACACGCGAGCTACAGCGCGCCCTTCGCGAGCCGCTTCATCACCTCGTCGAGCTGATCGAGGTTGCGATAGTTGATCTGCACGGATCCGCCAGGATCGCGGTGATTGACGGTGACCTTGAGACCGAGCGCGTCGCTGACGCGCTTTTCCAGATCGACCGTATCGGGGTCCTTTTCCTTCGCCCCAGCGCGCGCCTTCTGCGGCTTGCGCCCCGGCACGCCCTCTTCATGCGCAAGCGCCTCGGTCTGACGGACGTTGAGGCCCTCCTCGACGATGCGCTTGGCGGCCGCGAGCGGATCGGGCACGCCGATCAGTGCGCGAGCATGGCCAGCCGTCAGCTCGCCGGTTGCGATCAAGGCCTGCACCTCGGCCGGCAGCTTCGTCAGACGCATCATGTTGGCGACGTGGCTGCGGCTCTTGCCGACGACTCTTGCGATATCGTCCTGGCTGCGTTTGAACTCGTTGGCAAGCGCGTGATAGCCCTGCGCCTCTTCCATCGGGTTGAGGTCTTCGCGCTGCACGTTCTCGACGATCGCGAACTCCAGCGCATCGCTGTCGCTGATGTCGACCGGGACGATCGGCACTTCATGCAGGCCAGCCATTTGCGAAGCGCGCCAGCGCCGCTCGCCGGCGATGATCTCGTAGCGATCCTGCGCGCCCTTCACCGGACGCACCACGATCGGCTGGATCACACCGTGCTGCTTGATGGAGTCGGAGAGCTCCTTGAGCTCGGCCTCCGAAAAGGTGCGACGCGGATTGCGCGGATTGGCTTTGATGAATTCGATCGGCACCTTGCGCTGCGCGCGCGGGCGATCGACATGCTGAGCCTCGCCGCCGACATCACCAATCAGACTCGCAAGACCCCGGCCCAGTCGCGAACGCGCTTCGTCGGCCATCGCCAGCTCCCTTGGATTCACTTGAGCGCACTCCAGAACTGAATTTCGAAACGTAGGGTGGGTAAGCGAAGCGTGCCCACCAGTGTGTGCGGAAGACGGTGGACCCGGCGAAGACACCTTTGCCACCCTACGGCCTCGTCAATGCGTGGTCCGCAGCTCGCGCTCGCGCTGGATCACCTCGGTGGCGAGCCGCAAATACGCTTCGCTGCCGACGCATTTGAGGTCGTAGACCAGCACCGGCTTGCCGTAGGACGGCGCTTCCGAGATGCGCACGTTGCGCGGGATCATGGTCTTGTAGACCTTCTCGCCCATGAACTGGCGGACGTCGGCGACGACCTGGTTCGAGAGGTTGTTACGCGAGTCGAACATGGTCAGCACGATGCCGTGGATCGACAGATTCGGGTTGAGCGTCGAGCGCACCTGCTCCACGGTCTGCAGCAATTGCGACAGACCTTCGAGCGCGAAGAATTCGCATTGCAGCGGTACCAGGATCGCATCGGACGCCGCCATCGCGTTGACCGTGAGCAGGTTGAGCGAAGGCGGGCAGTCGATCAGCACGTAGGTGTAGTCGGCATCCGGAGAGACATTGTTGTTGAGCGCACCGATGGCGTCGCGCAGCTTGAAGGCGCGGCCGGGCGTGGTGCCGAGCTCGAGCTCAAGGCCGGAGAGATCCATGGTCGAGGGCGCGATGTGCAGCCGCGGCACCGCGGTCGAGACCACAGCCTCGCGCAAGGCGGCTTCGCCGACCAGCACGTCGTAGATCGAACAGCTACGGTTGCGGCGATCGATGCCGAGGCCGGTCGAGGCGTTGCCCTGCGGATCGAGATCGACGATCAGGACGCGTTCGCCAATCGCTGCGAGCGCCGTGCCGAGGTTAATCGCTGTGGTTGTTTTTCCGACGCCCCCCTTCTGATTTGCCAGCGCCAGGATGCGCGGGTGGCCATGCGGCACCTCCGCTGCCTGTTCTTGAGGGGTCTGTTCTTGCTGCGGCTCGTCAATCACGGTCATCGTAAATTCCCCACTCAGGCCCCTGAACGCCTCACCCGCGCCGTTCGGCAGACGTCAGTTCCACGATCCAGCCGTCGCCGGTGCGGCTTGGATGAAGCTGAGGCCGAATATTCCAATATTTAGCGGCTTCGGTCAATTCAGCCTCTACATCTTGACCCTTGAGAAATAACGCTTTTGCGCCCTGGCGTATCAGCGGCTCCGCAAAGCCGATGAGTTGATGTAGCGGAGCGAGCGCACGCGCGGTGACGCAATCGACGGGGCCGGTGATTCTATCCACATTATCCCCGATTTCAGCGAGATGTACGACTCCCGGAGATGTGGTGACACGGATCGCTTCGCGCAGGAACGCGGCCTTCTTGGCGATTCGCTCGACAAGATGGACGCGAGCATCGGGCCTCCCGGCCATGGCGCAGGCCAGGACGATGCCCGGGAAGCCACCGCCGCTCCCGAGGTCGGCCCATCGTTTTGCCGCCGGTGCGAGATCCACGAGCTGAAGCGAGTCGGCGATGTGCCGGGTCCAGAGGTGCGGCAGGGTCGAGGGCGCGACCAGGTTGGTCTTGGCCTGCCACTCGCGGAGCAAGGCGATGTAGCGATCGAGCCGGTCTTCCGTTTCATGTGAAACAGGCGCGAGCTTGAGCGCCGCTATCTTGTCGGCAGCGATGACGGCGTCCAGCGATTGATCGTTGGTGCCGGCGTGGTCGATCTTCGGTCTGATCAGCCTCGGCTCGGGCCATCGACCGCCACCCTCGCCCGCCGCAGGTTTTCCTGATGACGATCTGCCGCCTCCCGGCCCGCGCTGTTTCACGTGAAACGCCTATGCAATCGCCTTCGAGGTCTTCCGTGCCTCGCGCCGCAGGTAGGCCGCGAGAATGCCGAGCGCCGCCGGCGTCATCCCATCGATCCGGCCGGCTTGGCCGACCGTGAACGGTCGGGCCTTCTCCAGCTTGGTCCGCACCTCATTGGAGAGACCGGGGACCTGCTGATAATCGACCTCCGACAGCACCATACCCTCGTCGCGCCGGAAGGCTTCGACGTCGGCGCTCTGGCGCTCCAGATAGACGTCGTATTTGGCGTCGGTTTCGAGGTGGGTCGCGATGATGGGGTCGATCGCCGACAGCTCCGGCCAGATCGCCCGGACCTGGCTCCAGCCGATATCCGGATAGGCCATCAGTTCGAAGGCGGACCGGCGCTGGCCATCGCGGTTCAGGGAGAGTCCGTGCTTGATCGCCTCGTTCGGGGTGATCGCAAGCGACTTCGAGAGCGCGCGGGCTGCGTTCAGCGCACCCATCTTGGCGCGATGATGCTGCATGCGGGCACTGCCGACACACCCCAAGGCGATGCCCTTCTCGGTGAGACGCTGATCCGCATTGTCGGCCCGCAGCGTCAGCCGGTATTCCGCCCGGGAGGTGAACATCCGATAGGGCTCGCTGATCCCGCGGGTGACGAGATCGTCGATCATCACACCCAGATAGCCATCCGCCCGGTCGAACACCGTTAGCGCCGCCCCGCTGGCGGAGAGCGCTGCGTTGACGCCTGCCACGATGCCCTGCCCGGCGGCTTCTTCGTATCCGGTGGTGCCATTGATCTGCCCGGCCAGGAACAGACCGCGCAGACGCTTGGTCTGGAGGGTCGGATCGAGCTCGCGGGGGTCGATGTGGTCGTATTCGATGGCGTACCCCGGACGGACCATCTTCACCCGCTCCAAGCCGGGAATGCTGGCGAGGATCGCGAGCTGGACCTCCTCAGGGAGCGAGGTCGAGATGCCGTTGGGATAGACAGTTGTATCGTCGAGCCCTTCCGGCTCCAGGAAGATCTGATGGCCGTCACGGTCGCCGAAGCGGACGATCTTGTCCTCGATCGACGGACAATAACGCGGACCGGAACTCTTGATCTGGCCGGAATACATCGGGGAGCGATGGACATTGGCGCGGATCACCTCATGGGTCACCGAGGTGGTCCGGGTGATGCCGCACTGGATCTGCGGGGTCGTGATCCGTTCCGTCATCACCGAGAACGGCTCAGGCGGTTCGTCTCCGGGCTGCATTTCGACGGCCGACCAATCGATCGTGGTGCCGTCCAAGCGGGGAGGAGTCCCCGTTTTCAGCCGCCCGAGGGTGAAGCCGGCGCGCTCAAAGGAGCCAGAAAGGCCCATCGCCGGTGCCTCGCCGACGCGACCGGCGGGCCAATTCTTCTCGCCGAGATGGATCAGACCGCGCAGGAAGGTGCCGGTGGTGACGACTATCGCCCCTGCCCGAAGCTCCCGGCCGTCGGCCAGGCGCAGACCGATGACCCGGCCTTCCACCACGATCAGCTCCTCAGCCTCCCCCTCGAGGACGGAAAGACCCTCGGTCTCCCGGACCGCGGCCTGCATCGCGGCCGCATAAAGCCTTCGGTCGGCCTGAGCGCGAGGACCACGGACAGCCGGACCCTTGCGGCGGTTGAGGACACGAAATTGGATGCCGCCGGCATCGCCGACCCGGCCCATCAGACCATCGAGCGCATCGACTTCGCGGACCAGATGGCCCTTGCCGAGACCCCCAATGGCGGGGTTGCAGGACATCGCGCCTACGGTCGAGAAACGATGCGTCACAAGAGCGGTTGTTGCACCCATCCGAGCAGCAGCCGCCGCGGCCTCACAGCCGGCGTGACCGCCGCCAATGACGATGACGTCGTAGTTCTCTCGCTCTGTTCGCATGAGCCAACTTCTAGCTCAGAGGTGTGAAAGCCGGAAGTGGAAACTAGGCGGAGATGTTTCACGTGAAACGGAGCATTCGAGGGGAAAGCGATTTCGCGAAAACAACCCCATGCACAGTAGACGAGCTATTGAACCTGCTGCGTTTCAGGTGAAACAAAATCACTGAAATGATCAAAAGATATCGCGGCGACGCGATCCCAGAATCTTTCGTGGGCAGTCTGGATTATCGTGCAGTGATGCCCGTAAGGGCGGCCGGCGCCCCAACCGTTTCACGAGGCAAAGGAACCACAGCATGTGTTTCACGTGAAACGCAAAGAGTGGAACAAAGGCTAGCTCTACAATGAAGAACTAATCCTACTTTCCGATGCAAAATTTCTGGAAAATGGCGCCGAGCACGTCTTCCACGTCCACCCGGCCCAGCAGCCGGCCCAAGGCATAGGCCGCGGCACGCAATTCCTCGGCGGCGAGCTCTTCGCCCTCTTCTACAAGCTCCAAACTCCGGCGCAAGCTGTCTGCCGCTTGGCGCAACAGCTCGCGTTGGCGTGCCCGGGTCACCAATGCACCCTCGCTGCTCCCGAAGAATTCAGAGGCGAATTTCACGAGAGCATCGACCAGCTGAGGGATGCCATCGCCCCGGCTCGCGGAGATCGCGAACTCGTCCCGCGGCCCCGATCCCCCAGCCCCGCCGAGATCGACCTTGTTGCGCACGATCCAGATCGAGCCGCCAGACGGACCATTCCCGCCGCCGGCCTTCCGCAGCAACCGCGTCGCGTCCGGATCGATGGTCTGCGATCCCTCCACCAGCCACAGCACGAGATCCGCGTCTTCGGCCCTGGCCCGTGCCCGGCGCACGCCCTCTTGCTCGACAGGATCGTCGGTCTCGCGAATGCCGGCGGTGTCGATCAGCGTGACGGGGTAGCCGTCGAGATCGAGCTGCACCTCGATCACATCGCGTGTGGTGCCAGCGTACGGCGAGACGATCGCAACCTCGCGGCGTGCGAGCTGATTGATCAGCGTCGACTTGCCGACATTCGGCTCGCCTGCGATCGCGACCACCAGGCCATCGCGCAGCCGTTCAGCTTGGCCCTGTGCCGCAAGAACTTCTGCAATTTCGCGATGCAGCGCTCCGATCGCCTTGACGGCGGGCGCCAGAAGCTCGGCAGGCACGTCGCCCTCATCCGAGAAATCGATGCCGGCTTCGATCAAGGCCGAAGCTTCGATGATACGTTCGCGCCAATCGCGTGCACGATTGCCGAGCAGGCCCTGCAACTGGCGCAGCGCTTGACGCCGCTGGCGGTCGGTATCGGCGTGGATGAGATCGTCGAGGCCCTCGGCCTCGGTGAGGTCGAGCTTGCCGTTCTCGAATGCACGTCGCGTGAACTCGCCGGGCTCGGCCGCTCGCGTGTTCGGGATAGCAGAAATTGCAGCGAGGAGCGCCGAGAGCACAGCGCGGCCGCCATGGACGTGGAATTCGGCGACGTCCTCGCCGGTCGCACTTGCCGGCCCCGGAAACCAGAGCACGACCGCATCATCGATCGGCTGGCCCACGGCGTCACGGAGCAACCTGCGGCTGGCGTGCCTCGGCGCCGGCAGCTCACCCGCCAGCGTCGTCAGCGCCAAGCCAGCCCGTGGCCCGGAGACGCGCACCACCGCAATCGCGCTTGGCGGACGGCCGGACGACAGCGCAAATATGGTCTGGTCTTGCGGATGCATGGCCTATTTGTCCGGCTGCCGGAGAAAAGGCAAACCTCCATTTCGAACGCCAGGCGGCATGATTTTGCTGCGCCACATCCCGCAGCAGAAGATTGCATTGCAGTGCAATATTGGCACAGCATTTTTGCTGCAGAACGCAGCCGTTCAACTCGGTCGGCTCACCGAATTGAAAACATTATCGTACTATATCAATGACTTAAATAAAAACGGGCTATGTAACAAGCCTCTTGCCATGCTGCAGGTTCACTGCAGCAAAGCTGCACAAGAAAGGGCGCCCCAGGGCGCCCTCCACTTTCCGTTGCACTGCACTCAGGTGTTCATCGAGTCGAAGAACTCCGAATTGCTCTTGGTCGAGCGCAGCTTGTCGAGCAGGAAGTCGATCGCGTCCATGGTGCCCATCGGGTTCAGGATGCGGCGGAGCACGTACATCTTCTTGAGCACCTGCGGATCGGTGATGAGCTCCTCCTTGCGGGTGCCGGAGCGCGAGATGTCGATCGCCGGGAAGGTGCGCTTGTCCGAGACCTTGCGGTCCAGGATCAGCTCCGAGTTGCCGGTGCCCTTGAACTCTTCGAAGATGACTTCGTCCATGCGGCTGCCGGTATCGACCAGTGCCGTCGCGATGATAGTCAGGGAGCCGCCCTCCTCGATGTTCCGGGCGGCGCCGAAGAAACGCTTCGGGCGCTGGAGCGCGTTGGCATCGACACCGCCGGTCAGCACCTTGCCGGATGACGGCACCACGGTGTTGTAGGCACGACCCAAGCGCGTGATCGAATCGAGCAGGATCACGACGTCGCGGCCATGCTCGACCAGGCGCTTGGCCTTCTCGATCACCATCTCGGCGACCTGGACGTGGCGCACCGCCGGCTCGTCGAAGGTCGAGGACACCACCTCGCCCTTCACCGAACGCTGCATGTCTGTGACTTCTTCCGGGCGCTCGTCGATCAGGAGCACGATCAGATAGCATTCGGGGTGATTGTGCGTGATCGAATGCGCGATGTTCTGCATCAGCACGGTTTTACCGGTGCGCGGCGGCGCGACGATCAAAGCGCGCTGGCCCTTGCCGATGGGCGCGACGATGTCGATCACGCGTGCGGAGAGATCCTTTCGCGTGGGATCGTCGATCTCCATGCGGAAGCGCTGATTCGGAAACAGCGGCGTGAGGTTGTCGAAATTGACCTTGTGCTTGGCCTTTTCCGGATCCTCGAAATTGAGCGTGTTGACCTTCAGCAGCGCGAAATAGCGCTCGCCCTCTTTCGGGCTGCGGATATGGCCTTCGAGGGTGTCGCCGGTGCGTAAGCCGAACCGGCGGATCTGCGAGGGCGAAACGTAGATGTCGTCCGGACCCGGCAGATAATTTGCATCGGGCGAGCGGAGGAAGCCAAAGCCGTCGGACAGCACCTCGACGACGCCCTCGCCGACAATGTCGGTCTCGGCCAGCGAAAGCTGCTTGAGGATAGCGAACAGCAGCTCCTGCTTGCGCATGGTGCTGGCATTCTCGACCCCGTTCTCTTCCGCGAACGAGACCAGCTCGGCCGGGGTTTTCGACTTGAGGTCCTGAAGTTTAATTTCCCGCATTGGGGTGGTCCTGTGGGGTAACCTTGGAAGGGGTGCGAGGAGGCTGAAATGCGGACGTGAGAAGGTAAGGTCCGCAGGTCTGGCAAGGAGAGTGCCGGTGAGGCTTCAAACCTGATGCGGTGTCCGGCCTCTGGAAAGCTCAGACACAACCACATCCGCCTGCGTTGGGTGGGATACCGATAATATAGAAAATCGCTTCCTGCTCCGCAAGCCGAAGCGCCGAGGGATTCGTCGCGCGCGTTGCCTAGAACGGCTTCACGATCACCATGATCACGATGAAAATCATCAGGACTGTCGGCACCTCATTGATAATCCGATAGAATTTCTGGGTCCGCGGGCGCCGGTCGCGGGCGAAATCCGTCAGCCAGCGGGAAAAAAAGCCGTGGACCGCGGACATTGCCAAGACCAGTGCCAGTTTTACGTGCAGCCAGCCGGAAGTGAACCAATGGCCGGACCAGGCGAGATAAAGCCCGGCCAGCCAAGTGACCATCATGGCGGGGTTGATGATCGCCTTGAGTAGCCGGCGCTCCATGATCTTGAACGTTTCGGACTGCTTCGAGCCGATTTCGGTCTCCGAATGATAGACGAACAGCCGTGGCAGATAGAGCATGCCCGCCATCCAGGCGATGACGGCGATCACGTGCAGCGCCTTGATCCAGAGATAGAGGTCTTCAAACATGTGCCGCCCCGGATTCCTGCCGAGCATTCCAAACGCTGGGGATAGTAAGAACTCGTTAAGGTCTTACCCTGCACACTTATCCGTCCGTAGCGCCTTCCTCAAATCTAGAATCTTAGATTCTTAAGGTTTGAGTCTATGTGACCGTGGATTGGACTCACACAATTCCGTCCGCGGCTTCACGCGCGCTTGTTCACATCCATCAACATATCCTGCGCCAGTCTGCCCTGTCGGAATAATTGACCCGCGTTCAGGGGCTTGCGCCCGCCTGTCGGCAGCTTATCAAGAGGCTTGTCCGCGCAATCCCGTTGCCGTCGCGGAGGACCGGCAAACTTGTCCTGACGGGCAGCGGTGTGAAGAAAATTGGCCGTTGTCCCGCCCCTCCTGTCGCGCAACCCTTTCCGAGGGGTTAAGCTCCACAGAAATCCACAAATCACACCGCCTCCATACAAAGGGTTTTTGTGCCGACCTCGAACAATTATTTCCATCTGCACCTCGTCTCCGACTCCACGGGTGAGACGCTGATCACCGTGGCCCGCGCGGTCGCGGCCCAATACGCCAACGTGACGCCGGTCGAGCACGTCTATCCGCTGGTGCGCAGCCAAAAGCAGCTCGATCGCGTACTCGATGAGATCGAGGAGGCGCCGGGCATCGTGCTGTTCACGCTGCTGGAGAAGGATCTGGTCTTCAGGCTCGAGAACAAGTGCAAGGAGATCAACGTTCCGAGCCTGTCGATCATCGGCCCGGTGATGCAACTGTTCGAAGCCTATCTCGGTGCCGCGACCACAGGTCGCGTCGGCGCCCAGCACGTGCTCAACGCGGAATATTTCAAGCGCATCGACGCGCTGAACTACACCATGATCCACGACGATGGGCAGCATGTCGAAGGCCTCGACGAAGCTGACGTGGTGCTGGTGGGTGTGTCCCGCACTTCGAAGACGCCGACGTCGATCTACCTCGCCAATCGCGGCATCCGCACCGCCAATGTGCCGCTGGTTCCGGGCATTCCGGTGCCCTCGCAATTGGAAACCCTGACGCGGCCGCTGGTGGTGAGCCTGCATGCGACGCCGGAACGCCTGATTCAGGTGCGCCAGAACCGCCTGCTCTCCATGGGCGCCAATTCCGGCAGTGATACCTATACCGACAAGCAAGCGGTCGCCGAGGAGGTCGCATTCGCACGCAAGCTCAGCGCCAAGCATGACTGGCCACTGCTGGATGTCACAAGGCGCTCGATCGAGGAAACCGCCGCGGCGATCATGAAGCTCTACACCGATCGCCAACGCAACCGGCCCTCGGAATAGTTGTCGCAATGGGTCTGTGGCGCGGCACATCTCCGCTGATCCTGGCCTCGCAGAGCAGCGCGCGGAAAATGCTGCTGGCGAATGCTGGACTCGAATTCGTGGCCGTCACGGCTGCTATCGATGAGCGCGGCATCCAGGCGGTGTCGAAACTCTCAAACCCGCGCGAGATCGCCCTGCTGCTGGCGCGTGAGAAAGCCAAGGCGGTCTCGGCTTATCATCCCGGAAGCTATGTAATAGGCGCCGACCAGACGCTGGCTCTTGGCGAGCACCTCTTCAACAAGCCCGCTGGCCGTCCCCAGGCGATGGCGCAGTTGCGCGATCTCTCCGGCAACAGCCACGAGCTGAATTCGGCGGTGGCGGTGGCGCATGACGGAAGGATTGTTTTCGAGGATGTTTCCGTGGCCCGCATGACGATGCGGCAAATGACGGAAGCGGAGCTTACGGCCTATCTCGACGCCGCCGGCGCTGCCGTGACCACCAGCGTTGGCGCCTACCAGCTCGAGGGTCTCGGTATCCATCTGTTCGAGCGCATCGAGGGCGATCATTTCACCATCCTCGGCCTGCCGCTGCTGCCGCTGCTTGCGTTCCTGCGCCGCGAGCGGCTAGTTGCGGTGTAAACGACAGACAGGCTGGGCGCTGATGCGGATCCTGGGATTGACCGGCTCGATCGGGATGGGCAAATCCACCACCGCCAAATTGTTCGCCGAGGCCGGTGTTCCCGTCTACGACGCCGATGCCGCAGTTCATCATTTGTATGAGGGCGAAGCGGCTCCCGCGATCGAGGCTGCCTTCCCCGGCACGACCATCAACGGCAAGGTCGACCGGTCCAAACTGTCCGCGCGCGTGGTGCACGATCCTGCCGCGATCAAGAAGCTCGAGCAGATCGTCCATCCGATGCTCGGCGCCTCCCGGCAAAAATTCTTTGCCGATGCGGAAGCGGCCAAGGTCCCCGTCGTGGTCCTGGACATTCCCCTCCTGTTCGAGACCGGTGGCGAGAAACGGGTCGACGCAGTGGTCGTGGTCTCGACCTCGCCGGAACTTCAGCGCGAGCGGGTGCTGGCGCGGGGAACGATGGACGAAGCAAAACTCGATGCCATCATCGCCAAGCAGATGCCCGACGCCGAAAAGCGCAAGCGCGCCGATTTCGTAGTGGATACGTCACACGGACTTGAGCCGGTGCGGGCGCAAATCAAGCACATCCTGGCCGAGGTCGTTAAGATGCCGCAGCGGCGAGCCTGATTCGCCGATTTTACACCGGCCATCTCGATCATGCGCGAAATCGTTCTCGATACCGAAACCACCGGCCTCGATCCGCTCCGCGGCGATCGCCTGGTCGAAATCGGCTGTGTCGAGATATTCAACCGCATGCCGACCGGACAGACCTTTCACCGCTACATGAACCCTGAAAGGGACATGCCGGCCGAGGCCTTTGCAGTGCATGGGCTGTCGGCCGAATTTCTGGCGACCAAGCCGCTGTTCCACGAGATCGTCGACGAGTTTCTGGAATTCATCGGCGATGCGCCGCTGGTGATCCACAACGCCTCGTTCGACATCAGCTTCATCAACGCCGAGCTCGACCGGATCAAGCGCGCAGCGATCCCGCGCGAGCGGCTGGTGGACACGCTGCTGCTGGCACGGCGCAAGCATCCCGGCGTGTCCAACCGGCTCGACGATCTCTGCTCGCGTTACGCGATCGACAATTCACACCGCACCAAGCACGGTGCGTTGCTCGATGCCGAGCTTCTGGCCGAGGTCTATGTCGACCTGGTCGGGGCGCGGCAGTCGCAGTTGCTGCTGGCCTCGGAAACCGAGGAAATTCGCGTCAGCGCAAGTGGCGAAGCGCCGCGGCGGCAACGCCTGGTGCCGCTCGCGCCGCGGGTTTCTGCTGCCGAACGCGAGGCCCATCGCACCTTCATCGCAACGCTCGGCGACAAGGCGATCTGGAACGAGTACCTGCCCGCTCCAGCTGCCGTGGCGGCCGGTCAGGCCTGACCGGCTTGGCCCTGAGCGGCCATCTGCCGCTCCATGTTCTGACGATACAGACCGACGAAGTCGACCGGATCCAGCATCAGCGGCGGGAACCCGCCGTCGCGGACCGCGGTCGCGATGATCTCGCGGGCGAACGGGAACAGCAGGCGCGGGCACTCGATCATGACCAGCGGATGCAAATTCTCCTTCGGCACATTGGCGATCCGGAACACGCCGGCGTAGGCGAGCTCGAACGAGAACATCACCTTGCTCGCGGCCTCGGCCTTGCCCTCGACCGACAACGTCACCTCGAACTCATGTTCGCTGAGATTGTTGGCGCTGACATTGATCTGGATGTTGATCTGGGGCGGCTGGCTCTGCTGCTGGAGCGAGCTCGGCGCGTTTGGATTTTCGAACGAGAGGTCCTTGGTATATTGCGCCAGCACGTTGAGCTGGGGAGCCTGGGCCGCCTCGGGAGGGGTGCCGTTACCGTTGGTCATGAAAGTCTCTCCTTACCCGATTTGGGCTGAATTTCGCGGCGGTTGGCTAACATAGGGCCGCCTCATTCCACAAGGACGAACGACCCCCAGGTGAGGGATCGGAGTCGCGCCCGCAACTGTGACGTTCACCCCGGTCTTTTGCGCGAAATTGCGCCCTAAACGATTGAAGAAGCGCGATTTCCGGGCAGGATCGGGTTTCCCCTTGGGCATAAAACGCGCTACACTCGGCACTGTGCCAAAAGGCGCCATTGGCCGGGCAAGATTTCGTGCCTACATCCCAGGGACCAGACGCGCGGACCTGAAATGGTGATGTAGACTTGCCGTTCCCCTATGGAACGGTCTACTGGCCGGATCGATTTTTCCCGGCAAGGACCCTCTGATAAAGAGACCCTCGGAAAAGACCAGAAAGCGAATACGACGTGGACATCTACACCATCATCTTCCTGGCGCTGGCGGTCTTCATCTTTCTGCGGCTGCGCAGTGTGCTGGGGCAGCGCACCGGCAGCGAACGGCCGCCGTTCGACCGCAACGCGCTCCAAGGTGCCCAGGACAAGAACGTCGTGACCATGCCGGGTAAGGTGATCGACCAGGCCCCGCTGGCACCGACGGCCGAGCCGACCCCGCCCACCGACCGCTGGAAGGGCCTGGCCGAGCCGGGCACCCCGCTCGCTCAGGGTCTCGACGCCATCGTCGACAAGGATTCCACCTTCGACCCACGCCATTTCATCTCGGGTGCCCGTGGCGCCTATGAGATGATCGTGCTGGCCTTCGCCAACGGCGACCGCCGCGCGCTGCGCGATTTGCTGTCGCCGGAAGTCTATGAGAGTTTCGACGCCGCGATCAAGGAGCGCGAGAAGAACGAGCAGAAGACCGAGACGCGTTTCGTCTCGATCGACAAGGCCGAGCTCGTCGGCGCCGAGCTGCGCGACCGCACCGCCCAGCTCACCGTGCGCTTCGTCTCGCAGATGATCTCGGTCACCCGCGACAAGGCCGGCAATATCGTCGACGGCAGCGCCGACACGGTCGCCGACATCACCGACATCTGGACTTTCGCCCGCGACACCTCCTCTCGCGATCCGAACTGGAAGCTGGTTGGTACCGGAAGCGCGAATTAAGATCTTCTTGAAGACCAGCGCGACGGCGCTTTGCGCAGGTGTCGTCGTGCTGTCGTCGTTTTCGCTCGGCGCCGAGGCGGCGCGGCGCCACTACCGCAGTCACCACCGTCATCTTCCAACATTGCCTGCCGCCCCGCCGCGCGCCTTGCCCTATCCGCAGCTTTCGCTGCCGTTCGAGATTCCCGGCGCGCAATATCTGCCGCTGGCCTGGGCGGACGTGAAGGGCTGGAGCGACGATAATCATCTCGCCGCCTACAAGACCTTCCGCGCGAGCTGCCGTTCGATCAACACGCAGACCGGCGCGTCCGAGCCGAAAGCCGAAGCCAAAGCACTCGGCGCTTCGCTGAGCGAGCCCTGCCGGGTCGCCAAATCGCTCGAACTCACCGACGACGCCAGAGCCAAGACCTTCTTCGAGCAGAATTTTGCGCCGCTGCGCATCTCCCGTCTCGGTGAGCCCGACGGCTTCGTCACCGGCTATTACGAGCCCGTGCTCGAGGGATCGCACACCCAGACCGACGTTTACAACGTTCCGGTCTATCGCCGGCCCTCCAACCTGTTCGTGCGTGGCTACAAGCAGGACTCGGTCAGCCTGCCCAACAAGGGCCCGGTCTATCGCAAGATCGGTCGCCGCAAGCTGGTGCCCTATTACGACCGCGGCGAGATCGAGGACGGCAAGATCGCCGGCCGCGGGCTGGAGATCGCCTGGCTCAAGGACCCGACCGATCTCTTGTTCGCACAGATCCAGGGTTCGGCACGGATCAAGTTCGACGACGGCGGCACGGTCCGGCTCAATTACGACGCTTATAACGGCTATCCCTACACGGCGATAGGTCGCATCCTGATCGAGCGCGGCATCATTCCGAAGGAAGAGATGTCGATGCAGAAGATCAGGGAATGGATGGCGCAGAATCCGGATGGGGCGAAGGAATTGCGCCGCCAGAACCGCGCCTACATCTTCTTCCGCGAGGTCAATCTGTCCGACAAGGAGGAGGCGGTGGGCGCGCAAGGAATTCCGCTGACGGCCGGCCGCTCGATCGCGGTCGACAAATCGCTGCACGTCTACGGCACGCCGTTCTTCATCGAGGGCGAGCTGCCGATCGAGTCCGAGCGCGCCAAGACGCCGTTCCACCGGCTGATGATCGCCCAGGACACCGGCTCGGCCATCATTGGACCTGCGCGCGCCGACCTTTATTTTGGCGCGGGCGCGGATGCCGGCCGCGTCTCCGGGCGGTTGCGCCATCCCATGCATTTCGTGATGCTGGTGCCGAAGAGCCTCGATCCCAGTGTGCGCGGCGCGCGATTGCCGGTGCCGGATCCGCGACCGTCGGAAAAGATCGCAAAGCTGTTTCCGCAGACCGATCCGGCGAAGCCCGCCTCTCGTGCTGCTGCGGCGACGGTCGACAAAAACGAAACGGTCGCCACTGCCGGTTCCGTCCCGCTACCGGTGCCGCGTCCAGCGATCGAGCCCGTTCGCGAACCGCAGCGGCCGGTGAAGAATCGTTCGCTTCGGCAGCAATGAAGCGATCATCCCGTCCGCCCGTGCTGGAGCCCCGCCCCGTGCCGCGTCGCCGCGCCCTGAGCGAGGAGGAGCGCGAGCTGTGGGAGCTCGTTGCAAAACAGGTGAAGCCGCTGAGGAAGCTTCGGGCGCCGAAGGCGCCCGCCGCGCCGCGCGCTGAATCCTCGCTTGCCGCCGAGGCGGCCAGACCTGCGTCACCGTCAAGGCCGGTCGCAGCTGTCCCGGCGCCGCGCGTGGCAAAACCGTCCGTGCCGCCCTTGGCGCCGCTGGGCAAGCGCGAGCGCGCAAAGTTGTCGCGCGGACGACGCGAGATCGAGGCGCGGCTCGACCTGCATGGCATGACCCAGACGCGTGCCCATCGTGCGCTGACCGGCTTCCTGCACCGCGCCCATCACGATGGCCTGACCTTCGTCCTGGTCATCACCGGCAAGGGCCGCAGCGGTGGCGAAAGCGGCGTGCTCCGCCGCCAGGTGCCGGAATGGCTGAGCCTGCCGGAATTCCGCGCCTTCGTCGTCGGCTTCGAGGAGGCCCATATCGGCCACGGCGGCGAAGGTGCGCTGTATGTGCGAATTCGGCGGGCGAGGCATTAAATCTCTCCCGTAAGCTGGAGAGGGAGCGCGCCTCCTAAAACGGCCGGATGATTCCGACCCGCGGGATCAGCGTGATGATCAGGCCGAAGATATTGGTGTTGCGATCCTCCGCCTGAATCGGCGGCGCCTTCCGCGCGGCGGGCAGCATCTTCACCGCATGCAGTATCAGGAACATGCAGACCGCCCAGTTCGAGATCCAGCGCGAATAGTCGAACACCATCGCGAACATCACGAGATAAGCGAGGCTGACGCCGATCAGCGCCGCGATCACGAGACGGCGATGAGTCACGCTGGCGAGCGCGTCGATCAGGTTCGCAAAGAAGCGCCATAACGGCGTGTGCAGCCAGATCAAAAGCGCGAAGACCGGCACGCCGAGGATGTTGTGCGGCAGCCGGCCCCAGGTGTCGGCAACCTCCTTCGCCAGCGGCTGATACCAGATGTAGCTGAATTGCAGCAGGTCGGTGCGGGATGGATCGGCCATCCGGCTCTTGAGATAGGCGACGAATTCCGCCTCCGGGATCGGCATCGTTCCCACAAATTGCGCCGCGAAGAACAATCCGGAGACGATCGCGAAGGCGGCAACACCGAACGCGACGTTGGTGCGATGGCAGCCGCAAGCCAGGTAATGTCTGATCACGACGATGGTGATGATCGTCGGCACATACATCAAGAGATGGATGTGGTGGATCAGGACGAGCATGATCGAGAACAGCGCAGCCGTCGCCACGAACAGCGATGAGCCCGCCGGCATCAGCAGCAGGACGATCGCCAGCGCACAGCCATAGATGTCGAAATGGCCGAGCGTGTGCATGAAGTTCTTGAGGAAGAACGGCGAGCCCGCGGTGAAGACGAACAACGGCAGCGTCTTCGCGGTGAAGCCGAACGTGTTCTGGAACAGTCTTGCGTAAAGGCCCAGCGTTGCCAGCCACGTCGCGCCGCCGAGCGCGAACACCAGCCATACCGGCACCTTCGCCGTGAACAGCGCGACGATCGCCCCGATCAGCGCACGCTTGATGAAGCCGAAATGGTAGTCGACGAGAAGGTGGATATAGGGAACGTAAGGCGGCAGCTGGATCTTGTGAACGAACACGCCGACGAGGACGGCGGTGTTGATCGCGAGCAGCAGGCGCCAGGGGTTTTGCGGGATGCTAGCGCGCATATGGCACTCGGCGCGCGTCAATCTCAGCGGTCGTTCCGGACAAGCGAGCATAGCGAGCGCTGATCCCGGACCCGTAACCACAGAAGGTCGTTTGAGCCGAGATCGAAGTCGCCATCTGTTTCAACAAGGACCGCCGGGGGTGGGGTCCTGGCCTTCGCCAGGACGACGCTCCTAGATAGCGCGGGAGCTCGGAATTACAAAATAAACCGGCTCAAATCCGCATTTTTGGCGAGGTCGCCGACGTGCTTCTGCACGTAATCGGCGTCGACCCGGACCGTCTCGCCATTGCGGTCGGGAGCGGTGAAGGAGATCTCGTCCAGCACCCGCTCCATCACGGTCTGGAGCCGCCGCGCGCCGATGTTCTCGACGGTGGAATTGACGGCGACCGCGACGTCGGCCAGCGCATCGATCGCGCTGTCGGTGATGTCGAGCGTCACGCCTTCGGTCAGCATCAAGGCGACATATTGCTTGATCAGCGAGGCTTCGGGCTCGGTCAGTATCCGGCGCATGTCGTCGCGGGTCAGCGCCTGCAATTCGACGCGGATCGGCAACCGGCCCTGCAACTCCGGCAACAGGTCGGACGGCTTTGCGACATGGAAGGCGCCGGAGGCGATGAACAGGATGTGGTCGGTCTTGACCGCGCCGTGCTTGGTCGAGACCGAGGTGCCCTCGATCAGCGGCAAGAGATCGCGCTGCACGCCCTCGCGTGAGACGTCGCCGCCGACGCGGCCGTCGCGCGCGCAGATCTTGTCGATCTCGTCCAGGAACACGATGCCGTTGTTCTCGACCGCGCTGATCGCCTCCAGCGTGAGCTGCTCGGTGTCCAAGAGCTTGTCGGATTCCTCGTTGACGAGGATTTCATGCGAGCCCTCCACCGTCAGCCGTCGCGTCTTGCTGCGGCCGCCCAGCTTGCCAAAGATGTCGCCGATCGAGATCGCGCCCATCTGCGCGCCCGGCATGCCGGGGATCTCGAACATCGGCATGCCGCCGCCGGACGACTGCGTCTCGATCTCGATTTCCTTGTCGTTGAGCTCGCCGGCACGCAGCTTCTTGCGGAACGATTCTCGCGTCGCGGAAGAGGCATTGGCGCCGACCAGTGCATCGAGCACACGCTCCTCGGCCGCGAGCTGCGCCCGCGCATGCACGTCCTTGCGCTTGCGCTCGCGCACCTGGACGATCGCGACCTCGACGAGATCGCGCACGATCTGCTCGACGTCGCGGCCGACATAGCCGACTTCGGTGAACTTGGTCGCTTCCACCTTCAGGAAGGGTGCATTCGCGAGCTTGGCGAGCCGCCGCGCGATTTCCGTCTTGCCGACGCCGGTGGGGCCGATCATCAGGATGTTTTTCGGCAGCACCTCCTCGCGCAAGGAGCCTTCGAGCTGCTGCCGCCGCCAGCGGTTGCGCAGCGCGATCGAGACGGCGCGCTTGGCATCGGCCTGGCCGACGATGAAACGGTCGAGTTCAGAAACGATTTCGCGGGGAGAGAAGTCTGTCATGGCACCTTAGCTAGGGTCAGTTTCCGGCCGGGACAAGCCGCTTTTTTCGGCCATCAGATGATCGGCGGCCCGGATTGCCATTGCTTCACGGCCTCCATCGGATGGATCAGCATGAGGATATTCAGCGTCAGATTGTCGCGAATGTGGAGCGCCAGCACGATCTCGAAGGCGAGCCCGATCGCCACCGTTGCCGGGACCGGCAGCAGGCGTGCGGCAAGGAAGCCCAGCACCATGAACAGCGTGTCAGAGACCGAATTGACGATGCTGTCGCCGTAATAGTCCAGCGAAATCGTACCGGCACGGTAGCGTTCGATGATGAATGGCGAGTTCTCGACGATTTCCCAGGCGCCTTCAATCAGCATGGCGATGATCAGCCGCGCCGGCCATGACAAAGGCAGCGCGGGCAGTCGCGCGAACAGCAGCCAGGTCAGGCCGTAGAACAGGAAGCCGTGCAGGACGTGGGAGAAACTATACCAGTCGGCGACCTGTTGCGAATTCTCCGAGCTGTTCACCGCGCCATGCCACAACTTCACATAGCCGCAGGTGCAGATCGGCACGCGCCCCGCCGCGAACAGGATGGAGGCCTGTAACGCCAGCAGCAACAGCGCGATGCCGAGCCAGGCTTGCGGGGGTACGGCGAGCTTGCTCCGTTGCGTGTTCGCCAGCGTCACGGTTGACGCACCATCAACAGCGCCGGTCCGTCCGGCGTCTCGACCATGCGGTCGCGGACGAAGCCGGCCTTCGCATAGGCGCGTACCGCGCGTGTGTTGAGCGGATCAGGATCGGTGACGATCCGCGGCAGACCGGCGCGCAGCTGCGCGTCGACGAATTGGCGAATGAAGGCCGAGCCATGGCCGCGCGCGATCATGTTGCTTTCGCCGATGAACTGGTCGATCCCACGCGTGCCCTCCGGTTGCGGCCCAAAGCCCGTATTCCAGGCCGTCAGCCGGTAACACTGAAGATAGCCGAAGGGCTTGTTGTCGGCCAAGACGATGAACTGGTCCATCGCCGGCTCGTCAAGATCGCCGCTGACCAGCTCAAGCTGCTCGTCCGGATCGCCCCACCATTCCCGCACATGCGCTTCGCCCAGCCACCGCCGGATCAGCGGCAGATCGGCCGTTGTCATCGCGCGGAAGGTGTAGGTGGGCGTCATCTAGCAGCCACGGTGGCACTGCGCTCCCTCTCCCGCTTGCGGGAGAGCGTCGGGGAGAGGGTGCTTCCGCAATGGGACAATCCCCCAGAGGAGAGAGCCCCCACCCGGCGCTTCGCGCCGACCTCCCCCGCAAGCGGGAGAGGTTGCACCGAGCATTCGGACAAGCCTTCGGACAAATGAAGCTCCGCCTACCCGCTCGCGAGGCTCTCGATCGTTACATTCCGGTTGGTGTAGACGCAGATGTCGGCGGCGATGTCGAGGGAGCGGCGGACGATGGTCTCGGCGTCCTTATCGGTGTCGAGCAGGGCGCGGGCCGCCGCCAGCGCATAATTACCGCCGGAGCCGATCGCCATCACGCCGGCCTCAGGCTCGAGCACGTCGCCGGTGCCGGTCAGCACCAGGGAGACGTCTTTGTCGGCCACGATCATCATGGCCTCCAGCCGCCGCAGGTAACGGTCGGTGCGCCAGTCCTTGGCGAGCTCGACCGCGGCCCGGGTCAGCTGCCCCGGATATTGCTCCAGCTTGCTCTCCAGCCGCTCAAAGAGCGTGAAGGCGTCGGCGGTGGCGCCGGCAAAGCCGCCGATGACGTCGCCCTTGCCGAGCTTGCGGACCTTCTTGGCGTTGGACTTGATTACGGTCTGGCCGATCGAGACTTGGCCGTCGCCGCCAACCACCACCTTGCCGCCCTTGCGGACCGTCAAAATCGTGGTGCCGTGCCAGCTAGGCGAGCTGTTCTGGGAATCCTGCATGAATGACCCTCGTTGTCGGCCTGATTTAGGCGGTCGGGGCAAAAGGGACAACCGGCGCACAACGGCCGCTCCGGGCCTAATTCGCTCACCATAGGCAGAAGTAGAGGCCCGGCTAGCCGTTCCCGCAGTAGCGAAGGCGTCATTTGGCTGGTAAAAGACCGGCGTTTTCGGCCCCGAACAGCATGATTTGGAAAAGCGGATACCGCTTTTCCGACCAAGACCATGCTGAAATGAAAGCGAAAGCCTTCAATGCGCACCGCGACGATCAAGCGCAAGACCAAGGAAACCGACATCGAGGTCACCGTGAACCTCGATGGCACCGGCGTGGCCAATATCGCGACCGGCATCGGCTTTTTCGACCATATGCTCGATCTCCTCGCCCGCCATTCCCGCATCGACCTCACGGTCAAGGCGGTAGGCGACTTGCACATTGATCATCACCATACCACCGAAGACACCGGCATTGCGCTCGGCCAGGCGGTCAAGCAGGCGCTCGGCAACATGGCGGGTATCACCCGCTATGCCAGCGTGCACATGCCCATGGACGAGACGCTGTCGCGCGTGGTCATCGACATCTCGGGCCGCCCGTTCCTGGTGTTCAAGGCCGACTTTCCCCGCGACAAGATCGGCGAGTTCGACACCGAGCTGGTGCGCGAGTGGTTCCAGGCCTTCGCCATCAACGCCGGCGTGACTCTCCACGTCGAGACACTATATGGCGATAACAGCCACCATATCGCCGAGTCCTGCTTCAAGGGTCTGGCGCGGGCGCTGCGCACCGCTGTCGCGATCGATCCGAAGGCTGTGGGCGAAATCCCGTCCACCAAGGGCTCGCTCGGCGGGTGACATCTCCAGCCAGCGGCACGCGCCGCTTGCGGTATCACTGAATTTAGAGAACGGGGCATCACCATGCCTGTCTACACAGTTCATGCTCCCTCCCCTGCCGGAGCCGATCTGCGCGCGACCGACAAGTTCGTCTTCGTGCGCGACGGCTTCCACTTCTGGGCGATGATCTTCGGCCCGCTCTGGCTGCTGTGGAATCGGCTGTGGCTGGCGCTGATCGGCTGGGTGATCTTCGTGGCCGCGTTCAATGCGGGGCTGTCCAGCCTGAGTGTTGGACGCAGCTCGATCTTCTTCGCCAATATCATCGTCGCGCTGCTGATGGGCTTCGAGGCCTCGAGCCTGCGCCGCTGGACTCTCTCACGCGGCAAATGGCGGCAGCTCGACGTCGTGATTGCCGACAAGGAAGACACTGCCGAGCATCGCTTCTTCGAACGTTGGAGCCAGAAGCAGCACGGCATCGTCAACGATCAATGGGCCGTCGATCGCGGCGGCCCGCCGCCGACCCGTAGCGTGCCGGGTCAGCAATTCTCGAACCCGCCGCCGTTGCCGGCGGGCGGCATCATTGGGTTGTTTCCAGAACCGGGAGGGTCAAGATGAGCGTCGCCATCATCGATTACGGTTCGGGCAATCTGCATTCCGCCGCCAAGGCCTTCGAACGTGCCGCGCGCAGCCTGGAGGACCCGCAAAAGGTATTCGTTACCAGCGATCCGGACCAGGCCTACAGCGCCGACCGTCTGGTGCTGCCGGGCGTCGGCGCTTTCGCCGATTGCCGGTGCGGACTTGACGCCGTCAACGGCATGGTTGAGGCCATCACCGAAGCGGTGCGCGTCAAGGCGCGGCCGTTCTTCGGCATCTGCGTCGGCATGCAATTGATGGCGAGCCGCGGCAAGGAGCACGTCACGACGGAGGGGCTGAATTGGATCGGCGGCGACGTCGAGAAGATCACGCCGCGCGACGAAAACCTGAAGATCCCGCACATGGGCTGGAACACGCTCGAGGTGCTGCGCGAGCATCCGGTGCTGAACAAGCTGCCGCTTGGCCCCAAGGGCCAGCACGCCTATTTCGTGCACTCCTATCACCTGAACCCCGCCAACGAGGCGGACGTGCTGGCGCGCGCCGACTATGGCGGGCCCGTCACCGCGATCGTCGCGAAGGACACCGCGATCGGCACGCAATTCCATCCCGAGAAGAGCCAGCGGTTCGGGCTGGCCCTGATCTCGAACTTTTTGCGATGGAAACCGTGATGGATTCGACGGCTTTCACCTCGTCATTGCGAGCGAAGCGAAGCAATCCAGCGTCTTTCCGCGGCGGCAGTCTGGATTGCTTCGCTGCGCTCGCAATGACGGAGTGCATAGCTGACAGGTCCGTTCCTGCGATGGGGACGGGAGCAGGTGCGACATGATTCTCTTCCCCGCGATCGATCTCAAGAACGGCCAGTGCGTGCGTCTCGAGCAAGGCGACATGGCGCGCGCCACCGTGTTCAATCTCGATCCCGCGGCGCAGGCGCAGAGCTTCGCCGCGCAGGGCTTTGAGTATCTCCACGTCGTCGATCTCGACGGCGCCTTTGCCGGCAAGCCGGTCAATGCGCAGGCCGTCGAGGTGATGCTGAAGACGATCAAGATTCCGGTGCAGCTCGGCGGCGGCATTCGCGATCTCGCGACCGTCGAAGCCTGGCTCGGCAAGGGCATCACCCGCGTCATCATCGGCACCGCCGCGGTGCGCGACCCTGAATTGGTGAAGGCGGCGGCGAAGCAATTCCCCGGCCGCATCGCAGTCGGGTTAGACGCCCGCGACGGCAAGGTCGCTGTCGAAGGCTGGGCCGAGACCTCGCAGGTCACAGTGCTGGAGATCGCGCAGCGGTTCGAGGACGCCGGCGTTGCCGCCATCATCTTCACCGACATCGCGCGCGACGGTCTGCTCAAGGGCCTGAACCTGGACGCGACCATTGCGCTGGCGGACGCGATTTCGATTCCGGTGATTGCCTCCGGCGGCCTTGCTTCGATCGAGGACGTCAAGGCGATGCTGACGCCGCGCGCCAAGAAGCTCGCCGGCGCGATCGCCGGCCGCGCGCTCTATGATGGCCGGCTTGATCCCGCCGCCGCCCTCGCCCTGATCCGTAACGCGCGCTAGGAGGCATGCAATGTTCAAGGTGCGCGTGATCCCCTGCCTCGACGTCAAGGACGGAAGGGTCGTCAAGGGCGTGAATTTCGTCGATTTGCGCGATGCCGGCGACCCTGTCGAAGCCGCAATCGCCTATGATGCCGCTGGGGCCGACGAGCTTACCTTCCTCGACATCACTGCGACCCACGAGAACCGCGGCATCATGCTTGATGTGGTCCGGCGCACGGCAGAAGCCTGCTTCATGCCTGTCACCGTCGGCGGCGGCGTGCGTGAGGTCAACGACATCAAGACGCTGCTGCGCGCCGGCGCCGACAAGGTCTCGATCAACAGCGCCGCGGTATCGCGGCGGGAGTTCGTCAAGGAAGCGGCCGAAAAATTCGGCGAGCAATGCGTGGTGGTGGCGATCGATGCCAAGCGCGTCAAGCGTCCGGGCGGCGACCGCTGGGAGATCTTCACCCATGGCGGGCGCAATTCGACCGGGATCGATGCCATCGAATATGCCCAGGAAGTGGTCTCGCTCGGCGCCGGCGAGATCCTGCTCACCTCGATGGATCGAGACGGCACCAGGCAGGGTTTTGACATTCCGCTGACCCGCGCGATCGCCGACAGCGTCTCCGTTCCGGTGATCGCCTCGGGCGGCGTCGGCAATCTTGACCATCTCGTCGACGGTATCCGCGACGGGCACGCCACCGCCGTGCTGGCGGCCTCGATCTTCCACTTCGGGGAATTCACCATCCGCGAAGCCAAGGAGCACATGGCACGGCGCGGGCTGCCCATGCGCCTCGATGCCTGACGACTCCCGTTCGTAAAAGTGCTACACGAGCCGTGCGGGACGGCTCGTTCGGCCGTATCGCGTTTTCCGAGTATTCCGTATGCCGCGTTTCACGATCCATGATCTGGCCGAGACCATCGATGCCCGCGCGGCCGCCGGTGGCGAGGCCTCCTATACCCGCAAGCTTCTGGACAAGGGCGCCGAGCATTGCGCCAAGAAGTTCGGTGAGGAGGCAGTCGAAACCGTAATCGCAGCAGTCGAAAACGATCGCGCGCATCTGATCGCCGAGAGCGCCGATCTGCTCTACCATTTCCTTGTGCTGCTCAAGGCCCGCGGCGTAAAGCTGGAGGAGGTCGAGGCCGCGCTGGACAAGCGGACGTCGATGTCAGGGTTGGAAGAAAAGGCGTCGCGCAAGAGCGGCAACTAGCCGAGGTGGAAAGATCGCGTCATGGATATCCGCGCACCCGAGCAGCAGTATAATCCGTACCGCGTCTATACGCGCGAAGAATGGGCGCGCCTGCGCGACGACACGCCGATGACGCTGGAGCCGGGCGAGTTCGACCGGCTGCGCTCGCTGCACGACCGCCTCGACCTCCAGGAGGTCGAGGACATTTACCTGCCGCTGTCGCGCCTGCTCTCGATCTACGTCGATGCGATGCAGCGCCTGTATTACGCCGAGCGGCAATTCCTCAACATCCGCGACCGCAAGGTGCCCTATATCATCGGCGTTGCCGGCTCGGTCGCGGTGGGCAAATCCACCACGGCCCGCGTGCTCCAGGCCCTCTTGGCGCGCTGGTCGCCGCGCCCGAAGGTCGAGCTGATCACCACCGACGGGTTTCTCTACCCCAACGCGGTGCTCGACCGGCAGGGCATCATGCAGAAGAAGGGTTTTCCCGAGAGCTACGACCTGCCACTGCTGCTCAGCTTCCTCTCCGACATCAAGTCCGGACGTCGTCATGTGCGCGCGCCGGTCTATTCGCATCTGACCTACGACATCGTGCCGAACCAGTGGGCCGAGATCGACCAGCCCGACATCCTGATCGTCGAAGGCGTCAACGTGCTGCAGACGGGCAAGCTGCCGCGCGACGGCAAGGCGGTGCCTGTGGTCTCCGACTTCTTCGATTTCTCGGTCTATATCGACGCCGACGAGGCGGCGCTGCGGCAATGGTACATCAAGCGCTTCCTGGCGCTGCGCGACACCGCCTTCACCAACCCGAAATCCTACTTCAACCGCTACGCGCTGTTGTCGGATGAGGAAGCCACCGCCACCGCGATCGCGATCTGGGAGCGCACCAATCTCGCCAATCTCGAGGACAACATCCTGCCGACCCGGCCCCGCGCGACGCTGATCCTGAAGAAGGGCGCCGACCACACGGTGGAGAGCGTGGCGCTCAGGCGGTTGTAATCGCGCCGGTGAACATGGCCCCCCTGGCTGGTTGGGCTGAGTGTCTTTTGTTGCAGACCTAAAATCGGTATTCCGCTATGCCTTCAAGAACGGCGGAGAGGCACTATGGTTGATCGTCTCAGAAGCGCTGCGGAGCAGCTTGAAGCTCCGATCTGCCCGGACTGCCACATCGAGATGAAGTGGTTTCGCTCCGAACTGCTGGCGGACGAGCCGACGCCGATCATCGCGCATCTTTTCGTGTGCCCACATTGCAAGCGCGCGGCAAAAGCGGACACCATCTTCAAAGCCGACCGAGCGCCGCCTGATAAGCTTACTGCGCCGCGTTTTCTTTCGCATGCCGACGGACTGAGTCCCGCCCGACGGCACGGGGCATGCTCGGCTCCCGACCTGGCCGTTACCCTAGCTGGCACGCCGCCGCTGGTTGGCTCACTTGCCTGCCTTCGTATTCCAGTCCGCTAGCCTGATGCGCCCCGCAAAGATGGCGGGGCCGGAGCTGCTGGCCTTGTAGACGAAGGCTTCGCCTTCCTGCACGTCGCCGGCCTCCTTGCCGAAGGCATCGGCGATGTTCGTCTTATGGGTGATCAGGAACGTGTTGGTGCCGGCCTTCGGCGGCGTATCGACGAGATGACGCACGGCTTGGCCCGCCTTTGCATTTGCACCCGTCGGGTTGGCCATTCCCGAGGCACTGGCGTTGCTGCTGTCCGTTAACGCATCGATCGGCTTGACCTCGCGGCCGGAGATCAGCTTGCCCGCCTCGACCGCGCGGTTCAGCCGGCTGGTGTAGACCTCGCCGATCGGAATCGCGAGATCCTTGACCGCTGTCCCGATCTGACGCGCCATGTCCCTGCCCTTTTCACTGAGCTGGCGCTGCGCGCTCATGTCGTCGAATTTGAAAGGGTAGACGTCCTTTTGGCTGTCATCGGTGGCGGTGTGCCGAAACACCAGCACGTAGCCGCCTTGCTTAAGAGATGTGATGAGTTCCGGCGTATCGGCCGCGGTGTGTCGGGAAATTCCAGCGAAAAGGACAATGAGTGCGAGGCGGCAAAGCACGTTCATGCGCAAAGTCCCCTATTGCAAAACGTCCCCTCGGGGATGGTGACGCGCAACGAGGCCGATTTCAATTATCGACTGCCGGTCGGGCCGAGGTTTTCGTGAAATTCTGGATCAGACTGTCAGGTGGCGGGACGCGGCCAGCCCCGCCAGCGCCTGATCCAGCTTCTCGCGGTCGAGCGGCTTGATCAGGAATCCATTCATGCCTGCCTCGAAGCAAGCGTAGCGGTCCTCGACCAGCGTATTGGCGGTGAGTGCCAGGATGGGCATGCGCTGGCGACCCATGGCCGCCTCATGCGCGCGAATGCGCTTTGTCGTCTCAATGCCGTCGAGCTGCGGCATCTGGATATCCATCAGCACGAGGTCGTAGGGCGTGCCGGCCGATAAGGCGGCGAGCCAGGATTCCAGCGCCGCCTCGCCGTGGACGGCGATGACGACGCGGTGGCCGAGTTTCGTCAGCAGCGAGCGCATCAACAGCGCATTGATCTCGTTGTCCTCGGCAACGAGGATCGACAGCCCTTTCGCCGGCGTTGCAGTTTTGGATTCGGCCAATGGCTCCGGTGCGAGCTCGGGCGAGGCGACCTCCGCCGTCAGCGAAAGGCGTGTCGCGAGCGAGGCGGCGCGCAGCGGCTTCACCAGGAATCCGGTGAAGGCCGGGGACAGTTCCTCATGGCGCGAGCTCGAGGTCAGCAGCACCAGGCGCTGCATCGCATGCGCCCGCGCGGTTTCGCCGAGATGGTCGGAAGCGGCGGGACCGATCGCGCGATCGACCAGCATGGCGTGCCATGAACGCTCCGGCAGCAGCGCTTGAGCCACGGCGGCGTCCGCCACCATGCAGGTCTGACCGCCCCAGCGCTCCAGGCGCCGTGCGATCAGCGACGCCTCGATGCCCTCGGCGACGAGGAGAATCGGCTTGCCGGCGAGTTCGGGGCAGGCGAATGCCGTCTGTCCGCTACCTGCTTGTGACGGGGCTAGCGGCACCGCGACCTCGAAGGTCGACCCCCTGCCCGGTTCGCTCTCGAGCGTGATCCGGCCGCCCATGCGCTTGACGATGCGCTCGCTGATGGACAGGCCGAGTCCGGTGCCGCCATAGGTGCGCGCGACGCGCTCGTCCGCCTGCTCGAACTCCCGGAAGATGCGCGATTGCGCTTCCGGCGCGATGCCGATGCCGGTGTCGCGGACCAGGAAGCTGATCTCGTTCGGCCGGATGCCGGGCTCGACGATCAGCGCGACGCCGCCGCTCGCGGTGAACTTGATGGCGTTGCCGGCGAGGTTGAGCAGCACCTGGCGCAGCCGCGCGGCGTCCCCCACCACCTCGAGCGGCAGGCGCTCGTCGATATAGGACGCGATCTCGAGAGTCTTGGCCTGCGCACGCGGCGCCAGAAGCTCGGTGATCTCCTCGACCAGCGTGGACAAGGCGAACGGACGCTGCTCGAGATCGAGCTTGCCGGCTTCGATCTTGGAATAATCGAGCAGCTCCTCGATCAGCGCCATCAGTGCTTCGCCCGAAGTTTTCACCGCCCTAGCGTAGGTCGTCTGCTCCGGCGTCAGCGTGGTGTCGAGCAAGAGGCTGCCCATGCCGATGATGCCGTTGAGGGGCGTGCGGATTTCGTGCGAGGCCATCGCGAGGAAACGCGACTTCGCGCGGTTGGCGGCATCGGCCTGATCGCGCGCGTCGGACAAAGCGCGCTCGGTCTCGGTGCGGTCGGTGACGTCGCGCCCGACGCTCTGCAATTCGGCGGGCTGGCCGGCATCGCGGCGCACATAGCCCTCGCGCCAGGCGATCCAGCGCGCACCGAGCGGGGTTGCGATTTTCTGGTCGTGAACGCGCGTGCCGCTGCTCTCGCGCGCGCTGTCGCCCTGCTCCAGCACGTCGAAGTCGAAGCGTGTGCCGACCAGCGCGCTCCGGGCCTGTCCGGCCAGCGCGCAATAGGCGTCATTGGCAAAGGTGATGCGGCCGCTCGTGTCGCGCAGCACGATCAGGTCGCCCTGCTGCTCGAATAGGCTGCGGGCGCGCTCTTCGGCTTCCTTGAGCTCCCAATTGCGGTCGATCAGCGCCTCGTTGTGGGCGGCGAGCGAACGCAGCCGCTTGTTGACGAAGCGCAGCCGCATGCTCAGCGTCGCAAGACCAAGGCACGCCAGCGCGAACAGGAAGCTCGCGCCGATCGCAAAGGCGTTGGGATCGTAGCCGGAATTCTCGGACCGGCTGCCGGAGACGAAGCCATAGGCGGCGCCGAACGTCGCCGAGAAGATCATGAAGGAGCGGAGCGCGAAGGCGATACGGGGATGCTGTCGCCTGAAGCGGCGCATGCGCACCTTGATCCGGAACGTCCGACCCATCGCCACCGACCCTTGTCCGAAACCCCGTGCCCGCCGTGTGCGACGATGTCGCGTCGACCTTGCGAACAGCTTGAGGCTTTGGCGCCGCCTCCAAACAGGGTTGACGAGGTGTTAACGCTTCAGAGCATGATCCGCAAAAGTGTGCAGCGATTTTCCAAAAAGATCATGCGCAAACAAAAAGCTAAAGCGCGATCGTGATCTCAGCGCGCTTTAGAGCGAGGCGGCCTGCAGGTGGCCATGGCCGCCGCGGGCGCCGACGATCAGCGCCGCGGCCTCGCGCTGCGAGAACGTCTTCGAGCGCACATAGATGCGGTAATCGGCCGGTCCTTCGGTGGAGAGATAGATCACCTGGCCGCCGTCGACGGGCTGCGCGGCGATCGAGACCAGGCGTGTCGACGGATTGCCCTGGCAGGATTCCGATTCCGAGCCGAGGCCGTCGTCGACCACCGCGAAGTCCGCAGCGTCCGCATTGTCGGTGACCTGGACCCGTACCGTGGCCTGCGCGGGATCATCGGTGAAGGCGACATGCACGCCGGCGGTCCAGAACAGGGAGGTGAGCTCGACCGAGGACTCGCCCAGGGCAATGCAGGGATGCGAGACCGATCCGATCTCGCCGCGGGCGAACACCGCCGCCGCCAACAGGGGAACAACCGAGGCCAGGATCTTGAAACGCAACATGACACTCTACTCGCCCGCCCCTCGGGAACTCGAGTTGGAAACACATGGGGCTTATGGTTTTCAGAGCGTAAAGGAAACTCGTTACCGCCGGGTTGATGCGCGTGGGCTTCACGCCATCTGCCGCACATCCTCCGCGAGTGCGCGGTAGGATAGCGCTTCGGCGAGGTGCAGCCGGCCGATCTTGTCCGCGTTGTCGAGATCGGCCAGTGTGCGCGCGACCCGCAGCACGCGGTGATAGCCGCGCGCCGACAGCCGCATGGTCTCCGCCGCGTCCCGCAATAGCTTGGCGCCTTGCGCATCCGGTTTTGCGATCTCTTCGAGGACCGAGGCCGGCGCCTCGGCATTGGTACGGACGTTCGGCAGGCCGGCATCCGCATAACGCGCAAGCTGGATGTCGCGTGCCGCCGCCACGCGCGCGGCGACTTCGGCGGAGCCTTCCGCCGGCGGCGGCAGAATCAAATCGGCCGCGGTCACCGCCGGCACCTCGATGCGCAGATCGATGCGATCCATCAACGGACCGGAGATGCGCGCCTGGTAGTCGCCGGTGCAGCGGTCGATGCGGCCGCGCTTGCAGGCATAGCCCGGCTCGAACGCGTTGCCGCAGCGGCACGGATTCATCGCGGCCACCAGCATGAAGCGGGCAGGGTAGGTGACGCGATGATTGGCGCGCGACACCGCGACCTCGCCGTTCTCCAGGGGCTGGCGCAGCGAATCCAGCACGCGCGGATCGAACTCCGGCAGCTCGTCGAGGAACAGCACACCCTGATGCGCCAGCGAGATCTCGCCGGGTTTGGCGCGCACGCCGCCACCGGTGAGCGCGGCCATGCTGGCGGAATGATGCGGCGAGCGGAACGGCCGCCGCGCCGTCAGCGCGCCGCCCTCGATCTCGCCGGCGACGGACGCAATCATCGAGACTTCGAGCAGTTCCGGCATTAGGTAGCAAACTCACCTTAGCACGGCTGGCGGCACGGCTGGCGGTAACACTAGATTCCCCACTGAAAAAGGGGCGATTAATGCCGAAATTCACCGCCCCTTTAATGAGGGGTAGCCATGAACGAATTTGTTTTAGCCGGACTCGTGAAGCGTCGGGCGCAATTGGCGGGTGATATCGAAGCCGCCCATGAGTCACTTCGGAAGATGGTCCAAGACTTGGAGAGCCTAGACGCCACGATCCTCCAATTCGATCCGAGCTACCGGGTGGAGTCGATCAAGGCCAAAGCCTTCCGCCCGCCCAAGGATTGGAGCAACCGGGGCGAGATGTCCCGGCTTGTCCTAAGCATCCTCCGCCAAGCCGCAGAGCCCCTTACCAGCCGCGATGTCGCCTTACAGCTCCTAGTGGAGCGGGCCTTGGACAAGAACGATCAGCGGCTCTTGCGGATCATGTCTAAGCGGGTCGGGCTGGCGCTTCGGACTCAGCGGGAGAACGGCCTTGTGCGGTGCGAGCAGGGGCCGGGGCAGTACATGCTTTGGGAGATTCATCGGGGAACCCGCTGAATAGGCGGCGGAATGCGGATTTCGCAAGTGTGACCTGTTCAACACAGGGTTGCGGAGGTTAACAAGTCAGTAAGGTTCTGATTTTGTTTGAAACTTTCCTAATGTTCCGGCATTGACTCTGAAAATAACGGGTAGCTCTGCGGCGAATCTTCGCTTGACCGGCAAAAGGTGAGCCCCTAGGTTACCCGCGCTGGGTAATTCCTTAGCAAGCGTCTCTGAGGAGATAAGCCCCGTTGATCGTGGCCGCCCTAGGGTTCAAGCAAAATATGGCTCGCAAGTTGCGAGCCTTATTTTTTTTTTGTCGATTGCCAGTCGTCACAATGAGCAAGATTGTTGGTCATTAAGTCGGCGAATTGCGAATCCCCGTGCTCGAATTTCCGAAACAAGCTCCACGACAGGAAGTCTACGGCTTGCAACCCGGGGTGCAAATGTGACTCGCCGTGCTCGATGGAAAGCGAATGCTCATGAGCACAATGGCCGACCAGCCTTGTCTCCAAGTAGCCATCGAACTTGTTTTTAGTTTGAAGTTCCTTCGTCCTCTCGTCGATGACGATTTCTAAGTCTCCGACAAAATGATCTGGGTAGGCCCGGCAGACGAGCGAGCCACACAAATAGTTGTAGGCAATGCCGTAGTGCGCCTTGCTGAGAAATGATGGGAGATGTTTTTTCTTTGCTATCGCATAGTGCACTTTGTTCGGACCGGCGCAAATTGCCGAGATTATTTCCCTGAGAATCTGCTCTCGCCTTTCGCTAATGGCTTTGGGGACGCTCGGAGTGTGTGGCGACGCCCAAATAGACGTGCCCTTAATCTCCATCCGTCTTGGCCAGCCAGCGTTTATTAGCTTTGCAAATTCTTTCTTGATCCTTTTTTCCAGCGCCTTTCGGTTCTCGGTCCAGAGTGCGGTAATCAGAAAAAATTCGCTTGATTCCTGTTTCTGGCCCAGCTCGCCGGACTCGTCGATAAATAGGTGATGCATAGATTGCTTCTCTGTTACGCGCTGAATGAATGCGATTTTCTGTCACAATTCAACCCTTGATGGCACGTTGCCAATAGCCCTTCCAGGTCCTCGAAACGGGGTGCTGCAAAGCAGCGTCACAGGTCATCAGATACTGTTCGCCGTTGCTGACCCGGCGGTTGTTCTCGCGCCAAGCCATTTCACTGGCATAGGCAGCAAGGTAGGGACCGGCAACATGATGGTGGATACCGATTTCAGCGCGGCGCAAGCGCGAGAAAAACGACTCGGCCTGATTGGTGCAAGCCTCGCCGTCTGAATAAGCCTCGCTGTGGTTGATCCGCTTCGTCAGGAAGCGCGCGTGTAGGGCGTCCCAATGGGCGGCCTCGTCAGCGTGAACGGTGCTGCCGGGCTGCACGGTGCGGGCGATAGTCACAACTGAAGCATCTTCCGACTTGAAGACAAAGGGCAGAGTCCGGCCGCCACGCTCGCGCATGATGACCACCACGCGGCGCTTGCCGGTCTGGTTCTGCACGAGGCGGCGGTCGCGGCGATTGGCCTTGTTATTTGCCGGGCGCACATGGCCGCCGAAATAGGCGCCATCGACTTCCACGGTGCCGCCCACGGTCGCGCCGTTGGCTTCCGAAGCCATCGCTTCGCGGATCTTGTGAGCCATCACGAAAGCGGTCTTGTACTGGCAGTCCAGGTCGCGGCTCAGTTGAAGCGCACTATGGCCCTTCGCCCCGTTGACGAAGATGGCGATTGCCAAGAGGTAGTCGCGGATAGGTAGCTTACGGCTGGCGAAGATCGTGCCCGAGGTGACGCTGAATTGGTGATTGCAGCCCTTGCACTTGAACAGCTTGCGCGTCTGGTAGGTGTAGACGGCAACGCAGCCGCACTTGGGACAGAATGGCTCGCCGTTAGTGGCGGCCCAGCGGATCAGCTTGAAGGTCTGATAGGCTTCCTCGTCCGACAAACGGGCGACTTTCGCTAAACTTAGCGACCTCGCCTTTGCCGTGAGAAGGAAGTGTTGCGACATGAGACCAACGTTTTCCGTTGACCTCATTGATAAGCGTTGAAAGTAATGGCGTCAACGAAAATCGATGACCTTGACGAAATTCTTTTTGGTCATCATATTCCGTGAATGACCCCGGAGCAGTGTCGAGCCGCGCGAGCATGGCTAAATTGGCCTCAAGACGCGCTTGCAAAAAGCGCGAACGTCGGCGTTTCGACGGTACGAGACTTTGAGGCTGGCAGGCGGGAGCCGACGCGAAACAATCTAGCGGCAATGCAAGCTGCACTGGAGGCTGGCGGCGTTTCATTTGTCGAGGACGAAAAACAGCGCGGCGTTGTCGCGCCGCGCTAGCTATTTTATAGCGAACTGCTATTTTGTTATGACCAATCGAAAGAATGGTGGACCGGTTGGGGATTGGACCCAAGCTTGCACAGGTGGAAATCCGGCGAGCGTCTCCAGACCCGGCCCGTCAGAGAAGCTACCAGCCACGCGCCAACGTGACCGATAGCCTCTCCCAAGTACTCGATAGCTTTATGTTGTCATGTACCACCTACCTTTCGGCCCGTTCGGACCGGGCACCACACTTGGTTAGACTGCGATCTACCGGGGCCTTGCGGCCCCGGATTTCGTTAGAACCGCCGAAACGTCTTAATGCCTCCAGTGGGAGCAGAGGTGGGAGTGTCGGGTGGCACAAAGTCGTCCTCGGTCAGCCCTTCCTCGGGAACCTCTTGTTCGACCGTTTCGCCATTGATTACTCGCTCAATGGTCGCTCGCGGTTTCTTTACGTTCGGATACCAAGAGAGAAGGCCAAACTGCCCGTTTGGTAGTTTGTGGAAAAGCGCCGTATTCTTCGCGAGCGAGTTGCGCAGAGACTTCTGCGCTATGTCGTCTGACTTGGTGTCGAACTCATAGCCACCCTTCGTGAGGGATTCGAATATCTCTTTGATGGTTGCCGCACCGAGATTTTGGGCACGGCGCATTTCCAGAATCGTCCGCACTGAGCCGGCAAGCGGCTGGCCGTAGAATTGATCCGACCTGATCTGCGTCGGGACCACGGAAGACGTGCTCTCAAGGGCGTAGGCAGGCGGCCTGCCTACAGCACCGCAGAGCGTATTGACCGTCTCCTTCTTCTTCCGAAGGGCGGCCTCATCCGAGGTGATCTCGGCAGCAAGCTCGCTAATGACCTGATCAACAGTCTTGGACATGGCGTCCGGTTCCGTGGTTGCGATTTCATCCAGATACACTATGTCGGTTCCGGTTGCAAGATGGCCTTCAAAGTCTTTCATGGCTATACACACCCTTGGTGTTGTTGCAATTTTCGCAACAAATTCCGTATGTTGACTGTCAACAAACTTTTGATGCCCGAATTGGTGTGACTCCACAGAGTCAAAAGCCCGCATTGGCGCGGGCCGATTCGGCATCCGATTCTGTGGCTAAGGTGAGTTTGCTACCTAACGCCGAGCAGTTCGCCGGGCGATAGCGGCGGCAAGATCGAGGGCAGGCGCGCCGCCAGCATCGATTTGCCGGCGCCGGGCGCGCCGATCATCAGCAGGTGATGTCCGCCCGCGGCTGCGATCTCCAGCGCCCGCTTGGCGCTCTCCTGGCCCTTGATATCGCGCAGGTCGAGGGACGAGGCGGCGGCCTCATGCACCTTCGGTGAGGGCCGCGACAGCACCTGCGTGCCCTTGAAATGGTTGGCGATCTGAATGAGTGATTGTGCGGCGATGATCTGGATGTCCGGGCTCGCCCAGGCCGCCTCCGAGCCGCAGGCTGCCGGGCAGATCAGGCCCTCCTCGCGCGCATTGGCGCCGATCGCGGCGGGCAGGACACCTGCGACCGGCGCGATCGATCCGTCGAGGCCGAGCTCGCCGAGAACTGTGAAGCCGGTCAGTGCATCGGGCGGGATCGCGCCGATCGCCGCCATCAGCCCGAGCGCGATCGGCAGGTCGTAATGGCTGCCCTCCTTGGGCAGGTCGGCCGGGGCCAGATTAACGATGATCCGCCGCGCCGGCAGCGCCAGCCCCGAGGCGATCAGAGCCGAACGGACCCGCTCGCGTGCCTCCGACACCGCCTTGTCCGGCAGGCCGACGATGGCGAAGGCCGGCAGCCCCGGGGCGACCTGCACCTGCACGTCGACCGCACGGGCCTCAATCCCTTCAAAGGCGACGGTAGAAACCCGCTGAACCATGCTCGAACCAGCCTGCCCTTTCGCGCAATTAGGGGTAGCAGAGCCTAGCGCCTTTCGCAAGAACAATACGGGAACATGTCTAAGGACCGAGAAAGCCTTACCGGATCGTAAACGCGAAGCGAACACTACGCCTCGAATGCGAGCGGCTCTCCTCAGCACATTCCAACGAATGTCCGCTACTCCTACCCTTGCGGGATGGGCCGTGGTCTAACGGGTGAAGAATTCAAATGCTTGCAAATCGCCGGAGAAGCGAACGTCGGGTATGCAGCCGGCTCGCCAAAATCCACTTTGGCGCGGGCTCGCTGCCGCGCGACTGCACGATCACGGATATCTCGGATGGCGGCGTGAAAGTGGTGGCGGAATTCCTGGAAGTGCCGCCGCAATTCACCATCATCTTCGCGCCCGATTATTCCCGCCAATGCCGCCTGCGCTGGCGCATCGGCTGCGAGTTCGGCGCGGAGTTCGTCGATTAGGCCTTAATGGCCGCGCCTCCTTAACGGGGCTTTAGCGTTAATGGGTAAGCATCTCTGATCAGTCGCCGAGTGATCAGAGTATGTCCAAGCGTCCGTCTCCCGCCTCTCCTTCGGCGAAATTCCTGCTTCCCGCGTTGATGGTGCTTGTCCTCGCCGGCTGCCAGACCAATGGCATCGAGGATGTCACCGGCGCGCTCGGCGTCAGATCTGAAGCCAGCGTGAAGGCCGACGCCAAGCCGGACATGGACACCTTGCGCGAACGCTATCGCGCCAAGCCCGGTGATCCCGGCGTTGTGCTCGCCTATGGCAAGGCGCTGCGCGAGAGCGGCCAGCGGGCGCAGGCGGTCGCGGTGATGGAGCAGGCCGTGCTCGGCCATCCCAGCAACAAGGCATTGCTCGCCGGCTATGGCCGCGCGCTCGCCGACAACGGCAATTTCCAGCAGGCCTTCGACGTCCTCGGCCGAGCGCATACGCCCGAGGATCCGGACTGGCGCATCCTGTCGGCGCAGGGCGCGGCGCTCGATCAGCTCGGCCGCAATGAGGAGGCGCAGCAATATTATGCGACCGCCTTGAAGATCGTGCCCGACGAGCCGCAGGTTTTGTCCAATCTCGGCCTGTCCTACATGCTCCAGAACAATCTGCCGCGGGCGGAGGAAACGATGCGCCGCGCGCATGAGCGCAATCCCGCCGATTCCCGCGTGCGCGCCAATCTCGCGCTGGTGCTGGGGCTGGAAGGAAAGCAAGCCGAGGCCGAGGCCATCGTGAAGGCCGACCTGCCGCCGGACCAGGCGGCGGCAAAGGTCACGGCGCTGCGGCAATTGCTGGCGAAGAAGCAGCAGCGGGCGGACAAATAGCTCGCGCCGTTTGGATTCTCGTTTTTGGCGCGCTTTCTTGACGCAAGCCGGGATCTGTCGCTCGAAAACGCTTCCAGCCTACGACACTTTGCGATGCGGGGCGGATCCGCGGCCCGACCTGCCCTTCAGCTTCTTCAGCAGCGGGCCGAGCAGCGAGCGCTTCGGCTTCTTCACCTCGCCGCGGCCGGCGAGGCGGTTGGCCATGTTCTGGAACAGAAGGGTGGTGCGGTGGCTCTTGGAGACCTCCGCGATCATCTGGCCGTTGTTGGCGGCGGTCGAGAACAGCTTCGAATCGAACGGGATCACCGCGAGCGGCTGGCTCTCCATGGTCTTGGCGAAAGCTTTGACCTCGATCTCCGCGCGCTTGTGCATGCCGACCTGGTTGAGGCAGTACAGCGGCGGCCGGTCGTTCGGGCGCGCCGCCTTGAGCACGCTCAGCATGTTCTTGGTGTTGCGCAAATTGGCGAGATCGGGCTCGGCCACGATCACGATGTCGTCAGCATTGACCAGCGCCCGCCGCGTCCAGCCCGACCATTGATGGGGTACGTCGAGCACGATGCAGGGCGTGGTCATGCGCAGCGTGTCGAACACCGCATCAAAAGCTTCGGCGCCGAAATCGTAGACGCGGTCGAGCGTCGCGGGAGCGGCCAGCAGGCTGAGGCGATCGGTGCATTTGGCAAGCAGGCGCTCCATCAGCGCCGTGTCCGGCCGGTCCTGCGATAGCACCGCGTTGGCGATGCCCTGCAGCGGATCCTGATTGTAGTCGAGGCTCGCAGTACCGAAGGCAAGGTCGAGATCGATCACGACGGAATCGAGCGCGAGGTCGCGGGCGATGGTCCAGGCCACATTGTGCGCGACGGTGGACGCGCCGACGCCGCCCTTGGCGCCGACCACCGCGATGACGCGGCCGGTGATGATGGCTTCGGATGCCGAGAACAGGCTACAGATCGAGCGGACGACGTCGAGGGTTTCGACTGGCCCGACCACGTAATCGTTGACGCCGCGGCGGACCAGCTCGCGATAGGGCGCGGTGTCGTTGGGATTGCCGATCACCACGACGCGGGTGCCGGGGTCGCAGACGCCGGCGAGGTCGTCGAGCCCCTCCAGGATGTCACGCGTGCCGTCGGATTCGATCACGATCACGTTGGGCGTCGGCATCGTTTCATAGACTTCGATTGCCGCAGCGAGACCACCGTCCCTGGCAGTGAGATGCGCCTTGGCGAGCCGCCGATCCTCCCCCGCGGCGGTCACCGCGGCGAGCGTCTGCTCGGTCTCGCAAAAGGCCTGCACCGAGATGCGAGGGACCGGTGCAATGTGTTCGTCGGGGTGCCGCGGATCGTCCGCTTCTTCGTCGTGGATGCCAGTCATTTGCCGGTGTCGCTGAGTTTGGCCTTGTCGGCCTCGGGATAGGCGGTCGCGGTCGTCGAGCCCTTGCGATAGCGGTCGAAGGCGATGTCGCGCCGTGCGGTGTAGGCGGGCGTCTCGGCGCGCGGCTGCTCGAGGTCGGCGGGATTGTCGATCATGGCCGCGAGGTTGCGCTGGCTGGCGCAGCCCAGATTGAAATACGGCCGGTTCTCATTGTAGCCGGGGTCCAGGATGTTCGGACCAACGTCTTCCGGCCACAACCCGCAGGGTCCAGCCACTGCGCTGAGTTTGGAATAGCTCAACCGGATCGTCGGCAGGAGACCGGGGTCTTCGGGACGATAGGGATGCTGGAGGATGGCGCGCGAGGGCACGCCGCCGGATGCGAGCACGGAACGGATTTCTCGATAAGTCGCCGCCGCGGCACGCGAATTCGCGGTGTCGACGGGCACGTCGACGACGACGGAGCCGGTGCCTTCGCGCATCCAGTCCCGGGCAATGCCTGCGACATCCGCGTGCTGCGCGGCCGAGAGGCCGCCGCGCGCCTTGCCGACGAAGATCACGATCGAGCGCCTACCCTCCTGCACCGCGATCGGGTGGCGCTGGCGATAGTCGGTCGGCACTGTCTGAGTGACGATTTCACCGGTGGTGTTGCACGCGCCCAGCATGACGGACAGCCCCGTCAGCACCAGCGCGACGCTCGAAGGGCGGCGTCGGTCGGCTATCGTCCTCGTCATCGCTTGATTCCCCTCTTGCCCCGTTTCTGCTCCGGTCCCCAGGCCGTCCGCTCGTCGTCAATCGATGATGAAGCCGAAATCGCCGGGCGTGCCGTTGATGGGATCGACGCGGCGCGTGATGCCATAAAGGCGGTTCATGCGGCCGAGCAGCGCCGTCTGCGCGTCGGAGGCCGGCGCGAAACCGTCGTCGGGCCGCGACAATTCCTTCTGGGCGACGGCGCGCACCACATAGGGCGTCACGATCACCATCAACTCGGTTTCGTTGTTGACGAAGTCCTGGCTGCGGAACAGCGCGCCGATGATCGGCACCTGGTCCACGCCGGGCAGGCCGTTGATCGCCTGCTTGGTCTGCTGCTGGATCAGGCCGGCCATCGCCATCGAGCCGCCGGAGGGAATTTCCAGTGTCGTTTCGGCGCGGCGGGTCTGAACCGAGGGGATGGTGATCGAGTTGCTCGAGGTCGAGGACACCGCCTGCGTCAGTGTGATCGCGTTCGTATTCGACAGCTCCGAGACCTCGGTCATGACGCGCAGGCTGATGCGGCCTTCGCTGAGCACGACCGGCGTGAAGTTCAGGGAGATGCCGAACTTCTTGTAGGTGACCTGGGTGGTACAGACGTGGGTGACCGGATCGCAGGAATAGCCGGCCGGAATCGGGAATTCGCCGCCGGCGATGAAGGTGGCGGATTCGCCCGAGATCGCGGTCAGGCTCGGCTCGGCGAGCGTACGCATGACGCCGGCGCTTTCCATCGCACGCATCGTGGCGCTGACGGTGGCGACGCCCTTGGCGAGACCGGCGACTCCAAGTCCGTTGCTCGCGACGATCGGTCCGCCAGACACCGAGTACGGGTTGGAATTGTTGAAATTCACCACCGCGGTGCCGGCGTTCAGGCTGGCGCTGAGATCGACGCCCAGCTGCTTGACGATATCGCGGCGCACTTCGCCGACCACGACCTTGAGCATCACCTGGTCGCGGCCGCGAACGACGATGTTGTTGACGACCTTGTCCGAGCCGCCGACGAGCTTGGCGGCGACGTCGCCCGCCTGCTGTGCCTCGACCGGGCTCGAGACCGAGCCGGTCAGCATCACGCTGTCGCCGATGCCTTCGATCTGCACGCCCGGCAGCGACTGGCGCAGCGCGGCGCGCATGCCGTTGAGGTCGCGCTTCACCGCGATGTCGTAGGAGGCGACCTGCTGGCCGTCGGCAGTGAAGAACACCACGTTGGTCTGGCCGACCTGGCCGCCGATGATATAGGCGCGCTGCGCCGAGCGGATTATGGCATTGGCGATCTTGGGATCGGCCACCAGCACGTCCTTGACCTCGCGCGGCAGGTCGACGACGACGGACTTGCCGACGCCGAGCGACAGAAAGCGCGTCCGCGCCGGCGCGATCGTCGCGACCGAGGACACACCGAGATCAGGCGCCTGCATCGGTGCCTGATCGCCGACCGGGGCATCCGCGGCACTGAGCCGGTCGGAGGCTGCGAGCAGCCCCAGCAGCAGCATCGTCCCCGCTAAGAACGAGCGCGCGCGCTTCCCCCGAATGCGCAGGCCCGTCCGATCATCCCCGTAGTTCATACTGTCCCCATCATCACTTCTGTGACGTCAGTTGGCGCGCCTGCACGCCATAACGAATTACGTTCACGCCACCGGGACGCTTGACCGCCTGGTCCTCGGGCGAGCCGTCGACTGCGTTGGCATCGACGATGCTCCGCAGCGCGAGCTGGAGCGTGCCGCCCTGGCGCGCAGCCGACAGCGTGGCGACCTGGTCGGGCTTGAGCTCGAGCGTGACGGTCTTGCCGATCACGGCGGTCTGGCCGTCCTTTTCCTTCGGCGCCTGGTCGATCGCGAGCACGCGGATGTTGGTCAGGATGACCTCCGACACGATGAGGTCGTTGCCGCCGGTCGATCCGTTGGTATCGGGATTCTTCAGGCGGCGGGTCAGCACGATGTCGACGCGGTCGTTCGGCAGGATGAAGCCGCCGGCGCCGGTCTCGGCTGAAATTTCGGTGGATACAGCCCGCATGCCGGAGGGCAGGATCGCAGCCATGAAGCCGGAGCCTTCGGCCCTGACCAGCTTCTGCTCGCGGATCGGCTCGCCCTGCATCAACGGCACGCGCGCGATCGAGCCGGCGATCTGGGTCTGCGCCTCGGGTCTGCTGTCGCGGCGAATGAACGCGTTGCTTGCCGTCGCCGCCGGCCAGACCTGCCATTGCAGGTCCTCGGGCTTCACGGCCTGGCCGAGCCCGATGTCGGTTTTCGCGACGAGAACCTCGACGGTCGGCAGTTTCTCGGTGACGGGCAGAACGGGCGCGGGCCCATTCTGATAGCCGCTCGCCAGATACGCAGCGACGCCCCCGGCGGCGAGCGCGATGACGAGAACGACAAGGCGTGCGGTATTCATACGCTTCTACTCATACGCGGGGCACTCGAACCGCACGTGGCGGGTCCCCCGTGTCGATGAGTAGGGAGGAAAAGTATAAGGGGTGTTGCGAGGCCGGATGTGATGGCCAGTGACGGTGGTGGTTTTCGGCTGATGGTGAACGCGGCGTTATTCAACCGGCCAACGGCCCCGTAGATTTACGCAAGCCAGCCTATTCGTTCGCATGACAGGCGCGGCGTCATGGTGAACGGGTGGTTAGTGATGTGGGGGCGTGCAGCGGCGGGCCAACGAGATGGGCCGCGTACAACACCAAAGGATGTCGTCCGTCCTTCGCCGGGACGAGCTGGGAGAGATTGCGCGTTCTCTAAATTTCCACAGCGCCCTTACTTCGCCCGCTTCTGCTCGATCGCGTCCCAGATCTTCGCCGCCACGTCGGGCCCGCCGAGCCGCGCGATGGCGCGGATGCCGGTCGGCGAGGTGACGTTGATCTCGGTGAGATTGCCGTTGATGACGTCGATGCCGACGAACAGGAGGCCGCGCTCGCGCAGCGCCGGGCCGACGGCGGCGCAGATCTCGCGCTCGCGCGGGGTGAGCTCGGTCTCCTGCGCCGCGCCGCCGCGTACCATGTTGGAGCGGAGGTCGTCCGCGGCCGGCACGCGGTTTACGGCGCCGGCGAACTCGCCGTTGACGAGGATGATGCGCTTGTCGCCGTGCTTCACCTCGGGAATGAACTGCTGGATCACCCAGGGCTCTTTGAACGTCACCGAGAACATGTCGAACAGCGAGCCGAAATTCATGTCCTGCGGCATCACGCGGAACACCGCGGCGCCGCCATGGCCGTGCAGCGGCTTCATCACGACGGCGCCGTGCTTGTCGCGAAAGGCGTTGATCTCATCTAATTCGCGCGAGATCAGGGTCGGCGGCATCAGCTGCGGAAAGTTCATCACGAACAGCTTTTCCGGCGCGTTCCGTACCGAGGCGGGATCGTTGACCACCAGCGTCTTCGGATGGATGCGCTCCAAAAAATGCGTCGAGGTGATGTAGGCGAGATCGAACGGCGGGTCCTGGCGGAGCAGCACCACGTCAAAGCCGTTGAGCGCTTCGCGCCTGGGCTCGCCGAGCGTGAAATGGTCACCCGGCTCGTCGCGCACGGTGAGGAGCTGAACCGGAGCGACGATCTCGTCGCCGACCATCGAGAGCTTGTCGGGGGTGTAATAGGACAGGCCGTGGCCGCGCTTCTGTGCCTCCAGGAGCAGCGCAAAGGTGGAATCGCCCTTGATGTTGATGCGGGCGATGGGGTCCATCTGGACGGCGACGTTGAGTTTCATGGTCTGCCTTTCAGGTCGAGGCGTCGAATGCCGCCAACACATGGCGTGGAAGTGATCGCGGCGCAATCAGCATGGCGTCGAATCGCAATTCGAATTCGGCATGCTCGGGATGCGCCACGAGCCAGCTTTGCGCTGCGTCGATGATGCGCTGCTGCTGGCGCGGCGTCACCGCGAAGGCGGCGTCATCCAGCGTCGCCCGCGCCTTGACCTCGACGAAGGCAATCAAATTGCGGCGGCGCGCCACGATGTCGATTTCGCCATGCGGGGTGCGATAACGTTTGGCGAGGATGCGGTAGCCCTTGGCCATCAGATAGGCGGCGGCGCGGCTCTCGGCGGAGATGCCGGTTCGGAACGCGGCGATGCGCTCGGGCGAGGCGACTTTCGGTTCCGCCGGGGCCTCAGTCTTCGCCATCGCCGCCCCGCAGGTCTTTTGCGAGCTCGAGCGCGCGGGCATAGACCTCGCGCCGCGGGCGGCCCGAGAGTGCGACCGCATGCGCCACGGCATCCTTGACGCTGTGCGCGGCCAGCTGCTCGCGCAGGAGCTGGTCCAGCGCATCCGACGTCAGCACCTCGGCGTCGGCCGCAGGTGGGGCGATCACCAGCACGAACTCGCCGCGCGTCTCCAGCGTATCCGCCTCGCGAGCCAGCTCGCTCAATGTTGCGCGCGAGATCTCCTCATGAAGTTTGGTCAGCTCGCGGCAGATCGCGGCTTCGCGCGTCCCCATGATCTCGGCGAGATCGGCGAGCGCGTCCTGCACGCGGTTGCCGGATTCGAACATCACCAGTGTCGCATCGATGCGAGCCAGCTCAACAAGGCGCGACCTGCGCGCCGCCGATTTCGACGGCAAGAAGCCCTCGAAGAAAAAGCGGTCGGTCGGCAGCGCTGCGACCGATAGCGCCGCCAGCACCGAGGAGGGGCCGGGCAGCGCATAGACCGCATGGCCGGCGGCGCAGACCTCGCGCACCAGCTTGAAGCCGGGATCGGAGATCAGCGGCGTCCCGGCATCCGACACCAGCGCGACCGAGCCGCCTGCCGCAAGCGCCTCCAGGATCTTCGGACGCGCGGCTTCCGCGTTGTGCTCATGATATTGCTTGAGCTGCGCTGCGATGGCGTAACGCTCGGTCAGGCGCCGCGTGATGCGGGTGTCCTCGCAGGCGATGACGTCGACGCCGGCGAGCGTCTGAAGCGCACGCAGGGTGATGTCGCCGAGATTGCCGATGGGGGTCGCGACCAGATGCAGGCCCGGCGCGGCCTTCGCCACCGCAAGCCGATGGGCGTCGATGGAGAAGCCGCGCAAGGTGGCGTCTTGAGCTTCAGGCGTATTTATCGGGGCCGGCTTTGCGCGCATAATGAAGTCAACTTAGGCACGATCCGCAGGGCTGGGAACCAGCTCTTCGAAAAAGATCGGGCCGAGGTGAGGGGCGAGGAACGGACGGGAATGTGATCGATGCGGGGTCACGTTGCGCGGGAGCAAGGCCCTCGCGCCATATTCGCGACGGAAACCTCCCTTGATGCTGCGTAAGTGACGGCCAGCGGTTGGCCAGGATAGGAGGGCGGTCGCGTTAAGTGGCGATTATCCTTTTGTTTTGGTTAACTGTTTGCCGACAATATGCCTGAATCCGCGGCTTGCGTCGTGGAGCAATGTGGTGACCGGCTGGGCGACGGCCGGTCGGAAGAGAATCTGCGATGGTGGGCCCGTCTAGTTCGAAGTCTTCCGGTCCGGCGCCCCGATGGCCCGGGGCAACCCGCCGGAGCGCGCTTGGCCTGTTGCTCGGCGCCCCCTTGCTGTCGGCCTGCGCCGGCGTGCAGCAGAGTCTCAGCCAGTTCTCCAGCTCCGCGCCACCGGCGCAGCCGGCTGGTCCGCCCCAACAGGGCACGACCGCTGGCACCGGTGGGGTCAAGGTCGCCGTGATCCTGCCGCTCTCGGCGGCTGGCAATGCAGGCCTCGCGGCGCAATCCATGCGCAACGCCGCCGAGATGGCGCTGGCCGAGTTCCAAAACCCGAACATCCAGCTCCTGATCAAGGACGACAATGGCAGCCCGCAAGGCGCGCAAGCTGGTGCGCAGCAGGCGGTCGACGAGGGCGCCGAAATCATCCTGGGACCACTGTTCGCACAATCGGTGCCGGCGGTGGCGCAGGTCGCGCGCACGCGCGGCATCTCGGTGATGGCATTCTCGACCGATTCCAGCATCGCCGGACGCGGCGTCTATCTGCTCAGCTTCCTGCCGGAATCCGACGTCAACCGCATCGTCGAATATTCCGCCAGCATCGGAAAGCGCTCCGTTGCCGTGCTCGTGCCCGACAACGCCTATGGCAATGTGGTCGAAGCCGCCGTGAAGGCGGCAGTGCCGCGGCGTGGTGGGCGCATCGTCGCCTTCGAGAAATACGGCGCCGACCGCGCCACCCCAGCGCGAACCGTGGCGCAGCAGCTCGGCAGTGCGGACGCGCTGTTCATTGCCGACGACGGCGATGCCGTGGTTTCAGTGGCGGATGCGATGACTGCGGCGGGTGCGAATTTGCGCAACATCCAGCTGCTCGGCACCGGCCTGTGGGACAATCCGCGCGTCTATGCCAGCGCAGCGTTGCAAGGCGGCCTCTATGCCGCGCCGGATCCGGCCGGCTTCCGCGCCTTCTCCGGCCGTTACCGCACCAAATACGGCGCCGAGCCGGTGCGCACCGCGACGCTCGCCTATGACGCGGTCGCCCTCGTCGCCGCACTCGCGCGCACGCAAGGCACGACGCGCTTTTCGCCCGACGTGCTGACCAACCCCTCAGGCTTTGCTGGCATCGACGGCCTGTTTCGCTTCCGCCCCGACGGCACCAATGAGCGAGGGCTTGCGGTGATGAAGGTGACGACGGGCGGCGGCGTTGCGGTGGCAGGCTCGCCGAAGAGTTTTGGGGCGTAGCGCGTTACGCCGCCAGATCCGCAACCACAGCATCCAGCACCGGAAACCCGCTGCTCGTCACGCGCAGCCGGCCCGTGGCGTCCACCGTGATCGCGCCTTCCTCGCGCAATAGAGCGATGCGCTTTGGGTCGAGCGGGCGGCCGGAGAGAGCCTTGTATCGCTCAGGATCAATTCCCTCGGCGAGCCGCAATCCCATCAGCAAAAATTCGTCGGCGCGCTCCTCGCTGTTGAGGAGCTCGTCGGTGACGACGCCGTCGCCGTTGGTCTCGACCCGCATCAGCCAGGCTTCGGGGCGCTTCTCGGTGGCGGTGGCGTGCCTGATTCCCTCGATGTCGAGGCGGCCATGCGCGCCGGGACCGATGCCGGCATATTCCTCGCCGCGCCAATAGACCAGATTGTGCCGGCACTCGGCGCCGCGCCGCGCGTGATTTGAAATCTCGTAGGCGGGCAGGCCGAGCTTGTCGCAGGTCTCCTGCGTCGCGTCGTAGAGCGCGCGCGCGACCGCTTCGTCCGGCGTCTTCAATTTGCCGGCCTGGTGCAGGCCGAAGAACGGCGTGCCTTCCTCGATCGTCAATTGATAGAGCGACAGATGCTCGGCCGCTTCGTCGATCGCGAGACGCAGCTCGTCCGCCCACATCGCCGGCGTCTGGTCGGGTCGAGCGTAGATCAGGTCGAATGAATAACGGTCGAACGAACGGCGCGCGATGGCGACGGCATCGAGAGCTTCGCGCGCACTGTGCATGCGGCCGAGCGCCTTCAAGGAGGCATCGTCGAGCGCCTGGACGCCGAGCGAGACGCGGTTAACGCCGGCGGTGCGGTAACCGGCAAAGCGTGTGGCTTCGACGCTGGTCGGGTTTGCCTCCAGCGTCACTTCGACGTCGCCTGCAACATGCCAGTGCTTGCCGATCGCATCGAGCACCGCGCCGACGGTTGCGGGCTGCATCAGCGATGGCGTGCCGCCGCCGAGGAAGATCGAGGTCACTTCCCGGCCGGGTGCGCGCTCAGCCGTGGTTGCGATCTCGCGGGCGAAGGCGGATGCAAAGCGCGCCTCGTCGATCGCGACGTGGCGGACATGGCTGTTGAAGTCGCAATAGGGGCATTTCGACAGGCAGAACGGCCAGTGCACGTAGACGCCGAAGGCTTCCTTAGCGCGGCTCAAGGCAGATCTCCGCCAGTTTCACGAAGGCGCGGGCGCGATGCGACAGGCCGAGGCCGAGCGGCGGCAGGCCGTGCTTCTCGATGCTCTCCATCTCGCCGAAGGTGCGGCTGTGGCCATCGGGCAGAAACATCGGATCGTAGCCGAAGCCGGCGGTGCCGCGCGGCGGCCAGACCAGCGTGCCGTCGACGCGCGCCTCGACCTCTTCGAGATGATCGTCGGGCCAGGCGACGCAGAGTGCGGAGACGAAATGGGCCTTGCGCTTGTCGGGCGTGGTCGCGCCGCGCTCCTGGAGCAGGCGCTCGATCTGCGCCATTGCCGCTGCGAAGTCTTTGTTCGGCCCGGCCCAGCGCGCGGAGAAAATGCCGGGCGCGCCGTCGAGCGCATCGACCACGATGCCGGAATCATCGGCGAAAGCGGGAAGCTTGGTCGCCTGCGCCGCCGCGATTGCCTTGATCGCGGCATTGCTGCGGAAATCGTTGCCGGTCTCTTCGGGTTCGCCCAAGCCGAGCTCACCAGCCGACACCGCCTCGATGCCGTACGGCGCAAGCAGCTCCCGCATCTCGGCGAGCTTGCCTGGATTGTGGGTGGCGATGACGAGCTTGTCCGTGATTCGGCGGTGCATGGCCTATTGACTACGCCACAGCCAGTTTCTGCAAGTCCGCCAGACGCGCGACGCCCTTGCGGGCCAGCGCCATCAGCGCCAGGAACTCGGTTTCGGTGAACGGCTCGCGTTCCGCGGTGCCCTGCACCTCGATGATGCGCCCATCGCCGGTCATGACGAAATTGGCGTCGGTTTGGGCTTCCGAATCCTCCGCATAGTCGAGATCGAGCACCGGCGTGCCATTATAGATGCCGCAGGAGATCGCGGCGACGTTGTCGCGCAGCACATTGGCCTTGATCATGTTGCGCGCCTTCATCCAGTTGATGCAATCGGCAAGTGCGACCCAAGCGCCGGTGATCGCGGCCGTGCGGGTGCCGCCGTCGGCCTGGAGCACGTCGCAATCGACCGTGATCTGCCGCTCGCCGAGCGCTTCGAGATCGACGATGGTACGTAGGCTGCGGCCGATCAGGCGCTGGATCTCGACGGTACGGCCGCTCTGCTTGCCGGCGGAGGCCTCGCGGCGGGTGCGTTCTGAGGTTGCGCGCGGCAGCATGCCGTATTCGGCGGTGACCCAGCCGCGGCCCTGGCCCTTCAGCCAGGGCGGCAGGCGGTCTTCCACCGTGGCGGTGACCAGCACATGAGTGTCGCCGAATTTCACCAGGCACGAGCCTTCCGCATATTTGACCACGCCGCGCTCCAGCGTCACGGGGCGCAATTCGTCGGGCGCACGGCGGCTTGGCCGCATGGGAAGTCCTCCAAAAACTCACGGGAAAGGCTGTTCGCGGTGCTTGTAGGTGGGGTGAGGGTGGGCGGCAAGGTTTTTTCACCCCTGATTTCGGGCCCGCAAACGCCACGCTTGTCAGAAGCGTTCGGGATGGACAAATTATGAGTATCTGAGAGGAGTTACCGTCCGTGGCCCATCACGATCCGATCCATCTGATCGCGCCGCGCGCAGGCCTTGCCCAGCTCAACGAGCGTTCCCGCGACATCTTTCGTCAAATTGTCGAAAGCTATCTCGCGACCGGTGAGCCGGTGGGCTCGCGCAATATCTCGCGCCTGATCGCGATGCCGCTGTCGCCGGCCTCGGTCCGCAACGTCATGGCCGACCTGGAACAGCTCGGCCTGATCTATGCGCCCCATACCTCCGCCGGCCGGCTGCCGACGGAACTCGGTCTGCGCTTCTTCGTAGACGCCCTGATGCAGGTCGGCGACCTCACCGAGGCCGAACGGCAATCCATCCAGAGTCAGCTTTCGTCGGTCGGCCAGGCACAATCGGTCGAAGCGGCGCTGGACCAGGCCTTGATGCGGCTGTCGGGCCTGACCCGTGCCGCCGCGGTCGTGCTGACGCCAAAATCCAACGCACGGCTCAAGCACATCGAGTTCGTCCGTCTGGAACCGGAGAAAGCGCTGGTGATCCTGGTCGGCGAGGATGGCCAGGTCGAAAACCGCGTGCTGACGCTGCCGCCCGGAGTTCCCTCTTCGGCGCTGACCGAAGCCGGCAATTTCCTCAATGCACGGATTCGTGGCCGCACGCTGGCCGAAGCGCGGCTCGAGCTTGAGACCGCACTCGGCAAGGCCCGGGCCGAGCTCGATCAGCTGACGCAAAAGGTGATCGCGGCCGGCATCGCGAGCTGGTCCGGAGGCGAGAACGAGGACCGCCAGCTCATCGTCCGAGGTCACGCCAATCTGCTGGAAGATCTGCACGCGCTGGAGGACCTCGAGCGGGTGCGCCTGTTGTTCGACGATCTCGAGACCAAGCGCGGCGTGATCGACCTGCTCGGCCGGGCCGAGACCGCGGAAGGCGTGCGAATTTTCATCGGGAGTGAGAACAAGCTGTTTTCGCTGTCGGGCTCCTCCACCATCATCTCGCCCTATCGGGATGCCGCCGGCCATATCGTCGGCGTTCTCGGCGTGATCGGCCCGACGCGGTTGAATTATGCCCGTGTGATCCCGACGGTGGACTACGCCGCCCGCATCGTCAGTCGGCTTTTGGGGGGCTGACCGGCGTTCCCGATCACGGGCGCTTGATTTTCGTACGCTTAGGCACGATATCCGGGCCAACAATCCCTGGAAACGAGTTCGAGATTAGAGCCGATGACCGATCAAGACCGGCAACCCGAAGACACGACCGCGCCGACCGGCGAGCCGGTGGTGTCGAAGCCTTACATCATGCCCGACGATCCCGAGCCGGGCTCGGTCGAGACGTTGCAGAAGGAAGCCGCCGAGGCGCGTGACCGCATGCTGCGGACGCTGGCCGAGATGGAGAATTTGCGCAAGCGCACCAGCAAGGAGGTCGCCGACGCCCGTCTCTACGGCATTACCGGCTTTGCCCGCGACGTGCTGGACATCGCCGACAACCTCCAGCGCGCGCTCGATGCCGTACCGGCCGAGGCGCGGGCCGCGGCCGATCCCGGCCTGATCTCGCTGATCGAAGGCGTCGAACTCACCGAGCGCTCGCTGCTCAACGCGCTGGAAAAGCACGGCGTGAAGAAGTTCGATCCGCAGGGCCAGAAGTTCGATCCTAATTTCCAGCAGGCGATGTTCGAAGTCCCCGATGCGTCGGTGCCGTCGGGCACCGTGGTGCAAGTCGTGCAGGCCGGCTACACCATCGGCGAACGCGTGCTGCGTCCCGCCCTGGTCGGTGTCGCCAAAGGCGGCACGAAGGCCGCGCCCGCGGCCAACACCAACGAGCCGAACAGCGCGGCAAACTGAGTTTGAGCCTCATTCCGGGTTCGGCTCTTCGGCCGCCCCGGAATGAACGCGCGAAATTCTTACGCGGTCACCGCGATATCCGCAGACTGAATCCGCTTGACGCCGGCCTTGGCCATATCGGCCCAGGCCTTTGCCAGCGAGCCCTGCGTGTCGATGCCGCGGCAGGCGTCCTCCACGACATAGACATCAAAGCCCGCCTTGCGCGCATCGAGCGCGGTCCAGGCGACGCAGAAATCTGTCGCGAGACCGGCGACGAAGACCCGCTTGATCCTGCGGCCCTTGAGATAGCCGGCAAGGCCCGTCGAGGTCTTGCCGTCGGCTTCGACAAAGGCCGAGTAGCTGTCCACCTCCTTGTGAAAACCCTTGCGGATGATCAGTTCGGCGTGCGGGATCGCAAGATCCTTTGACAGCGCGGCGCCGTCGGTGCCCTGCACGCAATGGTCCGGCCACAGCACCTGCTTGCCGTAGGGAAGATCGACGGTCTCGAACGGCTTCTTGCCGGCATGCACCGAAGCGAACGAGATGTGCCCGGGCGTATGCCAGTCCTGCGTCATCACCACGTTCGCAAACGCTTTTGCGATCTTGTTGATGACGGGCACCACCTGCTCGCCTTCCTTCACCGCGAGGCTGCCGCCGGGCAGGAAGCAATTCTGCACGTCGATCACGAGCAGCGCGGAGGCTTCGTCAGGCTTGATTGACGCGGCCGCAAACAGCGCGGTTGGTGCGAGGCCCGCGAGCGCCGTGGTCGCAAGCGCCGCCAAGATGTGTCGCCGATCCAGCATCGTTCGTCTCCCCTCCAGGAATGAACCCAATGGAGGCCAAGCCTAGTTCCGCTTGTGTGCGAACAGAAGCCCGAAAATGCAGTCGGTCTTGGCGAGGGGTTGGGCTTGGGTCGGCGGATCCTCACCGCTCCCGCGTACGGGAGCTAGCCCTTCGGCTGAATGCCGTCGCGCACGGCGCGGAAGCGGGTGAAGGCGCTTGGCCATTGGTCGCGCGGGGCGCTGGCGATGATGCGCAGCGAGGTGCCGCCGCTTGAAAAGCGGATCCACTGCACCACCGTCACCGGAACCTTGTCCTTGCCGCTGACGCCGTCGATCCGGGTCTCGAAACCCTGCTGGCCGTTGATGCGGATCGGCTCGGACATGGTGACGCGCGACTCGCGCACGCCGGGGATCTGGAGCGCCGCTTCCTGGGCGAAGCGGGCGCGGTCGTCGGTCTGCTGGGGGGTGGCGCCAATCAGGCCGAGGATCATGAACGGCTTCGATTCATAGCCCGTGCTCTCGTCGCCGTCGGCCAGGATGATGCTCGAGCCCGGCGCCAGCGTACGGATGTCCTTGAAGTCGGCGAGATCGGTGATCTTGAACGGCATCAGCGCGATCTGCTCTTCGGCCGAGACCTGCTTGCGGGTGACGGCGGTCGCAAACATCTGGCGCACCGCTTCATCGCTGTAGATCTTGGTCGCATTCTCCGGGATCTGCACCGCGACATAGCCGGAGAAGCCGGCGCCCGGCACAATCATCGAATAGCGCCTCACCGGGGTATCGCCGGCCTTGCCGCTTTCGGTGGTGAAATAGGCAAGGCCCGCGGGGGTTTCGATCTTGTCCTGCTTGACGCCGTTCGCACCGGCCGGATTGGAATTGAAGGCGCTCACGACCTCGCCATAGGCCGCCGGCGGCAGCTCGGTGATCAGCACCTTGACGTTGCCGTCCTCGCTCTCGAAGCCCGGAAAGGTCTTGGCCGTGCTCAGCCCGATCAGCGGCACCATGCCGAGGCGCAAGCCAGGCGGGTAAACGGCGTCGGCGGCAAGGGCCGGAAGCGCCGAGGCAATGAGGATGGCGAGCGCGGCGAGGGGACGGGTCAGCTTCATGGGCACTCTGATTGGTTCACATTGAGGCCGTTCGATGGTCGGCCACCGGGCCGCTTTGTCGCGCGGAGCAGCTGTGCTGCGGCTGCCCGGCCGGTCCGCCTTTTAGCGGGTTTGGCCTTGTCGTAACAGGGTGGGGCAGATTGCGCTGGCGGGGCTTGCTGAGGCCCGAACCTGTTAATATTTCCTCACCCGCAAGGGCGGTTGAGCCCGGATATGATCTTCCAAAACCCAATGTTTTCACAGCCGAAACTTGCGTTCGGTCCTTGCGGGCCCCTCCCCCCCTCCTATATGAGCCTCAATCATCGCAATATCGCGGATGTTTGATCTTAGGGGGTTTGGATCGGGTGCCTTCCGGGCCCAACCAACCTGCCGCAAAAAGAAGGATATCAGGACCATGGGAAAGGTCATTGGGATCGATCTCGGCACCACGAACTCGTGCGTCGCCGTGATGGATGGCAAGAACGCCAAAGTCATCGAGAATTCCGAAGGCATGCGCACGACGCCTTCGATCGTCGCCGTCACGGATGACGGCGAGCGCCTCGTCGGGCAGCCGGCCAAGCGCCAGGCCGTCACCAATCCCGAGCGCACCTTCTTCGCAGTGAAGCGCCTCATTGGCCGCCGCTACGACGATCCGATGGTCGAGAAGGACAAGAAGCTCGTTCCGTACAAGATCGTGAAGGCTTCCAACGGCGACGCCTGGGTCGAGGCCGACGGCCAGACCTACTCGCCCTCGCAGGTCTCGGCGTTCATCTTGCAGAAGATGAAGGAGACCGCGGAAGCCCATCTCGGCCAGAAGGTCGATCAGGCCGTCATCACCGTTCCCGCCTACTTCAACGACGCCCAGCGCCAGGCGACCAAGGACGCCGGCAAGATCGCGGGCCTCGAAGTGCTGCGCATCATCAACGAGCCGACTGCGGCCGCGCTCGCTTATGGCCTCGACAAGACCAAGGCCGGCACCATCGCGGTGTACGACCTCGGCGGCGGCACCTTCGATATCTCCATTCTCGAAATCGGCGACGGCGTGTTCGAGGTGAAGTCGACCAACGGCGACACCTTCCTCGGCGGCGAAGATTTCGACATGCGCCTCGTGGGTTATTTGGCCGACGAGTTCCAGAAGGAGCAGGGCATCAATCTGCGCAACGACAAGCTCGCTTTGCAGCGCCTGAAAGAAGCCGCTGAAAAGGCCAAGATCGAGCTGTCCTCAACGACGCAGACCGAGATCAACCTGCCCTTCATCACCGCGGACCAGACCGGGCCGAAGCATTTGACGATGAAGCTCACCCGCGCCAAGTTCGAGGCGCTGGTTGACGACCTCGTGCAGAAGACCATCGAGCCCTGCCGCAAAGCGCTGAAGGACGCCGGCATCACCGCCGGTGAGATCGGCGAAGTCGTGCTGGTCGGCGGCATGACCCGCATGCCGAAGGTCCAGGAGGTCGTGAAGCAGCTGTTCGGCAAGGAGCCGCACAAGGGCGTCAACCCGGACGAGGTCGTGGCGATCGGTGCTGCGATCCAGGCCGGCGTGCTCCAGGGCGACGTCAAGGACGTGCTGCTGCTCGACGTCACCCCGCTGTCGCTGGGCATCGAGACGCTGGGTGGCGTGTTCACCCGCATCATCGACCGCAACACCACGATCCCGACCAAGAAGAGCCAGGTGTTCTCGACCGCCGAGGACAACCAGAACGCGGTCACCATCCGCGTCTTCCAGGGCGAGCGCGAAATGGCGGCCGACAACAAGATGCTCGGCCAGTTCGACCTGATGGGCATTCCGCCGGCGCCGCGCGGCATGCCGCAGATCGAGGTGACCTTCGACATCGACGCCAACGGCATCGTCAACGTCTCGGCCAAGGACAAGGCCACCGGCAAGGAGCAGCAGATCCGCATCCAGGCCTCGGGCGGCCTGTCGGAAGCCGACATCGAGAAGATGGTCAAGGACGCCGAGGCCAATGCCGAGGCGGACAAGAAGCGCCGCGAGGCGGTGACCGCCAAGAACGAGGCGGATGGCCTGGTGCATTCGACCGAGAAGGCGCTGGCCGAGCACGGTTCGAAGGTCGCCGAGAGCGAGCGCCGCGCCATCGAGGATGCCGTCAGCGACCTCAAGGAAGCGCTGAAGGGCGACGATGCCGAGGCGATCAAGGCCAAGACCCAAACGCTGGCCCAGGTGTCGATGAAGCTCGGCGAGGCCATGTACAAGCAACAGGCCGAGGCCGACGCCAAGAAGGATGCGGCCAAGGACGACGTTGTCGATGCGGAATTCACCGAGGTCGACGACGACAAGAACAACAAGAAGTCCGCCTGAACCCCGAGAGGGTAACGATGCGGACGGCTTGGACCCCACACGCGCTACCGACCTCCCCCCTCGCGGGGGAGGCCGCCGCGTCGGGACGGGCGGGCAAGGCGCCCGTTACGATCGATCAATTCTCAGCCGTTATGCTGAACGCCGCTGTGCCGTCTTCCGCCGTAAGGCGGAGGGACGCTCATGTCGTCGCGCAGCGGCGTCGTTTCGCTCCGACTTGATACGCGATTGGATAGACCGAGCTCATCATGTCCACGTCCACCAAGCGCTGCTACTACGAGACCCTGGAGGTCGATCGCGACGCCGACGAATCCAAGCTGAAATCGTCGTTTCGCAAGCTGGCGATGAAATTCCATCCCGATCGCAATCCGGGGGATCAAACCAGCGAGGTCAAGTTCAAGGAAATCAACGAGGCCTACGAGATCCTCAAGGACAAGGACAAGCGTGCCGCGTACGATCGCTACGGCCATGCCGCGTTCGAGCAGGGCGGCGGTTTCGGCGGCGGCGGTGCCGGTTTCGGCGCGGGCTTCGCCTCCTCCTTCTCTGACATTTTCGAAGACCTGTTCGGCATGGCTGGACAGCGCGGCCGCGGCGGTCGCGAGCGTGGCGCCGACCTGCGCTACAACATGGAGATCACGCTCGAGGAAGCCTTTGGCGGCAAGAACGCGCAGATCGAGATTCCGGTCTCGGTCACCTGCGAGGCCTGCTCGGGCATCGGCGCCAAGGCCGGGACCAAGCCGAAGACCTGCTCGACCTGCGGCGGCGCCGGGCGCGTGCGGCAGTCGCAGGGATTCTTCACCCTCGAGCGCACCTGTCCCGGCTGTCAGGGCCGCGGCCAGATGATCGAGGATGCCTGCCCGTCCTGCTCGGGACAGGGCCGGGTCACCCGCGAGCGCACGCTGTCAGTCAACATTCCGCAAGGCGTCGAGGACGGCACGAGGATCAGGCTCGCCGGCGAGGGCGAGGCCGGGGTCCGCGGCGGCCCGCCCGGCGACCTCTACATCTTCCTGTCGCTGGCCCAGCACCAGTTCTTCCAGCGCGACGGCGCCGATCTGCATTGCCGCGTGCCGATCTCGATGGTGACAGCCGCCCTTGGCGGCGAGTTCGAGGTGCCGACGATCGAGAAGAGCAAGGCCAAGGTGAAGGTGCCCGCCGGAACCCAGTCGGGCCGCCGCTTCCGCATCGCATCAAAGGGCATGCCGGTGCTGCGCTCGCGCCAGATGGGCGACATGTACGTCCAGGTCGTGGTCGAGACCCCGCAGAACCTCACCAGGAAGCAGCAGGAATTGCTGGCCGAGTTCGAAAAGCTGTCCTCCGGCAATACGCAGCCGGAATCAGAGGGCTTCTTCGCCAAGGTCAAGGATTTCTTCGGTAATCGGGCGAGTTGACGCGTCTTGACCGTGCCGCCTTCGGCCTATACGTCTTTATGACCATTTTCTGACACGCCGCGTCCTGCGGTCCCGTCCGGTCCAGACATGCCATTGCCATCGTCCGCGCGTGCGTTGAAGAAGCCTCGTCTCGATGATGAGGTACGCTTTCTCAGATCGTGGATCGAAAAGCCGCTGCACATGGGCGCGGTGATGCCGTCGGGCAAGCTGCTGGCTCGGACCATGGCCCATTACGTCGATATCGACTCCGACGCTCCGGTAGTCGAGCTCGGGCCCGGCACGGGTGCCATCACCTCGGCTTTGATCGAGCGCGGCATCGACCAGAAGCGTCTCGTCCTCGTCGAATACAATCCTGGCTTCTGTGCGCTGCTGCGCGACCGCTACCCGCAGGCCAAGGTGGTGCAGGGCGATGCCTATCGCTTGCGCGATACGCTCTGGAACGTCTTGAGCGAGCCGGCCTCCGCGGTCGTCTCCGGCCTGCCGCTCGTCACAAAACCGATGCTGACGCGGCTGCGGCTCGTCCGCGACGCCTTCACGGCGCTGGCGCCCGGTGCGCCCTTCATCCAGTTCACCTATGCGGTGGTGCCGCCGATCCCGAAATCACTGCCCGGCGTGTCCACACAGGCCTCTGAACGGATCTGGATGAACCTTCCGCCGGCCCGCGTCTGGGTGTATCGCAAGGATTAATTCCGCCGGCTCCTCGTTTTGCGCGGCGGGCTCTTTTCGCCGAACGCATTGGATTGGATGTCAGCTCCCAAGATCCTGATCATTCCCGGCTCGCTGCGCACCGGCTCGCATAACGCGAAGCTGGCGGCGGTCGCGGCGTATGAATTCGCCCAGGCCGGCGTCGAAATCACCCGCATCTCGCTCGCTGATTTTCCGCTGCCGATCTATGACGGCGACCTCCAGGCCAAATCCGGCGTGCCCAAGCACGCAATCAATCTCAAGCGCATGATCGGCGCGCATCACGGCGTGCTGATCGTCACGCCCGAATATAATGCTTCGGTGCCGCCGCTGCTGAAGAACGCGATCGACTGGGTCAGCCGCGTACACGATCTGCACGAGGCGCGCGGCGACGTGTTCCGCAATCGCGTCTTCGCGCTCGCCGGCGCCTCACAGAGCCGGCTGGGCGCGGCCCGTGCGCTGCAGGCGTTGCGGCTGATCCTGACCTCCTGCCATGCCAATGTGATTGCCAACCAGCTCACGCTTGCCTTTGCCGACCAGGCCTATGACGATATGGACAGGCTGAAGAACGAGGGCGATATCGCCGCGTTGCAGGCACTGGTGCGGCAGTTGATCGACATTTCCCAACGCATGATGTGAGGTGACATGACGCCAGCCGAGATCGCCCCGAAGGACCGCTTGATCGTTGCGCTCGATGTGCCGAGCGTCGATATCGCGGAAGCGATGGTCAACAGGCTCGGCGATAGCGTCAATTTCTACAAGATTGGATACCGGCTCGCCTATGCCGATGGCTTGCCGCTGGTCGGCCGGCTCGCCGACAAGGGCAAGAAGGTCTTTCTCGATCTCAAGCTGCACGACATCGGCAACACCGTGACGCAAGGCGTCGAGAGCATCACCAAGCTCGGCGCAACCTTCCTCACCGTGCACGCCTATCCACAGACCATGAAGGGCGCTGTCGAAGGCCGCGCCAATTCGAACCTGAAGATCCTCGCCGTCACCGTGCTGACGTCCTACAATGAGGATGATCTGCACGCGGCCGGCTATCGGCTCGGCGTCTCCGAACTGGTCGAAGCGCGCGCGCAGCAGGCGCAGGTGCTCGGCGTCGATGGTCTCGTCTGCTCGCCGGAAGAGGTGGGTGCCTTGCGCAAGATTGTTGGCCATCAGATGAGCCTCGTCACGCCCGGCATCCGCCCGGCGGGTTCGGCAAGCGGCGACCAGAAGCGCATCATGGCGCCCGGCCGCGCCATCGTTGCCGGCGCCGACTACCTCGTCGTCGGGCGGCCGGTGGTGGAAGCCACCGAGCCCAAGGCAATCGCGGAAGCCATTCAAGCCGAGATCGCGCAGGCGCTCGGCTGATTAACAAGAGGGAGAACAACAATGGCAAAAGGCTACTGGATCGGGCGCGTCGATGTGAGCAATGACGAGGGCTACAAGCCCTATGCCGTCGCCAACGGTCCGATCTTCAAGAAATGGGGTGGCCGCTTCGTCGTTCGCGCCGGCAAGTTCACCGCCGTCGAAGGCGCCAGCCGCAACCGCAACGTCGTGATCGAATTCCCGGACTACGAGACCGCGCTCGCCTGCTACAACTCGCCGGAATACCAAGCCAACATCAAGGTGCGCCAGCCGCACTCCATCGCCGATCTCATTATCATCGAGGGCTATGACGGCCCGCAGCCGTCGGACGGCTGAAGCACGCCGTCATTCCGGGATGGTCCGAAGGCCCAGGCCTCAGGTGCGCAATTGCGCACCGGGGAATCTCAAGATTCCGGGTTCGATGCTGCGCATCGCCCCGGAATGACGATGGTGTCAGGCCCCTCGGTTGCCGGAACTGTCTGCCCCCGCTACAACGGCAGCGGAGAGGATCACACCATGTCCGACATGCGCTTGATTGTTGCTGGGGCCGGCGGCCGGATGGGCCGCGCGCTGACGCGGGCGATTGCCGAGAGCAAAGGCGCAGTGCTGGCCGGCGCGCTGGAGGCGCCGGGCTCGGAGCTGCTCGGCAAGGATGCCGGCGTGCTCGCAGGCCTCCCGGCCAACGGCATCAAGCTCTCTGCCGACCTATGGGCGATGTCCAAGGATGCCGACGGCATCCTCGATTTTACCGTGCCGGCCGCGACCATCGCCAATGTCGCGATCGCCGCCGAGCGCGGCCTCGTCCACGTCATCGGCACGACCGGGCTGTCGGGCTCGGATAACGCCGTGATCAAGAGCGTGACCAACCGCGCTGTCGTGGTGCAATCCGGCAATATGAGTCTCGGCGTCAACCTGCTCGCGGCCGTGGTCAAGCGCGTCGCCAAAGCGCTCGACCCGAGTTTTGACATCGAGATCGTCGAGACCCATCATCGCATGAAGGTCGACGCGCCCTCGGGCACGGCACTGATGCTGGGCCAGGCGGCCGCGAGCGGCCGCGGCATACCGCTCGATGAGCACGCCGCGCGCGGCCGGGACGGCCTCACCGGCACGCGCCGCCCGGGCGACATCGGGTTTGCCTCGCTGCGGGGCGGCACCGCGGCCGGCGATCACAGTGTTAGCTTCCTCGGCCCGTTCGAGCGCCTGACGCTGTCGCATCACGCCGAGGACCGCATGCTGTTCGCCCATGGCGCGCTCAAGGCGGCGCTGTGGGCGCATGGCAAGAAGCCGGGGCATTACTCCATGGCCGACGTGCTCGGCCTGTCTGACATCTGAACGAAACGGAAAGCAGTGAATGAGCGAACGTCTTCTCGTGCTCGTACGCCACGGCCAGAGCGAATGGAATCTGAAGAACCTGTTCACAGGCTGGAAGGACCCTGATCTCACCGAGCTAGGCGTGACTGAAGCGAAGGAAGCCGGCCGTAAGCTGAAGGCGCAGGGCCTGGTGTTCGACGTCGCCTACACCTCGGTGCTGACGCGCGCGCAGCACACGCTCGACCTCATCCTCGGTGAACTCGGGCAGGAAGGCCTGCCGACTTCGAAGAACCTCGCGCTGAACGAACGCGACTATGGCGATCTCTCCGGCCTCAACAAGGATGACGCCCGCAAGAAATGGGGCGAGGACCAGGTGCTGATCTGGCGCCGCTCCTACGACGTGCCGCCGCCCGGCGGCGAAAGCCTGAAGGACACCCTCGCGCGGGCGCTGCCGTACTACGTGCAGGAGATTCTGCCCAGCGTGCTCAATGGCAAGCGCACGCTGGTCGCCGCCCACGGCAACTCGCTGCGCGCGCTGATCATGGTGCTGGAAAAGCTTTCACCTGAAGGCATTTTGAAGCGCGAGCTCGCGACCGGCGTGCCGATCATCTACCGCCTCAATGCGGATTCAACCGTGGCGTCGAAACTGGATCTGGCGGGGTAGGCCGCGATCGTGCGAGGTGCGGTGAGACCGCGCCCTCACATTCGGTGTCGTCCCGACCTTGCGCGATTGCCGACCAGGCCGGGATGACAATAGCTACTGCATTCCCAGCCGCCCCGCCTCCCAGCCCAGCATCGCCTGCTTGCGGGTGATGCCCCAGTGGTAGCCGGTGAGCGTGCCGCTCTTGCCGAGGGCGCGGTGGCAGGGCACCACGAACGAGACCGGGTTCTTGCCGACCGCGGCCCCGACGGCGCGCGAGGCCTTCGGGCTGTTGATGTTGCAGGCGATGTCGGAATAGGACACCGCGCGTCCCATCGGAATCTTCAGCAGGGTCTCCCACACCCGCACCTCGAAATCAGTGCCGATCAGGACCACGCGTAGCGGCTGGTCCGGCCGCCACAGCTTCGTGTCGAAGATGCGCTGCGCCAACGGCGCGGTGCCTTCGTGATCTTCCACATAAGTCGCTTTTGGCCAGCGTCGCGTCATGTCGGCGAGCGCGATCTTCTCCTCGCCATGGTCGGCGAAGGCCAGCCCCGACAAGCCGCGGTCGGTCGCGATCACGATCGCGGTGCCGAATGGCGAGGGATGGAAGCCGTAGCGCAGCGTCAATCCCACGCCGCCGTTCTTCCATTCGCCCGGCGACATCGCTTCGTGGGTGACGAAGAGATCGTGCAGGCGGCCGGGGCCTGACAGGCCGGAGTCGAGCGCCGCATCGAGGACGCTCGCAGAATCCCGCAGGAGCCCCTTGGCATGGTCGAGGGTGAGCGCCTGCATGAATGCCTTCGGCGTGATCGAGGCCCAGCGGCGGAACAGATGGTGCAGCTCATCGGGCGTGACGCCGGCCGCATCTGCCATCGCCTCGATGGTCGGCTGCGTCCGCCAGTTTTCGGAGATGAACGCGATCGCCCGGCGCACGGAATCATAGTCGCGCAGCGCGGCGTTCTGGGGGCCCGGCTTGGCCAGGCGCTGGTCATGTATGGCGAGTGTCATCATGACCGAAATGTAGGAGAGGGAAGGGTGCGAAACCACCCGATTTCCGATCTGGAATCAGCTGACCGGGTTGTAGGTCGGGCCGCGCTTGGCGGCGTTCAATGCCTCAAACAAGCCTTTGTAAAAGCTTGCCTTTTCGTCCGGCCCGAGGAAGCGGGCGATCTGGATCTGGTGGCCGCGCGAGATGAGGTAGAGATGCTCGATGCCAAAGTCCTCGTCGATTTCCATGTCGAGCCGGACCCAGAGCGGATTGAACGTCCATTCGGCGACCTGGCCGCGATCGCTGACGCGACGCACGCGCAATTCGGAAGGGGTGACCATGATCTCCTCGCTGGCCCGCGCGGCGCGGAAATTGGCCTTGAAGGCCCACCAGATCACGAGGACGTCGAGCCCGAAGAAGCCGAACACCGGCCAGGCGCCCATCATCAGAAAGGCGAGCCCCGTGACGAAGCTGACCACGCTCAGGAACAGCATCACGGCGAGGAAGCCGGTGCGATTCAGCGAGCGATGTGGCGTCAGCAGCGCGGAGAAGATCTGCACTTCGCGCGGATCTTCAGAAGGCTTGCGCTCAATTTCGTTGCCTGTGCTCATCGTCGCTCAGTATATCCCAATCATGGCGAAAATCACCCGCAAGCCGGTCCCGCGCAAAACTCCCGGGCTGAAGAAAAAGCCAAAGCCGGCCGTTGCGAAGCCGAGGGCCCCCGCGAAGAAATCGCTCAAAGCGACAAAACCCTGGACGCCCGCCGAAATTCACGAGGCCTTCAGCCGTTTCCGCAAGGCCAATCCGGAGCCGAAGGGCGAGCTCGAGCACGTCAACCCGTTCACGCTGCTGGTCGCCGTGGTGCTGTCGGCGCAGGCCACCGACGCCGGCGTGAACAAGGCGACGCGCGCGTTGTTCGAGGTGGCCGACACCCCGCAGAAGATGCTCGATCTCGGCGAGGAGCGCCTACGCGAGTACATCAAGACCATCGGCCTCTATCGCACCAAGGCGAAAAACGTCATTGCGCTGTCGGCAAAGGTGCTCAGCGAATTCGGTGGCGAGGTGCCGCGGACGCGCGCGGGGATCGAGTCGCTGCCCGGCGCGGGACGCAAGACCGCGAATGTCGTGCTCAACATGGCCTTTGGCGAGCACACCATGGCGGTCGACACGCATGTCTTCCGCGTCGGCAACCGCACCGGGCTTGCGCCCGGCAAGACGCCGCTCGAGGTCGAGCTCGGTCTCGAAAAGGTGATCCCCGCCGAGTTCATGCTGCACGCCCATCATTGGCTGATTCTGCACGGCCGCTACACCTGTCTCGCGCGCAAGCCGCGCTGCGAGGTTTGCCTGATCAACGATCTCTGCCGCTGGCCGGAGAAGACGGTCTGAGTGCCGCGCCGGGCGCGTCACCGCATCTGCCGCGCCGGCTCGATCAGTTCGGGCCGCGGACCGGATAGCCGCTTGTGCATGTGGACCATGAAGGCCATGCCGAAGATCGGCGTCGCCAAATTCACGATCGGAATCGAGACGAAGGCGGCGATGAAGAGACCGGCGGTGAAGATGGTTGCGGCGTTGTCGCGCCGCATCGCCTTGGCTTGCTCCGGCGGGCGGAAGCGCATGGCCGCGAGCTCGAAATATTCTCGGCCGAGCAGCCAGGCGGCAGCGAGGAAGAAGATCAGGAAGCCGGCGCCGGCGAAGAGTACCAGCGGCAACGCGATCAGATAAACCACAATCGTCAGCAGCGCGGTCTTGATGCCCTCGAGGATTGCCTGGCCGAATGGCAGCGCAACGCCCGGCCGCTCGGCGGGATAATGCTCACGCTCGACGACGTCGGCGACGTCGTCGACGAACAGGCTCGCCACCAGCGAGGTGATCGCGGGCATCAGGAAGACGCCGCCGAACACGACGCCGAGGCCCGCTGCGATCGAGACGATCCACGAGAGGACTTCAAGCGAGGAATGCCAGCCGGGCCCGAGCAGGCCCTCCAGCCAGACCTCGCCAGAGGTCGCAAACCAGCTGAGGAGCCGCTGCAGGCCGATCGCCAGGATGGTGATCAGCACCAGCGCAAGCCCGATCGATCGCCACAGGATCGAGCGCATCGGCGGCGAGATCATTTGCGACAACGCCTTCACGGCGGCATCCAGCATGGGGACCCTCTGAAATAAGCAACACGCGAGAGGTAGACACCCAATGTGGCATCGGCAAGGGCGGCTTCATTCTTACCTTCTCCCCTTGTGGGAGAAGGTGGCGCGAAGCGCCGGATGAGGGGTTGTTTCGCATTCAAATGAGAGTTGGATGTGCGGAGACATACCCCTCACCCGTCTCACCGCTCCGCGGTGAGCCACCCTCTCCCGCAAGGGGAGAGGGGTCGGCACCGCGTGTGCGGCTAGACGCTACTCATGCCGATGGCCCTGCCTGTGCTTGCGCGCCTTTACGTGCTTGGCTTCGCCGGTCGGGATCATCACCACGCGACCGTAGCGCACGCCGCGTTCGGCGATGATGTGATCGGCGAAATGCTTGACCTCGGAGGCGGCGCCGCGCAGCGCCGTCATCTCCATGCAATTGTCGTCGTCGAGATGGACGTGCAGGGTCGCCAGCGCGAGGTCGTGATGGCCATGGAATTCCTGCACCAAGCGTTTTGAGAGATCTCGGGCGGCGTGGTCATAGACGTAGACGAGCCCCGCGACGCAGGAGCCGGTCTGCGTGGTATCCTCGCTGCTCTTCTGCAGGCCGGCGCGGGCGAGATCGCGGATGATCTCGCTGCGGTTCTGGTAACCGCGCGCTTCCGCCGCCGCGTCGATCTCCGCCAGCAGATCATCCTCGATCGTGATCGTAATTCGCTGCATCAGATATCTCTCCTCGCGTGTCGCTTGGCCTGTCCGGGCTACCTATATCTTGCCTGGCCGCGCAAGCGATTCACAACCTGGTCGCACGCAGCCGTAGCGCATTCCCGACCACGCTCACCGAGGACAGCGCCATCGCCGCCGCAGCGATGATCGGCGAGAGCAGCAGGCCGAACGCCGGATAGAGGATGCCGGCTGCGATCGGGATGCCCGCGGCGTTGTAGATGAAGGCGAAGAACAGGTTCTGGCGGATGTTGCTCATCGTCGCCTGCGACAGTCTTCGCGCGCGCACGATGCCGACGAGATCGCCCTTGAGCAGGGTCACGCCAGCGCTCTCCATTGCCACATCGGTGCCGGTGCCCATTGCGATGCCGACTTCGGCGGCCGCCAGCGCTGGCGCGTCGTTGACGCCGTCGCCGGCCATCGCGACGCTGCGGCCGGCCTTTTGCAGCTTGGCGACCACCGCGCTCTTCTGGTCCGGCAGCACCTCGGCCTCGACCTCGGCGATGCCGAGCCGGCGCGCCACCGCTTGCGCCGTGGTGCGGTTGTCGCCGGTCAGCATGATGACCTTGATGCCTTCGGCCGCGAGTGCCTTCAGCGCCTCCGGGGTCGACGCCTTGACCGGATCGGCGATCGCGAACAGGCCGGCGAGCCGGCCGTCCACGGCCATGTTGATCACCGTCGCACCGTCGCCGCGCAGCCGCTCGGCTTCGGCGTCGAGCAGCTTGGTGTCGATTCCGATCGACGACAAATATCTGGCATTGCCGAGCACGATGCTCTTGCCCTCGACCTTGCCGGTCGCGCCCTTGCCGGTCGGCGAGTCAAAATGCTCGACTTGCTCAAGAGTGAGCTGCTTCTCCTTTGCCGCGCGCACGATCGCGTCGGCCAGGGGATGCTCGCTGGCACGCTCGACGCTGGCGGCGAGGCGAAGGACGTCATCCTCGGCAAAGCCGGCAGCCGGCACGATCGCCACCACCTTGGGCTTGCCCTCGGTCAGCGTGCCGGTCTTGTCGACCACCAGCGTGTCGATCTTCTCCATTCGCTCCAGCGCCTCGGCGTTCTTGATCAGCACGCCTCCTTGTGCACCGCGGCCCACACCGACCATGATCGACATCGGAGTCGCAAGCCCGAGCGCACAGGGGCAGGCGATGATCAGCACGCTGACGGCTGCGACGAGACCGAAGGCGAGACGCGGCTCTGGTCCAAACCAAGCCCAGGCAGCGAAGGCCGCGAGCGCGACAACGATCACGGCCGGCACGAACCAGCCGGCGACCTGGTCGGCCAAGCGCTGGATCGGCGCGCGCGAGCGCTGTGCGTCGGCGACCATCTGCACGATCTGCGACAGCAGCGTCTCGCGCCCGACCTTGTCGGCACGCATGATGAAGCTGCCGGACTGATTCAGCGTGCCGGCGATCACCTTGGCTCCGCTCTCCTTGGTGACCGGCATGGATTCGCCCGTGACGAGTGATTCGTCGAGCGAAGAGCGGCCTTCGAGAAGGATGCCGTCGACCGGCACCTTCTCGCCGGGGCGGACGCGCAGACGGTCGCCAGCATGCAGCGTATCGATCTCGACCTCGTGCTCGCTGCCATCAGGCTCGACGCGTCGTGCGGTCTTCGGCGCGAGCTGGAGCAGCGCCTTGATCGCGCCCGAGGTCGCATCACGTGCGCGCAGCTCCAGCACCTGGCCGAGCAGCACCAGCACCGTGATCACGGCAGCTGCCTCGAAATAAACGGCGACCGCACCCTCATGGCCACGGAAGGTATCAGGGAATATTTGCGGCGCGACGGTGCCGAGGACGCTGTAGACATAGGCCACCCCTGTGCCCATCGCGATCAGCGTGAACATGTTGAGGTTGCGCGTCCGCAGCGACTGCCAGCCGCGGACGAAGAATGGCCAGCCGGCCCACAGCACCACCGGCGTGGCGAAGAAGAGCTGGAGCCAGTTCGACAATGTCGGATCGATCCAGCTGTGCGGGCCGGCGAGGTGGCCGCCCATCTCCAGCACCACGGCCGGCAGTGCCAGCGCCCCGCCGATCCAGAACCGCCGTGTCATGTCGGCGAGCTCGGGATTGGGACCGGCCTCCAGACTCGCGACTTCCGGCTCCAAGGCCATGCCGCAGATCGGGCAGCTACCGGGGCCGACTTGGCGGATCTCGGGGTGCATCGGGCAGGTGTAGATCGTGCCCGCGGGCATCTCGGGCTCGGGCGCCTTGTCCTTGGCGAGGTACTTGGCGGGATCGGTGGCGAACTTGGTGTGGCAGCCGGCCGAGCAGAAATGGAACGTCTCGCCGTGATGTGTGAGGTGGTGCTTCGAGGTCGTGGGATCGACCGTCATGCCGCAGACGGGATCGAGGACCTTCGTCGCGACACCGCCATGGTCATGCCCGTGATGATGATCGGCGTGGCCGGCATGATCGCCGTGGCCGCCGCAACAGGAGGATGCCGGCTTTGCGGCCGGCGCGGCTTTCCTGGAACAGCCGCATCCGGCATGTGTTTCCTGCTTGTGATGGTCCCCGTGGTCGGCGTCGTTCATGGCGAGGCTCCGCCCTTGCAATTGATACCCTAGGGGGGTATATAGGCCCCATGCGCATGGACATCAAGACATCTGTCGGAAAACGTCTCGGCCGGATCGAGGGTCAGGTTCGCGGCCTCTCGAAAATGGTGGAGGAAGATCGCTACTGCATCGACATCGTCACGCAAATCTCGGCGGTGCGCGCCGCGCTGCGCCGGGTCGAGGAGGAGATCCTGAAGGATCACGTCGCCCATTGCGTCGAGCACGCCATCGCCAGTGGCGACAAGGCCGATCAGCGCGAGAAGATCGCGGAGCTGATGACAGTGATCGGACGGGCGGAGCGGTAGGTTCCTACTTTCGCGATTGCAAGCCAACGGTCCGCGCGAAGCGCGCCCCGATGACAGGCTCCGCGAAGCAATCCAGAATCTCACCGCGGCGGCAGTCTGGATTGCTTCGCTGCGCTCGCAATGACTGTAGAATGACTTTGCAAAGGGACGCGCGAGATACGCCCCAGCGTCGTCCTGGCGAAAGCCAGGACCCATACCGCGGAATCTCTCGGCTGCGCGCGGTAATCGTACCCAACGCGGAGCCTTCGTCAAACTGCACTCTGGGGTAACGGGTCCTGGCTTTCGCCAGGACGACAGCGGGGAGGCGGTCTACGCCACCCTCTCCCTTGCCCGTCCCCGCCGCCGCGGGCGGTACATCGCCAATCTCTTTAGCAGCGGGAAATGCTCCGACATTCGTTCGGCCATCTCGGCAGGTTGCTTGCTCACTTCTTCAGCCGAAATTTCAGCCGGCGTCGCTTCGTCAGACGCCTCAGGAACGAGCGGCGGCGCACGGAGCGTTTCTGGAAACACACTGAATGTGCCCGCCACCTCCTCGAGCGGCTTCTGCTTGTCGGCCCAGTGCAAGGCTGTGTAGTCGAAGCCGTGCACGATGGTGGGTTTCACGACTTCGAAATAGGGCGAGATGTCGAAGTCGCGGGGCATGTAGAGCGAGGAATCGCGGATGTGCAGAATTTCGCGGCGAGCGGCGCGGCTGCCGGCCTTGGTGATCTTCGGCAGGATCGGGTAGCGCACGGCGTCGAACGCCTGCGCGATCAGCGCCGAGCAGATGATCTTGGTGGGATCGCCCGATCCCAGCGCGATCATGCGCCGCCGCCAGCGCTGTGGTATCGGCAGCGGGAACAGGAAGCGCATGAGGTCGACGATGTTTTTGGTGTCGTAGCCGAAGCCGATGCGGTTGATCGCATAACGGCAGACGGTGGTACGGTCCTCATAGGACAGCCCGACCGGGCGGCAGAGGCGGGTGTGATAGGGAAAATATTTCGACAAAGGCGCAGAGGTGACGCCCTCGCCGATATTGGCCTCGATCAGCACATGCGGCTCGCCGTCAGCCTCCTCCGCGCCCTCGATCGGACCGACATAGAGCGCAGCGTGCGACCAGGTCGACTGCGTCAGATATTTGATGATACCGGAGATGCGGTTGTTGCCTTCGACCAGCAGCACGTCGCCAGGCTCGATGACGCCGCGCAGGTGCTCCGGGTCGCTCGGCGTGAACGGCTCGTAGCCCGGCACCTCCTTCGAGAGGTACGCGGCAATCAGCTTGCCGACCGAGTCCAGGACCGTCCCCATCTCAAACTCCCCCCAGGGCCTTTTCCGGCCGTCTTTTTCCCTTCTCTATCATGGTCCAAACGTGTTGCAATTCGGTTCATCACTCTGTGAGATCAAGTACGATTGATTCACCATGATGGTTGCTGCGCAACATCAGATACGGCAAGGTTCGCGGGCTGTTCCCATACGTCGCAAGTCCCCGGAAACCATGACATGACTATCACGCGCCGCGGCTTCCTTTCGGCGTCGGCGGGCCTTGCCGCGATGCCTGTGCTGCGCGCGACCGCCGCGACCCCGCCGCGGGAGGCCGATGTCGTCGTGATTGGCGCGGGGGCTGCGGGGATTGCCGCAGCGCGGCGCATCATGGCCGCCAACCGCAGGGTTGTGGTGGTGGAAGCGGCGGCCCAGATCGGCGGCCGTTGCATCACGGATAGCACGATTTTCGGCACGCCGTTCGACCGCGGCGCGCGCTGGATGCACAATCCCGACACCAATCCGATGATCCGGCTGGCGCGCAGCGCCGGGCTCGACGTGCTGCCGGCGCCATCGGGCCAGAAAATGCGCATCGGCCGCCGCAATGCGCGCGCCGGCGAAACCGAGGAGTTCCTGGCCGCGCTGGTCCGCACCAACCGTGCCATCGACGACGCCGCGCGCGGCAAGCTGGACACCTCTTGCGCCTCCGTGCTGCCGAAGGATCTCGGCGACTGGGCTGGCGCGACCGAGTTCATGCTGGGCGCGGGCTTCGCGGGCAAGGATCTGAAGGAGCTTTCGGCCATCGACAAGGCCCGCGCGCAGGACCGCAATGGCGCGATCGCCTGCCGCCAGGGTCTGGGGACGCTGATCGCGAAACTCGGCGAGCAGGCGCCGGTGGTGCTGTCGACGCCGGTGAGCCGGATCGTCTGGAGCAATCGCGATGTCGGAGTGGAGACCCCAAGCGGCAAGATCGCGGCCCGCGCCGCCATCATCACCGTCTCGACCAACGTACTGACCTCTGGCGCGATCAAGTTCGGACCCGACATTCCGAAACGCACGCTGGACGCGGCATCGAAGCTCACCCTCGGCAGCTACGATCGCATCGTGCTGCAACTGCCGGGCAACCCGCTCGGACTGTCGCGCGACGACACCCTGATCGAGCAGAGCAATTCGACGCGTACGGCGCTGTTGTTCGCCAATATCGGCGGCTCCGTGCTGTGCTCAATCGACGTCGGCGGCTCGTTCGGCCGCGATCTCTCCGGACAGGGCGAGCAGGCGATGACGGCTTTCGCGAAGGAGTGGATCACCAAACTGTTCGGCAGCGAAGCTGCGGCCGCCGTGCAGAAGACCAGCGCGACGCGCTGGAATGCCTCGCCTTATGTCATGGGCGCGATGTCGGCGGCCGCGCCCGGCGGTCACCTCTCGCGAAAGGTTTTGACGGAGCCGATCGGCAACATGTTCCTTGCCGGCGAAGCCACGCATGAGACGCTGTGGGGCACCGTCGACGGCGCCTGGGAAAGCGGCGAACGCGCCGCGGACGCCGCGCTGCGCAAGATCGGCGCGCTCAAAGACGAGCCGGCGGATGTCCCGACGCAGTCGACCAAGAAGCGACGCGTGCCGCGGCAGTGAGGCAATCAGTCCCCAAACACTCCGCTGTCGTCCCTGCGAACGCAGGGACCCACAAACCACAGGGAGAGCTTGGCGAAGACCAGCAGATAAAAGATCTTCGTCGGGGCTGTCACTCGTGCCTAATCGATAGATCACGCGGTATGGTTCCCCTGCATTCGCAGGGGACGACAGCATTGGTTTACCGCAATATCCCATCCAGCACCGGCAGCCCGGCAATCACCGCCAGCGCGATCAGCGCGTAGCAGATGCCGCGAAACACCTTCTCACTCGCGCGGCCGAACAGTGATGCACCGAACGCGACGCCGATCGCATAGACCGGGCCGACGATCAGCGAAAGCGCGAGCGACTCGCGCGAGATCAGGCCCGTGCTCGCGTAACTCACCATCGAGAAGAAATCCGACGCGCCGAAGAACAGCACGATGTTGGCGCGCGCGACGATCGGCGCAATCGGACGGCCGAGCCAATACCCGACGATCGGTGGACCGCCGGTCTGCGCCAGCCCGCTACAGAAGCCGGAAAGGCCGCCGATGCCGACCGAGAGCCAGGTGTGGTCCTTGCCGCGATAGCGCCAGCCCGACAGCAGCAGGAGCAGCAGCGAGGCGACGAAGCAGGAGATGATCCAGCGCGTGGTGACGGGCTCGAGTACGCTGAGGAAATAGGTCCCAAGGGGCACGCCGATCAGCGCGCCCAGCACGATCACGGCGGTGCCCTTGCGGTCCGCCTTACGCCAGGCGTCGGGCAGGAGCGGCGCGGCCGCGACGAAATCGATCACGAGCAGCAAGGCAGCCACGAGCCGCGGCGCAGCGATGCTGCTCGCCAGCGGCATGAAGATCAGCGCCGAACCGAAGCCGGAGAAGCCGCGGGCGGTGCCCGAAACGAACGCGACGGCGCAAAGCGCCATCGCAATGGTGAGGCTGACGTCCTTCGGTAGAAAGTCCGTCAGGCTCATCCGCGAAGAGTGCCGCCGGTCTTCTTCGTCACCTCGGCCACGACCTTCGCGGCCACAGCCTCGATCTCCTGGTCAGTCAGCGTCTTCTCGCGCGGCTGGATCGTGACCGCGATCGCGATCGACTTCTTGCCGTCATCGATGCCCTTGCCCTCGTAGACGTCGAAGACGTTGACCCCGGTGATCAGCTTCTTGTCGACGCCTTGCGCCGCGCGCACGATGTCGCCGGCCTTGACTGTGCGATCGACGATAAAGGCGAAGTCGCGCGTAACAGGCTGGAACGCCGACAGCTCGATCACAGGCTTGGCGCGGGTCGGCTTCTTCTTCGCCTCCGGAATGCGGTCGAGGATCACCTCGAACACGATCAGCGGGCCGTCGGCGCCGAGCGCCTCGAGCGCGCGCGGGTGCATCTCGCCGAAATAGCCAAGCACGTTCTGCGGACCGATCTGGATCGTGCCCGAACGCCCCGGATGCAGCCAGCCGGGGCCACCGGCGACGATCTGAAGCGCCTGCATCGGCGCGCCGGCAGCGGCGAGCACCGCCAGCGCATCGGCTTTGGCGTCGAACACATCAGCCTGCGCGGAACCGGACCAGTGCCGGCCGAGACCTTCCGAGGACGCAAAGCCGCGGCGTACGCCGCTCGCCGCCATGAACTGATCTTGCGGGCGGTCTCCCCTGAACAGCTGCCCGACCTCGAACAGCGCGACGTCGCCAAAGCCGCGATCGGCATTGGCCTGCGCCGCCGCGAGCAGGCCCGCGAGTAGCGTCGGGCGCATGTCGGAAAGGTCGGATGCGATCGGGTTCGCCACCTCGAGCTCGCGCTGGCCGCCGCCGAACAATTTTGCCGCGGGTTTTGCGATAAACGACCACGTCACGGCCTCGACCATGCCGCGGCTCGCCAGCGCGCGCCGCGCGCGCCGGGTGCGCAGCTGAAGCGGGGTCAGCACAGGCTTGCGTGCGTCTTCGCCGCGCTCGAACGGCGTCATCGGCACTTTGTCGACACCGAAGATGCGCACGATCTCTTCGACGATGTCGGCCTTGCCGTGCACGTCGGTGCGCCAGGAGGGGACTGCGACCTTCACCACCGGGCCTGGGCCCGCCATCATGAAGCCGAGATGGGTCAGGATGCGCTTCATCTCCGGCTGGGGCACCTCGATGCCGGACAGACGCTTGACTTCGGTGACCGGGAAATCGATCACGCGGTCGTCGCCGAAGGCCTTGCCGACCACGGCGGTCTCGGACGGCGTGCCGCCGCACAACTCCATCACCAGCTTGGTCGCGAGCTCGAGCCCCGGCACCATGAAGGCCGGATCGACGCCACGCTCGAAGCGGTAGCGCGCATCCGAATTCACACCGAGCTTGCGGCCGGTCTGGGCGATGTTGATCTCGTTCCACAGCGCCGATTCGATCAGAACGTCGGTGGTGTTCTCGTCGCAGCCCGAGGCCTCGCCGCCCATGATGCCGGCAAGCGATTCGACGCCGTGCTCATCCGCGATCACGCAGATATTGGGATCGAGATCGTAGGTGCGGCCGTCGAGCGCCAGCAGGCTCTCGCCCTCGCGGGCGCGCCGTACGACGAGATTGCCGCTCACTTTCTTGGCGTCGAACACATGTAGCGGCCGTGCGCGATCGAACGTCATGAAATTGGTGATATCGACCAGCGCGTTGATCGGGCGCAGCCCGATCGCGGTCAGCCGCTTCTGCAGCCATTCCGGCGACGGGCCGTTCTTGACGCCGCGCACGAGGCGCAGCGCGAAGCCCGGGCACAGCGTGGCGTCTTCGATCGTCACTTTCACCGGGCAGGGGAATTCGCCCTTGATCGGCTTGATCATGGGGTCCTTGAACTTGCCCATGTCGGCAGCGGCAAGATCGCGCGCGATTCCGTGCACGCCTGTGCAGTCCTGCCGGTTCGGGGTCAGGTTGATCTCGATCACGGGATCGCCAAGCGCCGCCCATTCGGCGTAGCCGGCGCCGATCGGCGCGTCCGCAGGCAATTCCATGATGCCGTCATGGTCGTTGGATATCTGCAGCTCGGCCGCCGAGCACAGCATGCCGCGGCTCTCGACGCCGCGGATGGTGCCGACCCCGAGCGTGATGTCCTTGCCGGGAATGTAGGTGCCGGGCGGCGAGAACACGCTGACGAGCCCGGCCCGCGCATTCGGCGCGCCGCACACGACCTGCACCGGCGCGCCACCGTCACCGGTGTCGACCATGCAGACCCGCAGGCGATCCGCATTCGGATGCTGCTCGGCCGAGATCACCTTGGCAATGGTGAACGGCTTCAGCGCCTTCGCCTTGTCCTCGATGTTCTCGACCTCGAGCCCGATCATGGTGAGCTTATCGGCGAGCCTTTCCAGGGGCTCGTCGGTGTCGAGATGATCCTTCAGCCAGGAGAGAGTGAATTTCATGGCTGCTTTTTCTCCACGGAGACGGTCTGCTCCCTCCCCCGCTTGCGGGGGAGGGCTGGGGAGAGGGTTCTCTCCGCAATGACAGTCACTATTGTTTCAAGAACACCGGAACGGTTTGTCATCACTTCGTGATTGTTGAAGCGCAGAACCTTGAAGCCCTTCGCTTCGATTGCGGCAGAGCGACGCCAATCGGCACGTTCGCCTTCATCTGAGAAGTGTTGGCCACCGTCGAGCTCGATGACGAGCTTGGCCTCGTGGCAGACGAAGTCAGCAACGTAGTGATCAATGGGCACCTGACGGCGAAAGCTCGCGCCATTCAATCGGCTGGCGCGCAGTTCTGACCACAGGATACGCTCCGCATCGGTCGAGTTGCGCCTGAGCGCGCGCGCATTGGCGCGCAGCTTGGGCGATACTTTCCAGTCCGGATGCTTGGGATCGACCATTGGCAGCCCCATCGCGGAGAAACCCTCTCCCCAACCCTCCCCCGCAAGCGGGGGAGGGAGCCCGACCTGCGAAGCGGACAGAGAATGCGTATCCATACGACTAGCGCCACGCACTTGCTCTATCCATTCCCTCCCCCGCTTGCGGGGGAGGGGCAGGGAGGGGGGTAAGCCGCGCGCTCTGACGGAAGCTGTCTCGCGGATTGCCTCGACAACTCCCTCAAGGTTTGACATCACCTGCTCATTCGTGAAACGCAGAACCTGAAATCCTTCCGCGACGAAGAACGCATCACGACGCTGATCTGCCTTCTGCCGTTCCTCGAAATTGTGAGATTCTCCATCGAGCTCGATAATTAGCTTCGATGAGAAGCACACGAAATCGGCGATGTAACTCCCGATCGGTGTCTGACGTCGGACGCCCAGGCCATCCATGCGATTAGCTTTCAGATATCGCCATAGCAGTGTCTCAGCGCGCGTCATCGTGCGGCGAAGTTGCTTCGCTCGGCTGCGCTGACGGTCGCTCACCACTGTGTGCGGCATCTGCGGCTACCCCCTCCCTGACCCTTCCCCACAAGGGGGGAGGGAACGGGAAGGGTCTTTGTGGAATTGCTCCCAGCGCTGATCATCACGAGCTCAGCCCCCCAGCCAGCGTCGGTACCTCCAGCGGCTTGAAGCCGTAATGGGACAGCCAGCGGACGTCGCTGTCGAACAGCTGGCGCAGATCGGCGATGCCGTATTTCAGCATGGCGATGCGGTCGATGCCCATGCCCCAGGCAAAGCCCTGGTACTCGTCGGGATCGATGCCGCAGGCGCGCAGCACGTTCGGATGCACCATGCCGCAGCCGAGAATCTCCAGCCAGTCCTCGCCCTCGCCGAAGCGGATCTCGCCCTTGTCGCGACGGCACTGGATGTCGACTTCAAGCGAGGGCTCGGTGAACGGGAAGAACGAGGGACGGAAGCGCATGTTGATGTGGTCGACCTCGAAGAACGCCTTGCAGAACTCGTGCAGGATCCATTTGAGGTGGCCGAGATGCGAGTGCTTGTCGATGACGAGGCCTTCGACCTGGTGGAATTGCGGCGTGTGGGTCGCGTCCGAATCGATGCGGTAAGTGCGACCCGGGCAGATCACGCGAATGGGCGGCTTCTGGCTCAGCATGGTGCGCACCTGCACCGGCGAGGTGTGGGTCCGCAGCAGCATGCGCGAGCCGTCTTCCTTCGGATGAAAGAAGAAGGTGTCGTGCATCTCGCGCGCGGGATGGCCTTCCGGAAAATTCAGCTTGGTGAAGTTGTAATCATCCGTCTCGATATCAGGGCCTTCGGCGACCGAGAATCCCATGTCGGCGAAGATCGTGGTCAACTCGTCCCAGACCTGGCTCAGCGGGTGGATTCGGCCGGCCTCGGCCGCGGCATCGCGCAAGGGCAGCGTGACATCGATGGTCTCGGCGGCCAGCCGGGCATCGAGCGCCGCCGACTTCAAGACGTCGCGCTTTGCTGCGAGCGCCTCGGTGACCTTGTCCTTGGCCTGGTTGATCGCGGCGCCTTGCGTCTTGCGCTCGTCCGGCGACATCTTGCCGAGCGTTGCGAGCAGTGCGGAGATCGAGCCCTTCTTGCCAAGGGCTGCGACACGCACGGCTTCGAGCGCCGCCTCGTCCGCCGCGGCGGTGATGTCGGTGATGATCTGGGCTTCGAGCTGGGCAAGATCGGTCATGGCAATCCCTTTTGGCCAGGATGCTGAGCCGATGATCCTAGCCCGTCACACCCGGCGCGCTGCCGGGCATCCACGTCTGAGAAGTATGCTTGCGCAAGAGATGACGGCCGGGGCAGTAAGGCGGCAAGACGCGCCTCTGCCCGGGCCATCACAAGCTGAACGCTGTGCAGAGCACAGTGGAGGACGGCTACGCCGCCAGCGCGGCGTCGGCCCTGTTACGCCGCAAGGGCGGCCTTGGCCTTCTCGGCGATCGCCTGGAACGAGGCGGGCTCGTTGATCGCGAGATCCGACAGCACCTTGCGGTCCACGGTGATGCCAGATTTGGCGAGGCCGTCGATAAATCGGCTGTAGGTCAGGCCGAACGGACGGACTGCGGCGTTGAGGCGCTGGATCCAGAGCGCGCGGAATGTCCGCTTTTTGCGCTTGCGGTCACGGAAGGCATATTGCATGGCCTTCTCGACCGCCGGCTTGGCGGCGCGGATGGTGTTCTTGCGGCGGCCATAGAAGCCCTTGGCGGCCTTGTAGACTTTCTTGTGCTTGGCGTGAGCGGTCACACCGCGTTTGACGCGAGACATGACAAAAATCCTTCAGAGATGACTTCGTTTTCGGATCGCCGCGCGAAGGCGGCGCGAGGTGGCAGTGATCGTGGACGCGATCAGGCGTTCGGCAAGAAGTACTTCTTGACGTTGTCGCCGTCGGTCTTGAACAGCACGCGGGTGCCGCGAAGCTGACGGATTTGCTTCTTCGTCCGCTTGATCATGCCGTGACGCTTGCCGCGCTGGGCGTGCATCACTTTGCCGGTGGCAGTCACCTTGAAGCGCTTTTTAGCGCCCGATTTGGTCTTCAGCTTGGGCATTTGGCTCTCCTATGGCCGCAACAGAAATCCGCCCGTGAAGGCGGCTGGCCGTCTAAAATGCTCGTTAGAGCGTTGATTGTGCTCAGGTTTTGCGAACGAGCGCGAAACCCGCACGAAACACCGCCACGGCAGCCCTTAATCAGCCGGGCGATGAAGGCTGGGCTTATGACAGAGCGGGAGCCAAATGGCAACGATGAACCGCCGGAACCTAGCCGCCGACTATTTGGGGTTGCTACCCCCAATGTCCACGCCTCATGTCCGGAGCAGGACCCAATGGCCCATTTCCCGCGATCGATTTCCTCTTTCTCCAGCTTTGCGCGCCCGCGCCGCCTGGGGCTGCTCGCCGTGCTGGCCGCCGCCATGGCGCCTTCAACTGCCGGTGCCCGGGTCAGCGGCTATGACGGCATCTGGAATGTCACCTTCGCCACCACACGGGGCAATTGCAGCTCCGGCTACAGCGTCCCCTTCACCGTCATCGGCAGCCGGGTGTCGTCCGCCGGCGGCGGCCGGGTGTCCGGCAAAGTCAATCGCGGCGGCGCTGTGGCGGTCCAGGTCTGGGTCGGCGCCTCCCACGCCAGCGGCGGCGGCCGGCTCGCCGGCATGAACGGCGCCGGCTCGTGGAACGGCATCATTTCCGGCGACCGCTGTAGCGGCACCTGGCAGGCGACGAGAACCTGACAAACAAAACGGCCCGCCGGAGATCCGGACGGGCCGTTGAATTCTCAGTCCCAAAGAGCCGGCGTCAGCGCGGCGCCAGAACCATCACGACCTGGCGACCCTCGAACCTTGCGTCCTGCTCGACCTTGGCGAGCTCGGCGACGTCGGTTTTGATCTTGTCCAGAAGCTTGGTGCCGATCTCCTGGTGCGCCATTTCGCGACCACGATAGCGCAGCGTGATCTTGACCTTGTCGCCCTCTTCGAAGAACCGCTGCATCGCGCGCATCTTCACGTCGTAATCGTGATCGTCGATCATCGGACGGAGCTTGATCTCCTTGATCTCGACGGTCTTCTGCCGCTTGCGGGCTTCGGCGGCTTTCTTCTGAGCGGAATACTTGTACTTCCCGTAGTCCATGATCTTGCAGACGGGAGGGCTGGTATTCGGCGAAATCTCGACCAGATCCATGCCGGCTTCCTGAGCCATCTTGATGGCCAGGACCGTCTCGACCGTGCCTTTGTTGTCACCGGTTTGATCGATCAGCTGGATTTGCGCATTGCGGATATCATCATTGATGCGCGGCCCGTCTTTGCTGGCAGCGGGCGGAGCTTTATTAGGACGGCGAATGGGTGGTTCTCCAAAGTTGTGAAGGAAGCGGCTATCTTGAAGGAAGATGCGTTTGCCGGCAAGCAAGTCGCTCGTGCGAGAGGCGAAAAACCCTCAAATGCGAGGCATTTTGGCCACGCCCGTTGGCACGCAGACGACATAGACACCTTGGTTCTGTTCCGCAAGCGTCCCAAACGGCCAATGCCGAGGTCGGATTGTGCTGGCGGACGTGTCCAAACAGCTCAAACAGCACAGCCAGAGTAAACGTTCCATGACCGATGCAATTTCCGATACCGTGCTCGACTTCATCACCGTGGGCGAAGGCCGGCTGGCGCGCAGAATTGCGGTGCGCCGCCGCGCCGGAAAAGGCCCCGGGCTGGTCTGGCTCGGCGGATTCAAATCGGACATGCAGGGCAGCAAGGCCATGGCGCTGGATGCCTGGGCCGGGGAGCACGGCCGCGCAATGGTCCGATTCGACTATTCCGGTCACGGCGAATCCTGCGGCGATTTCGCCGATGGAACCATCGGACGCTGGCTGGAGGAGAGCGTAGCAGTGTTCGAGCGCTTCTGCGCCGGCCCGCAAATCCTGATCGGCTCGTCCATGGGCGGCTGGATGGCACTGCTGCTCGCGCGCGAGATCAAGAAGCGCCAGGAGACGCAACAGGCCGTGGCCTCGCTGTCCGGTCTCGTCCTGATCGCGCCGGCGCCCGACTTCACCGAGGAGCTGATGTGGAAGAACTTTTCGCCGGCGGTGAAGAAAGAGATCGAGACCAAGGGCCTCTGGCTGCGGCCGTCGGACTATGGCGACGGCTCGCCCTATCCGATTACGCGAAATCTGATCGAGGAGGGACGCAATCACCTGGTGCTCGGCAGCGCCATCGATCTCGGCTGCCCCATCCGCATCCTGCAGGGCGCGAAAGATCCCGACGTGCCATGGCAGCACGCCTTCGCGCTGACACATCGCCTGCCGGCTGACGACGTCGTGCTGACCATGATCCAGGACGGCGATCACCGCCTCTCCCGCCCGCAGGACATCGCGCGCATTCTTGCCGCCGTGGCGGAGATCGGGTGAAACTGCCGCTCAGCACTCGATGTCATCGTCCGACTTGAGCGGACGATCCGGTATTCCAGAGGCCGTCATACCTAAGCCGAGAAGCCGCGGCGTACTGGATGCGCCGGCAAGCCGGGGCATGACAGAGAACGGGGAGGGAGAAATGCCAATGACCACCGTCGCCATGCTGCGTGCGTTCTGCGATGCGGTCGAGCAGCGCAACGGCAAGGCTTTCGCCGAACTGTTCACCGAGGACGGCATCTACCACGACGTCTTCTACGGTGTCTTCGCCGGTCGCGAGAAGATCGCCGAGCTGATCGACGACTGGTTCTATCGCACGGCGACCGATTTCCGCTGGGACATGCACGATCCCGTCACCGACGGCACCACGCTCTATGCGCGCTACACCTTCAGCTATCGTTCGACCCTACTGGACGCGAATGGCGCGCGGGCGATGTTCGAGGGCGTGGCGATAATGACGCTGCGTGAGGGCAAGATTGCCAGCTATCACGAAGTTGCCAACACTGCGCCGGCGTTCGTCGACCTGAAGTTTGCGCCGGAGCGGATTGCGAAGATCGTGGCCAAGCAGGGCGCCGAGCTGAAGGCGCGCCCGGAAATGCAGCGGCATTTGGCGTAACTGTCTCCACTCGTCATTCCGGGGCGCGCTCCTTGGCGCGAGCCCGGAACGACGAGTAGAGAGAGCGCTACCGCTTCGACGGATTCGCCATCGGCTTGCGCTGCGCCAGTGCGGCGACCGTGGCGGTGCCGATCGGTCCCTGTTCGTCATAGAGCCAGCATTCGCCGATCGCGACGCCATCGGTGGCGTGATGGTTCACCACCTCGAATCCGATCCAGTTTGTGATCGGCAGGCGATGCAGATAGATCGTGACGTCGCTGTTGATGTAGCCGAGCCCCCTGTCGCCGGCATTGGCAAACGGGCTGGCGAAATCGGCGCCGGTGGCGACACGGACGAACGGCGTCATCGCCACGCCCGCGACGAGCTCGCGCACCTCGCTCATCCAGAGCCGGCGCGGGCCGAGCGAGCCCATATGGCCGACGATCGGGCGCGTCGTCCATTTGCCGTTCATGCCGAGCCTGGGATCGGTGGGCTTGGGAATGTCGGCCGGCTTCGGCACGTCCCAGTTCGGCGGTGACCAGACATTGCCTTCGGGATTTTGCGTCTTGCGCAGCAGCTGGCAAGACGCCCGCGCCATGCTGACGCCACCGGAGACAAACTCCGCCTCGACCACGCGGATGCGCAGGCCGTCGCGCACCAGGCGCGTCGTCACTTCAATCGGCTTGTCGATGGTCGGTAGCCGAAACATATCGACGGTGAGCCGCGCCGGCACGAATTCGGGGCCGGAATGACGCTCCTCGATGACGAAGCCGAGCAGGCCGATGATGACGCGTCCGTGCAGCGATTTCGGATCCCAGGGACCGTTGGCGACTTCCGTCGGATGGAATGTGTCGCCGTCGCGGGTAAAGAAAGGCATGTTTGTCATGAGGCGCGAGATTGAAGAAAGGCGCGGGGAAATCAAGGCCCTCAACCCTCATGGTGAGGAGGCGCGAAGCGCCGTCTCGAACCATGCAGGCTCCGCTGCGGCAGCTCGGCCTCGATCCTTCGAGATGCCGCCGCGCGGCTCCTCAGGATGAGGAGCTAACCGTGAATTCTGCGCGCCACTCCTCACGAACACTCTCGTCGGGCTCGCGATCGAGAACCTGCAGCCTCACCTCGGCAAACGCCTCGCGCTCCACCAATTGCCCCAGCGCCCACACCGCCGCCCCACGCACCAGTGGGCTTGCATCGTCGAGCAATCGCCGCGCCTCCGCAGCCAGCGCTAGCTCCCCGGAGTTGCCAATCGCGATCAGCACGTTCCGTACGAAGCGATTGCGGCCGATGCGCTTCAGCGGCGACTTCGTGAACAGCGTGCGGAATGAAGCATCGTCGAGCCGGGCCAGCGCCGCGAGCGCAGGCGCGCGCAGCTCGTCACGCGCCGCGAGCTTGGCCTCGCGACCCTCCTGCGCGAACTTGTTCCAGGGACAGGCGGCAAGACAATCATCGCAGCCATAGATCCGATTGCCCATGGCCTTGCGAAATTCGCGCGGGATCGGACCCTTGTTCTCGATGGTGAGGTACGAGATGCAGCGCCGCGCATCGAGCTTGTAGGGCGCAGGGAACGCCGCGGTCGGACAGATGTCGAGACAGGCCCGGCACGAGCCGCAATGGTCGATCTCTGCGTCGTCGCGCGGCAGCTCGAGCGTGGTGTAGATCGCGCCGAGGAACAGCCAGGAGCCGAACTCGCGCGAGACGAGATTGGTGTGCTTGCCCTGCCAGCCCAGATGCGCGGCTTGCGCCAAGGGCTTCTCCATCACGGCCGCGGTGTCGACGAACACCTTTACATCCGACGGCGCGGTCGCAATTAGCCAGCGCGCCAGCGCCTTCAGCCGCTTCTTGATCAGATCGTGATAATCGTCGCCTTGCGCATAGACCGAGATCGCCGCATGCGTGCGCTGCTTGAGGATCGCAAGCGGATCCTGGTCGGGGCCGTAATTGACGCCGAGCATGATCACCGAGCGCACATCCTGCCACAGCCCGCGCGGATCGACGCGGCGCTCAGGGCTCGCGGCCAGCCAGTCCATGTCGCCATGGCCGCCGGAGGCGATGAATTCGAGAAAGTATTTTCCGGCGCTCTCGATCGTGCCGGGTGCAGTGATGCCGATGCAGTCGAAGCCGAGCGCGCGTGCTTCGTGCGCCAGCCGTGTCTTCAGTTCAGTCGGATCGGAATTCAGAAATCCAGGTCCACATAAGTCCGCGACGCCGGCACGCCGGCCAGCCATTCGCTCAGGAGCGGACGGAACGACGGGCGGGATTTCACCCGCGCGTACCACGCCTTTGCTGCGTCGTCCTCGCTCCATGGCACGTCGCCCAGATAGTCGATCGCCGAGAGATGCGCCGCGGCGGCGAGATCCGCGTAGGTGAGCCGGTCGCCCGCGAGGAAGTTACGCGTCTGCGCCAGCCAGCCGATATAGGCCAGATGATAGCGCACATTTGCCTTGGCCGCGCGCATCACGTCGGCCGAAGGCGGGCCGCCGCCGTCCTCCTCGCTCATGAACCGCTTGTAGATGCGCTCGGTGACGAGAGGGTGCGAGACCTCCTCGAAGAATTTTTCGTTGAACCAGGCCATCAGCCGGCGCACCTCGACGCGCTCGGTGATGGTTTCCGGCATCAGGCGCTTGGGGCCCATCGCGGCGCCATAGGCCTCGTCGACATATTCGGCGATGATCGCCGCGCCCGGTATGGGCGGCTGCTCGTCGTCCACCAGAACCGGTGTCGTGCCGGCCGCATTGAGCAGCAGAAACGCCTCGCGCCGCTCCCAGCTGCGCTCTTCGACCAGCGTCAGGTCGAGCCCGTATTCGCCCACGATCAAGCGAATGAAGCGCGAGTGCGGACAGAACGGATGGTGAAACAGCGTAAACATGAAGCCTTTGACTATTTGATGGTGCTTAAGAATCCATCAATGTTTGTGCGGCGCCACACTAGTCTTTCAAAACCGCGAAGCAAGGGCGTGACGTCGCATTTTGCGATTGCGGCATGGGGGCGAATAGGCGAGAAGAGCCCCGCTTTCCAGCGGAAATGGACCGTAATATGTCAGACGCAATACGGGCAGTGATCCTCGGCATCATCGAGGGGGTGACCGAGTTCCTTCCCGTGTCCTCGACCGGCCACCTCTTGCTCGCGGAGCGCTTCTTTCACCTTGGTGAAGGTGCCTTCTGGGATTCGTTTACCGTTCTGATCCAGTTGGGTGCGATCCTCGCGATCGTCGGGCTCTATTTCAGGAAGCTGTGGGACGTCGCGATTGGCCTGTTCACGGGCGATGCCTATGCGCGCCGCTTCGTGATCGGCGTGCTGGTCGCGTTCCTGCCGGCCGTGATCGTCGGCCTCCTCGCCGGCAAGTACATCAAGAGCATGCTGTTCAATCCGTGGGTCGTCTGCTTCACGCTGATCGTCGGCGGCGCCATCCTGCTCTGGGTCGACAAGCTCGAGCTCAAGCCGCGCGAGCATGAAGCCACCAAGTTTCCACTCTTGATGTATCTCTATATCGGCATCGCGCAGTGCGTGGCGATGATCCCGGGCGTGTCGCGCTCCGGCGCCAGCATCGTGGCCGCCATGCTGCTCGGTGCGGACAAGCGAGCGGCGGCGGAGTTCTCGTTCTTCCTCGCCATCCCCACCATGATCGGCGCGTTCGCCTACGACTTCTACAAGAACCGCGCCGAGATGACGATGGACCATATGAACATCGTCGCGATCGGCTTCGTGGTGTCGTTCATCACCGCGATCATCGTGGTCAAGACGTTCTTGACCTACGTCACCCGACACGGTTTCGTGGTGTTCGCCTGGTGGCGCGTCATCGTCGGCACGCTCGGCCTGATCGCGCTGGCGCTGGGGCGGTAAAGCCAGAAACCCTCGATCCAAATCAGCTCGCGCTGAAGTGCTCCGACGCACCTCTCCCCGCTGGGGAGAGGTGGGCATCGAGACACCCGGTTGCTGGTGTTTTCAACGCAAAATAAGCTTTTGATCGCTAATCAGTCTCCAGCCCAGGGCGGCGTGCCCGGCACAGGAGCTGAACCATGACCCTCGTCAGCGGCTGGGGGCGTTTTCCGGTCGTCGATAGCAACGTGCTGCGGCCGCGCTCGTTCGCGGCCGTCGGCGAGGCTGTCTCGGCCGGCACCGTCGCGCGCGGCAATGGCCGCGCCTATGGCGATGCCGCGATCGGCGCCGCCAGGACCGTCGCGATGACGGGGTTCGACCGGGTCAGGTGGTTCGATCCGGCGAGCGGGCGCATCCGCCTCGAGGCCGGCATGCTGCTGTCGGACCTGATCGAGACATTCGGCCCACGCGGCTTCCTGCCCTTCGTCGTGCCCGGCACGCGCTTCGTGTCGATCGGCGGTGCAATCGCTGCCGACGTGCACGGCAAGAACCATCATGGCGAGGGCGGCTTCGGTCGCTACCTCGACAGCATTTTGCTGCGCACCGGGCAGGGCGAGGTGATCGAAACCTCGCGCGAGCAGAATTCCGATGCCTTTTTCGCGACCGTCGGCGGCATGGGCCTGACCGGAATCATCCTCGAGGCGACGATGCGGTTGCGGCCGGTCGAAACCGGATGGATCCGCGAGCGGGTGATCTCTGCGTCCGATCTCGATGCCGCGATGCGAGCGCTCGACGCGGGCGATGCTGCGACCTATTCGGTGGCCTGGCTCGATTGCGCGGCGCGAGGACGCGATCTCGGCCGCGCGCTGATCTATCTCGGCGAACACGCCGGCAGAGACGAACTCGCCGCTGGCGCCGCTGCGTTTCCCGTCGGCAAAGATCCCGGCCTCGGCGTCCCCGTCGATCTGCCCTCGATCACGCTGAACCGCCTCAGCATTCGCGCCTTCAACGAGCTGTACTACCGCGTGGGCGCGCGGCGCGCCGGCGGCAGCCAAGTGGTCTCGCTCTATCCGTATTTCTTTCCGCTCGACGGCCTCAAAGACTGGAATCGGATCTATGGCAAGCGCGGCTTCCTTCAGCATCAATGCGTGATTCCGGAGCAGGGCGCGCGCGAGGTGCTCGGCGATATCCTCCAGCGCGTCGCGCATCGCGGCGATGCCTCCTTCCTCGCCGTGCTCAAGAAGCTCGGCCAGGGCGACGGCATCCTGTCGTTTCCGCTGCCCGGCTACACGCTGGCGCTGGATTTCCCGCTGAAGGGCGACATCCTGAATTTCCTCGACGAGATCGATCGCCTGGTCGTCGCTGCCGGCGGGCGGCTGTACCTCGCCAAGGATGCGCGCCAGTCGCGCGCGACGTTCGCGGCCGGCTATCCCGCCTTGCAGCGGTTCAACGCGATCCGCAGATCGCTTGATCCCACAGGCAACATCCGCTCGAAGCTTTCACAACGCCTGTTTGATGAGGTCTAGCCCGTGACGTCACGCAAGTCCGCAATTGTGCTGGGTGGCTCCTCCGATATCGGCCGCGCCGCCGCGCGCGCCTTCGCCAAGGCGGGATACGACGTCGCCCTCGCCGGCCGCGACGTCGCCACGCTGGAGCGGGATGCCGCCGATCTGCGCGCGCGTTACAATATCGAGGTCGGTCTTCACAAATTCGATGTGCTCGACACCGCGTCATTCGAGAGCTTTGTCGGCGGCCTGCCGGCGTTGCCTGATGTCGTGGTCTCGATCGTCGGCCTTTTGGGCGTGCAGGAGAACGCGCAATCCGATCTCGCCCACGCCACCACGATCATGCGCTCCAACTACGAAGGCCCGTCGCTGATCCTCGGCCTGTTTGCCGAAAAATTCTTGGGCCGCGGCACTGGCACGATCGTCGGCGTGTCCTCCGTTGCCGGCGATCGCGGCCGCGCCTCGAACTATGTCTACGGCTCGGCCAAAGCGGGCTTCTCCGCCTTCCTGTCCGGCCTGCGTGCCCGCGCCAGCCGCCGCGGCGTGCATGTCGTCACCGTCAAACCCGGCTTCGTCCGCACCAAGATGACGGAAGGCATGAAGCTGATCGGCCCGCTCACGGTGGAGGCGCCGGTGGTCGGCGATGCGATCCTTCAGGCGGTCGAGAGGAAAATCGACGTCGTCTATGTCAGCGGCAAATGGCGCCTCGTGATGCTGATCATCAAGACGCTGCCGGAAGCGGTGTTCAAGAAGCTGAAGTTTTGACGTTTCGCCGCGCTGACGGTGCGTCCTCTGGCCCTGCTCGTCCTCCAAACTCGTCATGCCCGGGCTTGACCCGGGCATCCACGTCTTGCTGCGACCGCTGATCTGAGTGGATGGCCGCGCATAGTCGAGCAGAGCGACGCCGTTCTCCGAACGGCCCGGCCATGACGACGGAGAGAGAGTCTTTAGGCGCTCTTGCGCTGGAACTGGCCGGCCGCGCGGAAACGCCAGAGATATTGCGGGGCGATCGCCTCCAGCGAATCCGGCGTGATGCCGAGCCCTTCCAGCGTCAGGCCAGCGGCCTTCGCCGCATCCGACACGACATTGTCGCGTTCGAGCATCGTGACCTGGTCCGGCGTCAGCTTCAGTGCACCCGGCGCGAATTGCAGGAAGGCGGCCTTGAAGCGGGCGAGCCCAAACGGCAGCGGGATCAGCATTCGCTCGCGATCCGTGTTCTCGAGGATGGTCTCGATGATCTCGCGCATGGTCAGCACCTCCGGCCCGCCGAGCTCATAGGTCGCGCCGGCCTTGGCCTTGCCGTCGACGGCATCAGCGATCGCGGTGGCGACGTCGCCGACATAGACCGGCTGCATCCTGGTCTCGCCGCCGATCAGCGGCAGCACCGGCAACATTCGCCCCAGCGCGGCAAAGCGGTTGGTGAACTGGTCCTCGGGCCCGAACATCACGGAAGGGCGGAAGATCGTCGCCGACGGTACGGCGGCCAAGACCGCGGCTTCGCCGGCCGCCTTGGCCTTGGCATAGCGCGAGGGCGATTCCGCGTCGGCGCCGATCGCGGAGACATGCACCAGGCTGGCGCCGGCGGCGGCCGCCGCCTTGGCGACGGTCTCGGCGCCCTTGGCCTGGACGGCGTCAAAGGTCTGCTCGCCGCTCTCGGTGAGGACGCCCACGAGGTTGATCACGACATGCGAATCGCGCAGCGCCGCCTCGACCGAGGCCGGATAGCGCAAATTGGCCTGCACGGTGTGGACCTGCCCGACCTTGCCGGAGGGCTGGAGATATCCGGCGAGTTCCGGCCGCCGCACCGCGACCCGGATGCGGTAATCGCGCTTGCACAGGGCGCGGACGACGTTCCGGCCCAAAAACCCAGATCCGCCGAAAACCGTGACGAGCGTGTCCAGATTCGATGCCATGGGGTCGGTTCCTGCAGGTGGGTAAGGGGTTGTCAGGCTTGTATCGAGCCGGTTTGCGATGCGCAATCGGCATCCCGCAACAGGCTTCACGCATGAATTGACAACGGCGTCACCGAACCGTAGTAACCGCCTCCGTGCCCCAAACGGCATGCCCAGGTGGTGGAATTGGTAGACGCGCTGGCTTCAGGTGCCAGTGGCTTAACGGCCGTGAAGGTTCGAGTCCTTTCCTGGGCACCATTTGCAAGATTTGACGCAAAATGGGGCTGTTTCCGATCAGTCGCGATGGTAGCCGACGATCCAAGCACCGAGGTGGCATGGGTCCCTTGATGGGACACATCAGCCCGTCCGCTCTCACACCACCCGCTTTCCCGCCCGCTCCGCCACCGCCTTCTGCACAAAGTACATCGCGCCCAGCGCGACGATCGTCGTCGCGACCACGACGTAGCCGAGCCGGTCGAAATGGATCAGCGAGCCGTCCGCCGCTTGGGCGATGATGGCGGCGGCGAGAACCGAGCCGAGGCCGCCGGAGAGCTGCTGAAGCGAGGCGCTGACCGCGCTGAACGAGCCGCGCTGGCTCGGATCGGGGATCGCCGACATCAGCGCCTGCGACGGGATCATGCGCGAGAAAATGCCGACGAACATCAAGACGTTGACGAGGATCGCGGTCGCGAGCGAGACGTGGCCGAGACGGGTGTAGACCAGCACCATGATCACCGACACGACGCTGCCGAACGCGAAGGTCGGGTATTTGCCGAACGCGTCGCTCGCCCTGCCGACCAGAGGCCCCGTGACGATGCTGAACAGGCCGGAGACGAGATAGATCGTCGGCAGATGCGCAATGTCGATGCCGAGATTGTGCACGGTGAAGGCGCTGGAGAATGGCATCAGCATGTACCCGCCGGTCGCCAGCAGCGTCGTGACGGCGAAGGCCAGCGTATAGCGCTTCTGCCCGACGGTGGCGATCAAGTGCCGGAACGGGTTTCTGTCCTGCTTCAATTTCAGATGCGCATCGACCGGCTCCATGGTGAAAGCGATGACCGCGATCGCTGCGGTCGACACCACGACGATCGCGGCGAAGCAGACATGCCAGCTCCAGTGATTGGCGAGGAACAGCCCGGCGGGAATGCCGAGCACCTGGCTTGCGGCAAACGCCGTCTGGATGAAGCCCATCACGCGGCCGCGCAGGTGCAGCGGGAACAGATCGGTGATGATGGCGAGCACAACCGAGCCGATCACGCCACCGAACAATCCGGTCACGATCCTGCCGAGCAGCAGCACATGGTAGTTCGGCGCGGCGGCGCAGAGCATGGTCCCGAGCGTGAAGCCGACATAGAAGAACAGCAGCAGGCGCTTGCGATCGAACCGATCGGCAAAGCCGGCGGCCAGGATGCCCGAGATCCCCGCGCTGAACGCATAGGCCGACACCGCGACGCCGAACTGCCCGGCCGTGATGTCGAGCGCAGGCATCAGGATGGCGCCGAGCGGCGACATGATGACGAAGTCGAGGATGATCGTGAATTGCGTGAACGCGAGCAGCGCGATGAGGAGCGCCTGATAGCGCGAAAAGCCGCGTTGGCGTTCCTGTGGGTCGTCGACGGCCGCGGCGAGCGTCTGTTCGGTCATGGCACCTGATTCAAGGTAAGCGCGGCGGGGCGCGCGAAACTGGCAGATAGGGTGGACGGGGACGATGTCCACGGGCGGCAAGGTAAAAGCTCTGCCGCAACAGGAAGCGCGGGGCGGGTTGTGGGATCCGGGCAACAGGACCTCCGGCGCGAAACCGCCCGCTCCTGTCCGGGGGAATTAAGCCGCCCTTAGCGAATGCCCTCTAGGCTCGCGACCATCCCTTTCCCCTGCTCCCCGGCCTTTGGGCTGGTCATTTTGCGTCAAGTAAGAGCGTTTCCGGATGGAGCAGCCTGCCTGGCAACACGATTCTGGCGCCCCCGCACCGTCGGCAATTGCGGCGGCTGGGCGGACGCTTGTGATCGATCTGGAAGGCGCGCTGCTGCGTTCCGAACTGCTGATGGAAGCGCTGTTCAGTGCGCCCGGCCGCATGCTGGCCCGCTTCGGCGCCGGCGGACGCCCAGGTATGGCCGCGCTCACGGATATCCTGGCGCGGGCCGAGATCGACTATGCCCATCTGCCCTATGATTCCGATGTGCTGAATCAGGCGCTGGCGGCGCGGGCGCAGGGCGCGAAGATATATCTTGTCGCCGGACGTTTCGCCGATCATGCGGCGGGCATTGCCGCACATCTTGGCTTTGACGGCGTCGTGACGCCGGCCGATCTTGCCGCGGGCCATACGCTGCCGTTCGATCGCGGCGCGATCGAGCGCATCGAGAGCCGCGGCCACAGCCACGTCAGCTGGAAAACCTGGGCCAAGGCCCTGCGCGTCTACCAATACGCCAAGAACACGCTGGTGTTCGTGCCGGCGCTCACCGCGCATCAGATGAACCTTGCAACGCTCGGCTTTGCATTGCTGGCGTTCATGGCGTTCTCCGCCTGCGCGTCGGGCGCCTATCTGATGAACGATCTCCTGGATCTTTCGGCCGACCGGCAGCATCCGACCAAGCGCCATCGCCCGCTCGCGGCCGGCGATCTGCCGATCTCCGCGGCGCTAGCAGCGATTCCTGCGCTGTGGCTGTTCGCGCTTGTCGCCAGCCTCTGCATCTCGCCTCTCTTCCTGGGCGTGCTCGGCGCCTATCTCGTCACCACGATCGCTTATTCGCTCGCGCTCAAGCGCAAGATGCTGGTCGACGTCGTGACGCTGTCTGGTCTCTACAGCTTGCGCATCATCGCCGGCGCCGTCGGCGTCGGCGTGGTGCTGTCGGAATGGCTTTTGATCTTCTCGCTGTTCGTGTTCACCTCGCTGGCGCTGATCAAGCGTTTCAGCGAGCTCAGCATGCGCGAGAGCGCGGGCCTCGCCGATCCCTCCAACCGCGATTACAGGATCACTGATCTGCATGTCATCGCCGCGATGGCGGCGGCGAGCGCGATGAACGCGGCAACGGTGTTCTCGCTCTACGTCTCCTCCTCCGCGGTGACGCCGCTCTACAGCCGTCCCTGGATGCTCTGGCTGCTCAACCCGCTGCTGCTCTACTGGTTCGGCCGCGCCCTGATGATGGCGCACCGCCGCGAGATGCCTGACGATCCGATCATCTACGCTTTCCGCGACGGCCCCAGCCGCATCACGGTGGCCGCGATGATCTGCATCATGCTGGCGGCGATCTGACCGGGCCCGTAAGGTCACGGCCGGCGCTTGCGCGGCCCGCCGTGAGTGGATACATCGCGGGGAATCCCGATTAGCCTATTCTGCCGACAGACCATTCGAGGTTTTGAAACGCCATGACCGTACGCCTGCATCGCGGCGACCTGCCCGACCTGTCCCGCTACACCGCAGCGGTGGCGATCGACACCGAGACCATGGGCCTGAACCCGCACCGCGACCGGCTCTGCGTGGTGCAGCTCTCGCCCGGCGACGGCAGCGCCGATGTGGTGCAGATCCCCAGGGGGCACACCGACGCGCCGAATTTGAAGGCGCTGCTGGCCGATCCCGCCATCACGAAGATCTTCCACTTCGCGCGGTTCGATATCGCGGTGCTGTACCAGACCTTCGGCGTCATGACCGGGCCGATCTACTGCACCAAGATCGCCTCCCGCCTGACCCGCACCTATACCGACCGCCACGGTCTGAAGGACCTGGTGCGCGAGGTGCTCAACATCGACCTCTCCAAGCAGCAGCAGTCCAGCGACTGGGGCTCCGACAGCCTGAGCGAGCCGCAGCTCGCCTATGCCGCCTCCGATGTGCTGCATCTGCACGGCCTGCGCGAGCGGCTCGATGCCATGCTGGTGCGGGAAGGCCGCTCCGCGCTGGCGCAGGCCTGTTTCGACTTCCTGCCGACCCGCGCCCTGCTCGACCTCCAGGGCTGGGCGGAAGAGGACATTTTCGCGCATTCCTGATGCCGCTCGTGGCCGCTAGGGTCAGGGCTGCCGCCCCGTTTCGGACACTTTCGTAACGGCCTGTCGCCGGCTGCATATTTTGGCGGCGCCGGGTACAATGGGGCGTCCTTCCACCGGACAAGGCGAGCGCCACTTCAGGAGTGAATCAGGAGTCCAGGTGAATTCGGCCCAGAATCCCACCTACGACGCCGCGCTTGCGGCGAAGTTTGCCAGCGCGGCGCGCCACAGCCGCCTGGTGCGGATTCTGCGCGTCGCGGTGCCGGGCGCGGTGCTGCTCTCCATGGCCGCCATCGTCGGCGTGTCGGTCTTCAATCCGTTCCGCATGCTGATGCCGAAACTGCCGCTCGATTCCGGAAACCTGGTGGTGTCGGGCACCAAGATCACCATGGAAACGCCGCACCTCGCCGGCTTCACGCCGGACCAGCGGCCCTACGAGCTCTGGGCCAAGACCGCGACGCAGGACATCACCGACCCCGATCATGTCGATCTTTCGGATCTGCGCGCAAAGGTGCTGATGGAGGATCAATCCACCCTGTTCCTCGACGCCCGCACCGGCCGTTTCGACAACAAGCAGCAGCAGCTCGATCTGCACAAGGACATCTTGCTGCGCACCTCGACCGGCTACGAAGCGCGGCTGAACTCGGCCTTCGTCGACATGAACAAGGGCACGGTCACCTCCGACGAGCGCGTCGACGTCAAGCTGACCAACGGCACGCTGACTGCGGACCGGCTGCGGATCACCGAGGGCGGCGATCTCATCCGCTTCGAAGGCAATGTGGTGATGCACCTGGACAAGCTGGACGACCCCGCCGCCGCACAGCCTGCGCCCCCGGCCGAGCCTGCGCCACCTGCGAAGACGCGTACGCCTCAGAACAAGTCTGCCAATTCAAAGTGATTTCCATGGTCAGTTTTTTTTCGCGCAGCGACAACAAGCGGAGTGCCGTCCTCGGCACAGCCGTGCTTGTCGCCGCCGTCGTTGCGGTGGTCGCGGGCGGGGCCGCCATTGCACAGAGCACGATGCAAGGCGTGCCCAACGCGATGCAGGGCTTTTCGCAAAACCGCGACCAGCCGATCCAGATCGAGGCCGCCTCGCTCGAAATGCGCGACAAGAAGAAGGAGGCGACCTTCGCCGGCAATGTGAAGGTCGTGCAGGGCGACACCACCATGACCTCGAAGACGCTGGTGGTGTTTTACGAATCGGGCGGCGGCGACAAGCCGGCCGCGCCGCAGCCGGCGGTCAAGGGCGCGAAGGCGGCACCGATGCAGTCGGCAACGCCGGGCCCGGGCGGCAGCTCCGCGATCAAGCGGCTGGAGGCGCGCGGCAATGTCGTGGTCACTCAGAAGGACCAGGTGGTAACGGGCGAGACCGCCGTGTTCGACACCAAGACCAACCTCATCACCATGCTCGGCGGCGTGGTCTTGACGCAGTGCAAGAACGTGCTGCGCGGCGACCGCCTGATGGTCGACATGACCACGGGTGTGTCGCGGGTGGAATCCGAGAGCGGCCGGGTCCAGGCCCTGCTGCCGCAGGGCGGCAGCAATGATTGCGGCCAAGGCGCCAAACCCGGCACAGCACCGCCTCTGCAGTTGCCCGGCGCAAGTAAACAAAAGTAAATTCAATAACTTGCTTTGGTTGCTCCCGATCCGAGGTTGAAGCTTGCCCGGCAAGACTGTATCTAGCGCGAAGGGCTTTCGAAGCGGGGTTCGCCGCTTTTCGGGCGTGTTTCACCGGGCATGAGACATCCCTCACTCAGGCTGCACCGGCGGATCGCAAAGGCCGGGGCGGCAGATCGCGGGATCACGCGCGGACCATCGTGCAGGATTGTCGTGCAGGATCGTCGTGAAAGGCTAGAAGGCGGGGATGGTCGATCTCTTCAGCATGTTCCGTCGGCGACCCGCCAAACGCGGCCGGCCAGGATTTGCGCGTCAGGACATCACCGCGCTCGGTGACGATGTCGGCGGTCTCGTCACCAGCCCGGTGCGGGATGCGCCGCCGACCGCCCGGAGCCAGCCGATGCGTGCGCCCGACCAGTTCCAAGGAGACCATCACGCCGACTATCAGGCGGACTATCGAGCCGAGCCGCCGCGTCCGCAGGCGGTTCACCCGGTCAGGGCCGGCAGCAGATCCACTGGCACAGGCGGGCAACTGCTGCGGCGGCCCGGCTTCCTGGCTGTGCACAGTGTGGAAAAGGCCTTTGGCAGTCGTCAGGTGGTGCGCGGCGTCAGCATCTACGTGCGCCGCGGCGAAGCGGTCGGCCTGCTCGGCCCGAACGGCGCCGGCAAGACCACCGTGTTCTACATGATCACCGGCCTGATCAAGGCCGATCGCGGCGCGATCGAGCTCGACGGGCACGATGTCACCAAGCTGCCGATGTATCAGCGCGCGCGGCTCGGCATCGGCTACCTGCCGCAGGAGGCCTCGATCTTCCGCGGCCTCACCGTCGAGCAGAACATCCGCGCGGTGCTCGAAGTGGTCGAGCCCTCGCGCAAGAAACGCGAGCACCAGCTCGATTCGCTGCTCGACGAGTTCAACATCACGCGCCTCAGGAAATCGCCGTCGATCGCGCTATCAGGTGGGGAGCGCCGCCGCGTCGAGATTGCGCGCGCGTTGGCGACACGGCCGAACTACATGCTTCTCGACGAGCCCTTCGCCGGCATCGATCCGATCGCGGTCGGCGACATCCAGGACCTCGTCCGCCATCTCACCAATCGCGGCATCGGGGTCTTGATCACCGACCACAATGTGCGCGAAACGCTCGGCCTCACCGATCGTGCCTACATCGTCTATGCCGGTGAAATCCTGACCGAGGGTACCCCGGATGAGATCGTCGCCGATCCGGACGTGCGCCGGCTTTACCTTGGCGAGGAATTCCGCCTCTAGCCTGTTTTTGCGCGGCGTCAAGGCGTGTACATCGGGCCCGGACTAGGATAAGCAAAAATCGGACCAATTTTGGGAACGGTTCTTGCTTCATGGCGCTCACGCAGAGATTAGAGTTCCGGCAATCGCAGTCGCTGGTCATGACGCCGCAGCTGATGCAGGCGATCAAGCTGCTGCAATTGTCCAATCTCGATCTGACGACCTTCGTGGAGGAAGAACTCGAGCGTAACCCCCTGCTGGAGCGAGCCAATGATGAGGCCGGCGGCGCTGAAGCGCCCGCGGAGGCCAGCCAGTTCGGCGATGGCGACGAAGGCGGCCAGGGTGATGGAGTTGGTGACGACGGCTTTGGCGGCAGCGCCGAGGCGTTCGAGCCCGGACAGGAAGAATGGATGAGCAAGGATCTCGGCACCCGCGCCGAGATCGAGCAGACCCTGGACACCGGCCTCGACAACGTCTTCTCCGAGGAGCCGGCCGAGGCGGCCGCGCGCAATGCCCAGGACGCCGCGCCGACCACTTACACCGAGTGGGGCGGTGGTGCCTCCGGCGATGAACCCTACAATCTCGAAGCCTTCGTCGCGGCAGAGAGGACCCTGTCGGACCATCTTGCCGAGCAGCTCTCGGTTGCCTTCACCGCGCCGGCGCAGCGCATGATCGGCCAGTACCTGATCGACCTCGTCGACGAGGCTGGCTATCTGCCGCCGGATCTCGGCCAGGCCGCCGAGCGTCTCGGCGCATCGCAACCGGATGTCGAGGACGTCCTTGCCGTGCTGCAAAAATTCGATCCGCCCGGCGTCTGCGCACGATCCCTCAGCGAATGCCTGGCGATCCAGCTCCGCGAGCTCGACCGCTACGATCCGGCGATGCAGGCCCTGGTCGAGCATCTCGATCTTCTCGCCAAGCGCGACATTGCGTCCTTGCGCAAGGTCTGCGGCGTCGACGACGAGGACATCGCCGACATGATCGGCGAGATCCGCCGCCTCAATCCCAAGCCCGGCATGAAGTTCGGCTCGGCGCGGCTCCAGACCATGGTGCCCGATGTCTATGTCCGCCCCGGTCCCGACGGTGGCTGGCATGTCGAGCTCAACAGCGACACCCTGCCGCGCGTGCTGGTCAACCAGACCTACTATTCCGAGCTGTCGAAGAAGATCGGCAAGGACGGCGACAAATCCTACTTCACCGATGCGCTCCAGAACGCGACCTGGCTCGTGCGCGCACTCGACCAGCGCGCCCGCACCATCCTGAAAGTTGCAACCGAGATCGTGCGCCAGCAGGACGGCTTCTTCACCCATGGCGTGGCGCATTTGCGGCCGCTCAATCTGAAGGCTGTCGCAGACGCCATCCAGATGCATGAATCCACGGTGTCGCGCGTTACCGCCAACAAATACATGGCAACCAATCGCGGCACGTTCGAGCTGAAATATTTCTTTACGGCCTCGATCGCCTCGGCTGACGGCGGCGAGGCGCATTCCGCCGAAGCGGTACGTCACCACATCAAGCAGCTGATCGATTCGGAAGCGCCCACGGCGATCCTGTCGGATGACACCATCGTGGAACGCTTGCGCGCTTCGGGCATTGATATTGCCCGCCGCACGGTCGCGAAGTACCGCGAAGCCATGCGCATTCCCTCTTCGGTGCAACGCCGCCGCGACAAGCAGAGCGCTCTTGGTAACGTCCTCGCCACCGCAATGTCCGATCGCCCCCGCAACACCGAGCCGGCCTGATTGCGCTGGCGCGAAATCGCGCTACTCTCGATGTCCCATCGAGACCGATCCAAGCTAGGCACTTGAACCAAGCGAGGCATCACATGACTCTTCGAATTTCGGGAAAGAGCATCAGCGTCGGCGAGGCCCTGCGCGGCCGCGTTGCCGACCGCACGGATGAGGTGCTGCGCAAATATTTCGACGGCAATTATTCCGGTCACATCACGCTGAGCAAGGACGGCTTCGGCTTCCGCACCGATTGCGCGCTGCATCTTGATTCGGGAATCACGCTGGAGGCCGATTCGAACGCGCCGGATGCCTATGCCAGCGCCGACCAGGCGCTGGTGATGATCGAGAAGCGGCTGCGCCGCTACAAGAATCGCCTTAAGGACCGTTCCGCCCGAAAGGCCCATGTCGCCTCCGAGGCGATGGCGGCGCTCGATGCCACGAGCTATGTGCTTGAGGCGCCCGAGGGCGAGGACGAGGTCGCCGGCTACAGCCCCGTCATCATCGCCGAGCAAACCACCTCGCTGAAGCGCCTCTCGGTCAGCGAGGCCGTCATGGAACTCGACCTGAGCGGGGCGCCCTGCCTGGTCTTCCAGCACGGCTCCTCGGGCCGGGTAAACATCATTTACCGCCGGGCGGATGGCAATGTCGGCTGGATCGACCCGCCGGGGCCCAAGGTCGACGGTAAGTCCGATGGTTAGGGCCGAGACCCGGGCTCCGTACCATCCCGGGCCTTTAACAATGTCCGTGGCAAAGCCGCACGCGGGAGTTGGCACCGGGATTGCGTTGGAGTAGAAGCGCCCCACATCAGGACCGGGGCTAAGTCCGCCTCCTGCTTCATGTTATTGACGTCGGCGCAGCTTGGTCTATCAAGCTGGCCAAATCGGAACCTGACGGCTTAATTCACCTCGGAAAGCTTCCATGCCGATTACCGATCTGGTCGCACCCGAGGCGATTCTCCCGGCATTGAAAGTCAACAGCAAGAAGCAGGCCTTGCAGGAACTCGCGGCCAAGGCCGCCGAGCTGACCGGGCAGAACGAACGCTCCGTGTTCGAGGTCCTGCTTCAGCGCGAAAAGCTCGGCACCACCGCAGTCGGTTACGGCGTCGCCATTCCCCACGGCAAGCTGCCCAAGCTGGAAAAGATCTTTGGCCTGTTCGCGCGCCTCGATCGCCCGATCGATTTCGAATCGATGGACGGCCAGCCGGTTGATCTCGTCTTCCTGCTGCTCGCTCCCGAAGGCGCCGGCGCCGACCATCTCAAGGCACTCGCCCGCATCGCTCGCCTCTTGCGCGACCAGGACATCGCCAAAAAACTCCGCGCCTCGCGCGACGCCCAGGCGATCTATTCGGTGCTGGCCCTGCCGCCCGCGACGGCGGCTTGACGAACCCGGGCTCCAATCGTTCAGTTAAATTTCCAATCTGGCCTTGCTTCACGCAAGTGCCAGCCAAGCCTGATGTGCAGTCGAGCCGCTGGACGCAGGCATTGGACAAACTGGCGCCCAGGAAAGGATTGGCTGGACCGGCTCGCAAGATGCTGATCTTTATAGCCTTGCCCTAGGCTTGTTGAGACGTTGTTACACAGCCCCGTTGCGCAATGGGGCAAACTCCGGCTCCGGCGCCGCGGCTAGCACCATCGTCTTGTGGACGAGCATCCGTATCCGCTTCAACATCCCGCAACCGGCAGTTGCCTCGGCAGGCGGGATCGTGTTTCGTCAGCGGTGGGGAGGGGCGCTCATCATGTATGCTGGCTTTAAGCTCGTTGACCTTCAGCTCGAAGATATCGATCTGGATGATAAGAATCCGCGTATCGTCTCGCAGACCGCATTGACCACGCAGGCGGCTATTCTGGCCTATCTCTATGAGAACGAGGAGCTAGAGGCCTTCATCAAGCGGATTGCGTCGGAGGGCCACAACATTGGGGCAGAGCGGCCTTACGTCATCAAGAAGGGTTCCGGCTATGTCGTCATTGAGGGCAATACCGCATAGCGGCCTACAAAGTCCTCACCGGCCTTATGAAGCCGCCCAAAGACTACGCCGATTCGGTGCCGCACGTCTCCGAGGCCCTGAAGAAAGCCCTCCAGACCGTCGCATGCACTCTTGCCCCCGACCGCGACGCATTGATGCCCGTGATGGCAGGCGCCCATTTCGGCAGGGGAGACAAATCCCAGTGGGGCTATCTCGGGAGCAGGCAGGCGATTTACAACGAGTGGAAGTCCGATAAATCCCTTGCGAAGATCGCCAAGGTTTTCAGACTCACGCAAGGAGAGGTGAAAGACCTCATTCTTGAGTATCAGCTATATCTGAAGGCGCTATCGCTCAATTGGACACCGAAGGAAAAGGACGTTCTCCTCAAGCCGAACGTTGCCTTCAAATCCTCCCGTCCGCTTCTTGCAGACCAGCGGCCACAAAGCCAAGATGGGCATCACCTACGATGCTGCCAATTTGAAGGTCGTGTTTGCATCAGGCGCAGACAAGAAATTTCAAGCACCTCATCAAGAAGCTTGTCATCAATCCCGAACGTGGATTGGGCGCGACCGCATCATACGACAGCGTGTTCTCGGACTACGATGAATCCGGCACCGGTTCAAAAGCGTCCAAAAAGAAGGGTGGCGAAAAGAAGACGGGAGGCACAGGCGGAACGGGAGGGGGATCATCTGGCGGGGGCTCTGGAGGCGGCACGGGTGGAGCGGCGACCGGCGGAAAGACAACGCTCAAGCCCGGCGCTCTCTTCGGCTATCATCCCAAAAAGATGAATAGCGGCCTGATTACGCAGCTCCTCAAAGAAGCCAAAGACATCAATTACAAAAAACTTCCCGCTGCGGCGACTTTCTTGCTGCGCAACATCGTCGAGTCCATTCTGAAGCACATCATTGATGACCAAGGCGGCAACAAACTCGGAAAGTCGCACGACTTGGAAAGCGCTCTCAATCTCATTGCGAGCAACGCAATCACGCTTCCGTCTGGCGATAAGAAAATATTAGCGGAGTTCAAGAAGGATCACCTCGCGTATTTGAACCTTGGGGCGCATGGAAACGTGATCCCAAACGAGACGCGTCTGGCGGCCGCTCGGGATTCCATTGATCAGTTTGTAAAGAAGTATGTGTGATGATTGGCTCGCCACTTCGATATCCGGGCGGGAAGGCGAAGCTTTTCCCATTTTTCGTCGAGTTGATCAGAGAGAATGAGCTTTTCGGCCGCGACTATTGCGAACCGTACGCGGGCGGGGCTGGGTTGGCGATTCGCCTCCTCACGACCGGCTTCGTCGATAAGGTCTCAATCAACGACATAGATCCGTCGATCTACGCATTTTGGATGTCGGCTCTGTTCGACACTGAGAAATTCTGCCGCCTGATCGCCAAGACGCCCATCACCATCGACCAATGGTATCGGCAGCAAGAGGTCTGGCAAAATGGTGACCTCGACAACAAGCTCGCGCTGGGCTTCTCCGCTTACTTCCTCAATCGAACGAACCGCTCGGGCATCATTGAGGGCGCAGGTCCGATTGGTGGGTTCGAACAAAAAGGGAAGTGGAAGATCGACGTTCGTTTGGTCAAAGCCCGGCAAATTGAGAACTTGAAGGCCCTGGCCCGCTACTCGAATCAGATCGAGGTCACGAATCTAGACGCGATGGATTTCCTTCAGAAGGTTCTGAGCAATCCGAACGCTCTGACCTATCTGGACCCGCCCTATTACGTCAAAGGGCACAAGCTCTACAAGAACTTCTATCAACCGAAAGACCACGAGGAAATTGCTCAGGCGCTCCGCAAGAAGCGCCGCGTTAATTGGGTGGTCTCATATGACGACGTGCCGGCGATTCGGTCTATCTATTCCACGTTCAACCCAATTACCTATTTGCTGAACTACAGCGCCGGCGAAAAGTCTGAAGGCCCGGAGGTCATCTTCCTCAGCGACAGCCTCAAAGCGCCAACGATAACCGGCTTTGACGCTCATCACGCTCGCCGGCCTGCCCTGAAGAAACGAGCCAGAACTCGCGAGAAGGTTTCTGCCTCAAAAGTCCGGCCGAAAATCGCGCGAGGGCCGAAAATCTGAGAGGTCACCTCGTGGCGTCGGCTGCGAACTTTCCCCCTTCCCTCCAGCAACTCCTGACACATCGTTCAGTGCCGCCTCCTCGGAGTTCGGCGCCTCTCGGCCCCATGCGGTCATTAGCACGTCCCCCCAATTCAAAAAGCGCGCGCTATCACCGCCCGTTGCATGAGTCGTTTTGACTCAGGCGGCCCCTGTTGCCGAACGATTCCTCAGGAAAATATGGTGACACCGCTCGTCGACTAAGTCTTTCGCGGGCTACCATTGAAGGGAAGTAACTGTGATGCGTCCAAACAAAACGGGCACGCCTTCGCACGAAGGCATGCCCGTTTGAAACCCTGTTCGCGCGACGCGCGTGCTCAGTGCACGCTCACCGCTTGCAGCTCGTTGCTCCAGGCATTGGCGATCGCGGCTTCGCGGCTGTCGGTCAGCATGATCGGCGTGCCGTCGGCGGCGTGGAGCGCGAAGAGTTTTAAGCCCGGCGCGATTTTCGGTGCTTCGGGAAACAGGCCCGGCACGTCCTCCGAGCGGATCTGCTTCACATAGGCGATATGGCCTTCGCCGAGGGTTGCCAGCGTCTCGGGCGAGACATTCTTGGCTTCGTATTCGAACGCAACGTGACCTTCACTCATGGTCTCGACTCCTCTGGAACACTAAGCGGTCGAGTCCGCTACTCGTTCCATTATTCGTGTTCATTGATAGCGATTGTCTTAACGATCCTCTCCGGTTCAGGCCGGGCCAGATCGACCGACAACAGCCCGTTCTTCAGATCCGCACCCAGCACCAGCATCCCCTCCGCCAGCACGAAGGTGCGCTGGAAGTGGCGGGCGGCGATCCCGCGATGGATGTATTGCCGGGTCTTGTCGTCCTGCTGCCGCCCGCGGATCACGAGCTGGTTTTCCTCAATAGTTACATCGAGTTGGTCGCGGGTGAAGCCGGCGACCGCCAGCGTGATGCGCAAACGCTCGGGCTGGCCGTCCGACCGGTCGCACCTCTCGATATTGTAGGGAGGATAACCGTCGGCACCTTTGACGACCCGATCGAGCACGCGCTCGATCTCGTCGAAGCCCAGCAGGAAGGGACTGGAGAGCGTTGGAACACGAGACATAGTTTACAAAGTCCTCGCAGAAGCGACTTTGGTGTGTCGGAGCCCGCAAGCGGCACCCCTTGGTCAGCAATATGGGCATATCCCCGTGTGGGTTCAAGCAGGTAGCAGGAGCCCTGCACAGGTGGCATTCCCGCATGTGATGCGCTTTGCTTCGCGCCGGGCGTTTCCACATCGTCATGGCCGGGGCATGGCCGTCCGTAGGACGGCGTCGCTACCGCTCGCCGATATCCCCACGACCTTTCTCTCGACAGCCAGAGCAACGCCCGGGACAAGTTCGGGGACGGCAAATTGCAGGCCGATTTATGTCAATGAAAACAAGGCCCCGCTACTGTGCATGGGGTTGTTTTCGCACTTTTTGTTAGCTGTCCCTTCGGAACCCGGTCAGGCTTCCAACCGCTTCCGCCCATCGCCGCTGAACAAATGCAGCTTTTGGCGAACCGCTGCGACGCGGATCTGCTGGCCGATGGCTGGCGCCTCGGTTCCGGGAAGGCGGACGATGACCTCGCCGGGCGGCAGCTCGCCGGGCGTGGCGGCGACGCGCTGGTCTTCCTGAGCCCGCGAGCCGTAGACGAAGGTTTCGGCGCCGACGCGTTCGATCGCTTCAACGGTAAGTGGCAGCGCGACGCCGCCGGCGGGCGTCTGGTCGGTGATGACGAAGTCTTCGGGACGGATGCCGAGGATGCCGGCTTCGCCCGCGCTGCCGCCGAGCTGCGACTTGATCTCGTCGGGACGGGTGGACATCAGGTTCATCGGCGGCGCGCCGATGAAAGAGGCGACGAAGGTCGTGGCCGGCTTCTGGTAGATCGCGAGCGGATTACCGACCTGCTCGACCTGGCCGCCATTCATCACGACCAAAATGTCGGCGAGCGTCATCGCCTCGAGCTGGTCATGGGTGACGTAGATCGACGTCGTGTTGAGCCGGCGCTGCAATCTGCGGATCTCGACGCGCATCGCGATGCGCAGCTTGGCATCGAGATTGGAGAGCGGCTCGTCGAACAGAAACACCTTCGGCTGGCGCACGATGGCGCGGCCCATGGCGACGCGCTGGCGCTGGCCGCCGGAAAGCTGGCGCGGCTTGCGCTCCAGCATGGCGGAGAGCTCGAGCACGCGCGCCGCTTCCCCGACGCGGGTCTTGATCTCGGCTTCCGCCATTCCGCGGTTGCGCAGGCCATAGGCCATGTTGTTGTAGACGCTCATATGCGGATAGAGCGCGTAGTTCTGAAACACCATCGCGATGTCGCGATCGGCGGGCTCGACCTGGTTGACGACGCGGCCGCCGATGTCGATCTCGCCGCCGGTGACGGTCTCTAGCCCCGCAACCATGCGCAGCAAGGTCGACTTGCCGCAGCCGGACGGGCCCACCAGCACGCAGAACTGGCCGTCGCCGACATCGACGTCGATGCCCTTGATGGCTTCGAAGCCGCCGGGATAGGTCTTGCGAACGTTGCGCAGGGTGACGTTAGCCATGAAAACTCACTTGCAAGAACCTACTTCTCCGTCTCGACCAGGCCGCGCACGAACAGCTTCTGCATGGCGACGACGACGAACACCGGCGGCAGCATGGCCAGCACGGCAGTTGCCATCACGATCGGCCATTCGGTCAGCGCGTCGGTGGTGGTGATCATCTTGCGGATGCCGATCTGGATCGTCTGCATGTCGTCGCGGGTGGTGATCAGCAGCGGCCAGAGATATTGATTCCAGCCGAGGATGAACAGGATGACGAACAGCGCCGCCATGTTGGTGCGCGACAGCGGCAACAGCGTATCCCAGAAGAAGCGCAAGGGACCGGCGCCGTCGATCCGCGAGGCTTCCAAAAGCTCGTCCGGCACGGTCATGAAGAACTGACGGAACAGCAGCGTTGCGGTGGCCGACGCGATCAGCGGCAGCGACAGGCCGGCATAGCTGTCGAGCATGTGCAGATCGGCGACGATCTTGTAGGTCGGATAGATGCGCACCTCGACCGGCAGCATCAGGGTGATGAAGATCAGCCAGAAGATCGGCATCCGGAACGGAAAGCGGAAATACACGATCGCATAGGCCGAGATGATCGAGATCGCGATCTTGCCGATCGCGATCAAGAGCGCCATCACCAGCGAGTTCAGCATCATGTTGCCGACCGGTTCGCGGGTCGAGCCGCTCGTGCCGATGAAGATCGTCTGGTAGTAAGTCTTGAAGAAATGACCGCCGGGCAGCAGCGACATCTGTCCGTTCGCGATCAGCGCGTTGTCCTGGGTCGAGGCGACGATCGCGATGTAGACGGGGAAGGCGACGATCGCGATCCCGATCCAGAGGATGATATGAGCGACGTAGCGCCGAAAGCCTTCTTCCTCGACCATCAGTAGGTCACCTTGCGTTCGACGAAGCGGAACTGGATTCCCGTCAGCACGATCACCATGATCATCAGGATCACCGATTGCGCCGCGGAGCTGCCGAGATTGCCGCCGAGCAGGCCGTCGGAATAGACCTTGTAGACCAGCGTCTCCGTCGACTTGCCGGGACCGCCGCGGGTCATGGTGTCGATGATGCCGAACGTGTCGAAGAAGGCGTAGACGATGTTGACGACCAAAAGGAAGAAGATGGTCGGCGACAGCAGCGGGAAGGTCACGGTCCAGAACCTGCGCATCGGGCGCGCGCCGTCGATCGCGGCGGCCTCGAGCACGCTTCGCGGGATGCTCTGCAGGCCCGCGAGGAAGAACAGGAAATTATAGGAGATCTGCTTCCAGGCGGCGGCGAGGATGATCAGCGTTGCGGCCTGGTCGCCGTCGAGCAGCGGATTCCAGTCGATGCCCAGGACGCGCAAATAGCGCGAGAGCACGCCCAGCGAGGGATGCAGCATGAAAATCCAGAGCACGCCGACGACCGGCGGCGCCACCGCATAGGGCCAGATCAGCAGCGTGCGGTAGAGCATCGAGCCGCGCAGCGGCTTGTCCGCCATCACGGCGAGGAGCAGCGCAAAGGATAGCGATGAGACCGCGATGGCGAACGAGAAGAAGAAGGTCCGCACGATCGCTTCGAAATAGGCGCGGTCCTGCAGAAGCTCGAGATAGTTGTCGAACCAGACGAAGCTCGTCGAAAGACCGAAGGCGTCCTGGAGCAGGAAGGACTGGATCACTGCCTGCAACGCCGGCCAGTAGAAGAAAATCAGGACGATCGCGAGCTGCGGCGCAACCAGCGCGTAGGGCAATAGCTTCGATTGGAAAATGGCTTGCTTTTGCATGATGCGCGCAGGAGCGGCAGGCCGGGTTACCGGCCTGCCGCCGATCGCCTCACTTCACGGCGGTCTTTTCGAACTGCCGCAGCATCGTGTTGCCGCGTTCGACCGCGGCATCGAGCGCCTGCTTGGCGGTCTTCTTGCCGGCGAGCGCCTGCTCGATCTCTTCCGACCAGACGTCACGGAGCTGCACCATGTTGCCAAGGCGCAGGCCGCGGGAATTCTCGGTCGGCTCCTTGTTGGTCAGCTCGAGCAGCGGCGTCTCGAGATAGGGCTGGTCCTTGTAGAAGCCTTCCGCCTTGGCCTTCTCATAGGCCGCTTTGGTGATCGGCAGATAGCCCGAGGCCTTGTGGATATAGACCTGGCGGTCGGTGTCGGAGAGGAAGCCCAGGAACTTCGCGACGCCCTTGTACTCGTCGGCCGACTTGCCGCCCATCACCCAGAGCGAGGCGCCGCCGATGATCGAGTTCTGCGGTGCGCCCTTCACGTCGGGATAATAGGGCATCGGTACGGCGGTGAAGGCGAACTTGGCTTGCGCCTTGACGTTGCCGAAGAACGCCGAGGAGGTCAGATAGAGCGGGCATTCACCTGACGTGAAGCGGCCTTCGCCGGTGTTGGTGCGGCCGGCATAATCGTAGGTCTTGTCCTTCTGGAGCTCGACCAGCTTCTCGAGGTGCTTGACCTGAAGCGGGCCGTTGAATTCAAGCACGGTGTCGAATCCGTCGAGGCCGTTGGCCTTGGTCGACAGCGGCACGTTGTGCCAGGCGGAGAGCTGTTCGAGATTGACCCAGGTGACCCAGGAATTGGAGAAGCCGCAGGTGGGGTGGCCGTTGTCGTGCAGCTTCTTGGCGGCATCGAACACTTCAGGCCAGGTCTTCGGGATTGCGACGTTCGCCTTCTTCAGCTCGTCGAGGTTGACCCACATCACCGTCGACGACGAGTTGAACGGGAAGGACAGCATCTCGCCCTTCGAGGTCGAGTAATAGCCGGTGATCGCGGGCAGGTAGGCCTTCGGATCGAACTTCTCGCCGGTCTCGGCCATCAGCTTGTACACCGGCTTCACCGCGCCGGTCGCCGCCATCATGGTGGCGGTGCCGACCTCGAACACCTGCATGATGTGCGGCGCATTGCCGGCGCGGAAGGCCGCGATGCCGGCGTTCATCGTGTCGGGGTAGTTGCCCTTGTAGGTCGGGATTACCTTGTAGTCGCTCTGCGACGCGTTGAAGTCGGTGGCGAGCTTGACGATGACGTCGTTGTTGGCGCCGGTCATCGCGTGCCACCACTGGATCTCGGTCACGGCCAGGGCCGGCGAGGCCATCATGCCGACCGTGACTGCGACAGCCGCAGCCGCACCAAAATGTCGAAGAGCCATCAAGAAAACCTCCCTTGCCCGTCAATAAAGAAGCGCTTGCGCTAGCAGTGCCATATGACGTTCACATGACTGTGTAAGCGGCCGAAACGAAAGCGGCAAGCGCTGGAAAAGGGAAGCCGGAAAATAGGCGAAGGCGTGCGGGAGACCGCGCCGTGCGTTCGCGCTGCACACGCGTGCTCGCGCCGCAGTGCGGCATTGGATGACGTGAGTTGTCCATCAGGCGGCGATCTCGAACACCTCTCCCGCTTGCGGGAGAGGTCGCGCCGAAGGCGCGGGTGCGGGCTCTCTCCGCTTGGGGATTGTCCCGTTCTGGAGACGCCCTCTCCCCAACCCTCCCCCGCAAGCGGGGAGGGAGCGCACCGCCGTTGCGGCAACGCTGAAGTCTATTTCACGAGGCCTCAGCGCTTACGCTCGGGGCCGCAGACCACGCCCTTTTCGACCATCGCGTCGATGTCCGCCCGGGAGTAGCCGAACTCGCCCAGCACCTCAGCCGCGTGCTGGCTGAATTTCGGCGGCAGGCGGCGCAGGCTCGGCTTGCTGCGGTCGAGCCGGATCGGCGAGGCGACGCCCTTGTACCAATCCTTCTCGATGATATCGCCGCGCGCGATCGTGTGCGGATTGGTCAGCGCCTGGTCGATCTTCTGCACCGGGCCAGCGGGCAGGCCCGCCGCGAGCAGGCGGTTGCACAGCGGCTCGGCCTCGTGCTGGCTGAACACCGCGGCGAGTTCGGCGCGCAGCGCCTCGCGATTGGCGATGCGGTCCTTGTTGCGGGCAAAGCGCGGATCGGTGCCGAGCTCGGGCTTGCCGATCTCCTTGGCGAGCTTGCGGAACGTGCCGTCGTTGCCGACGCCGATGAAGATGTTGTCGGTTTTCGTCGGGAAGATCGCGTAAGGCACGAGGTTGGGATGCTCGTTGCCGGTGAGCGCGGGTGGCTTGCCATGCATGAAATAATTGGCGGTGTGCGGATGCATGATGGCAAGGCCGGTCTCGTACAGCGTCGTCTCCAGGAACTGGCCCCTGCCGGAGCGCTGGCGCTCCGACAGCGCCATCAGGATGCCGATCGCCGCGTACAGGCCAGTGGTGATGTCGACCAGCGGCACGCCGATCCGCATCGGGCCGCTCTCCAGCGAGCCGGTCGCCGCGATCATGCCGGTCATGGCCTGGATGATGGCGTCATAGCCGGGATTGCCGCCGCGCGGGCCGTCGGCGCCGAAGCCGCAGATCCGGCAGTGCACGAGGCGCGGGAATTTTGCGCGCAGCACCTCGTTGCCGATGCCCCATTTCTCCAGCGTGCCTGGCTTGAAGTTCTCGATCAGGACGTCGGCCGTCTCCAGCATCTTCAGCAGCACGGCGCGGCCGCCTTCGGAGGCGAGGTCGAGGCCGATCGAGCGCTTGTTGCGGTTGATGCCGACGAAATAGGCCGCATCCTCCTCATGGAAGGGAGGGCCCCATTCGCGCACCTCGTCGCCCGCGGGCGGCTCGACCTTGATCACGTCGGCGCCGTGGTCGGCGAGGATCTGGGTGCAGTAGGGACCGCCGAGCACGCGCGTGAGATCGATGACGCGCAATCCGCTCATGGCACCTGTGGCGGCTTCAGAACTCATGCCTTCGCTTCCCCTGTGTCGATGCTTGATCACAGGCCTAGCGAGGTTCGTGCATCCCAGCAATGGCTTCGCGCGTAGGGCCGCATGCGCCGCCGCGGCGCAATCCCAGAATGGCAAACCAATGGGAAGCGGCCAGCCCGAGGGGGATCTCGGGCCAGCCAATCCGCAATTGCGGTCAGACGACCGTCAGACGAACGTCGACATTGCCGCGCGTGGCGTTGGAGTACGGGCACACCTGGTGCGCCTTCTCGACCAGCGCCTCAGCCTCGGCGCGAGCCAGACCCGGCAGCGAGACGGCGAGATCGATGTCGAGACCGAAACCGCCCTCGGAGCGCGGGCCGATGCCGACGGTCGAAGTGACGGACGCATCATTGGGAACCTTGGGGCCGCCCTGCGACGCCACGAACTTCATCGCGCCGATGAAGCAGGCCGCATAGCCCGCCGCAAACAGCTGCTCGGGGTTGTTGCCGGCGCCGCCTCCGCCGCCGAGCTCCTTCGGCGTGGTCAGCTTGACGTCTAGGGCGCCGTCGAGCGTTGCAGCATGGCCGTCGCGGCCGCCGGTCGCCTTGGCACTGGTCTTGTAGAGGACGTTCACGGACATTTTCATCTCCCTGGGGGTTCGGGTGGACGCGATCTGTATCGCTGACAATTAGATCGCGCACAACTGAAATTACAGTGCCTCACATTTAATTGTTGGCAATTGAATTTACGGCCGCCCGACCCCACAATACGGGCAAATCCCGTGAGAGTCCCCATGGCCCGGAAACCATCGGCAGTGGACGCGCCGCTGCGGCTCGACAATCAGATCTGCTTTGCGGTCTATTCGGCCGCGCATGCTTTCAATCGTGTCTACAAGCCGCTGCTCGGTCGGCTCGGCCTGACCTATCCGCAATATCTGGTGATGCTGGTGCTATGGGAGCGCGACGACGTACCGGTGAGGGACATCGGCGAGAAGCTGTTCCTGGATTCGGGCACGCTGACGCCGCTGCTCAAGCGGCTCGAGGCCGCCCATCTCGTGAGGCGCACCCGCTCGAGCGAGGACGAGCGTCAGGTGCTGATCGCCCTGACGCCGCAGGGCCAGGCGCTGAAGGACAAGGCACGCAGCGTGCCGCAATCCATTCTGGCGGCCTCGGATTGCTCGGTGCCGGAACTGGTCGCAATGAAGGACGAGATCGTCGCATTGCGCGACCGGCTCAATGCGGTGATCGGGGAGTAGGGGAGTTCGTCAGAGCCTAGGAAAGCCGCTTCTTCGTGAAGGCGCGGCCGGAATGAGACTTCAGGTACTTTTCAAACGCCAGAGCTTTATACTTGTCGGGGAAGGCGCAGTACCAGATCAGTTTCCAAGGCTTATATTTAGCGGTGTGGCTAGATTTGCCGGCATTGTGTTCCGGAATTCGCCGCTTCAAATCTTCCGTGGCGCCGATGTATTCCTGATCAGGAAAGTCAACGCTTTGGAGAATGTAGACGTACCACATTGACGGCTATCGCCTGGGTAGTCGTTAGGTGGGCGTCGCACCAGTCCGTCTTCGCCCTTCGGGCTACGCCGGACACCACGCTTTACCCTTCGGGCTTCGCGTGGCTGCGCCACGCGAAGCCCGAAGGGCGAAGCGTGGTGGAGCCAGGCGGGATCGAACCGCCGACCTCTTGCATGCCATGCAAGCGCTCTCCCAGCTGAGCTATGGCCCCTTAACTTAGACCGGATGAACCTGGTGGATCACCCCAACCGGCGAGCCCTGGTGACTCGTGCGGTGCACCCTTTTTCACAGATCAGGGCTGATCTCAAGTCTCTTCATCACCTCCGACATCACCAATGATGTCGGTTACGTCCTCATCGCCTTCTTCGTCGTCGGCAATGAAGGTCGAATCGTCGTCATCGTCATCCTCGATGGTCTCGTCGACCTCGATGTCGTCCTCGGACTCCGGAACGACGGCCTTGACCTTGCCGGTGTTCTCCTCGGCGTCGGCCTCCTCGAGCGAGACCAACTCCTCGGCCTCTGCCGGCTCCGGCGTCGTGTCCGGGGCCACGTTGCGGGCTTCGGCGCCGCGGGACGCACGTGCGGGCGCGACCGGGGCGATCGGCACCACTTCGCCGGTATAGGGCGAGATCACCGGATTCTTGTTGAGGTCATAGAACTTCTTGCCCGTGGTCGGGCAAATACGTTTAGTTCCGAGTTCGGACTTGGCCACGGCAGGAATCCTGGGAATGTCTGAAAAGCGGTGCTTCACTTGGCTAGTTGGCGGCCCGCTGTCAATAGCGCATTACGGGAGAACGACATGCCCGTGACGGGGCGCGGACCATGTGGTACCTGCGCCCCAGCCCCATAGGGGCGCATCCAAGGACACAATCTTGACCCATTCCGACCAACCGAGGCCGCTGCAGTCTCGCGCCAGCGGCCCCCTGACCGGGAAAGTACGGGTACCTGGCGACAAGTCGATCTCCCATCGCGCCCTGATCCTGGGGGCGCTCGCGGTCGGCGAGACCCGGGTTTCGGGACTGCTCGAGGGCGAAGACGTCCTCAACACCGCCAAATCCATGCAGGCGCTGGGCGCCAGGGTTGAGCGCACCGGCGATTTCGCCTGGACGGTGAACGGTGTCGGCGTCGGTGGCTTCGCCCAGCCCAAGGCGGCGCTGGATTTCGGCAATTCCGGCACCGGCTGCCGCCTGGTCATGGGTGCCGTCGCGGGTTGCCCGATCTCGGCGGTGTTCGATGGCGACACCTCGCTGCGCAGCCGCCCGATGCGCCGGATCCTCGATCCACTCGAACAGATGGGCGCCAGGGCCTTGTCGGGCAGCGAGGGCGGCCGTCTGCCGCTGACCCTGCAGGGCGCGCGCGATCCGCTGCCGATCACCTACAAGACCCCGGTCGCCTCGGCCCAGATCAAATCGGCCGTGCTGCTCGCGGGCCTGGCTGCGCCGGGCACAACCACGGTGATCGAGACCGAGGCGAGCCGCGACCATACCGAGCTGATGCTGCAGCATTTTGGTGCCGCCATCACCTCCACGAAGGAAGGCCAGCACGGCCGCCGCATCACGCTTCAAGGCCAGCCAGAGCTGCACGGTGCCAACGTCATCGTGCCGGCCGACCCGTCCTCGGCGGCCTTCCCCGTCGTTGCCGCGCTGATCGCCGATGGCTCCGACGTCGTCCTGTCCGACGTAATGACCAATCCGCTGCGCACCGGCCTGTTCACCACGCTGCGCGAAATGGGCGCCTCGATCGAGGAGAGCGACGTGCGACGCGACGCCGGCGAGCCGATGGCCCAGCTGCGCGTGCGCGCGTCGAAGCTGCGCGGCGTCGAGGTGCCGCCGGAGCGCGCGCCCTCGATGATCGACGAATACCTCGTATTGGCCGTCGCGGCCGCTTTCGCCGAGGGCACGACCATCATGCGCGGCCTGCAAGAGCTGCGCGTCAAGGAATCCGACCGGCTCGAGGCCACGGCCGACATGCTTCGCGTCAACGGCGTCAAGGTCGAGGTCTCCGGTGACGATCTGATCGTCGAAGGCCGCGGTCACGTGCCCGGCGGGGGCGTTGTTGCCACCCACATGGACCATCGCATCGCGATGTCCGCGCTGGTGATGGGTTGCGCGTCCGACCAGCCGGTCGGCGTCGACGACACCGCCTTCATCGCCACCAGCTTTCCGGATTTCATTCCGATGATGCGTTCGCTAGGGGCCGAGTTTTCATGATCATCGCCATCGACGGGCCCGCAGCCTCGGGCAAGGGGACGCTCGGCAAGCGCCTCGCCCACCATTACGGTTATCGCCATCTCGATACCGGCGTCATCTATCGCGCAGTGGCTTACGAGCTGATGCAGTCCGGTCATGATCTCCGCGACGAGGCAGCCGCGGTCGCGGCGGCGCTGGAACTCGACCCCGAAAAGTTCGGCAATCCCGTCCTCAAGACCCAGACGGTCGGCGAGGGGGCCTCCATCGTCTCGGCCATTCCGAGAGTCCGCGAAGTCCTGGTCAATTTCCAGCGGCAATTCGCCGCCGATCCGCCCGGCGCCGTGCTCGATGGCCGGGACATTGGAACCGTGATCTGCCCCCATGCCGACGTGAAGATTTTCGTGGTCGCCGACCCCAGGGTCCGCGCTCACCGCCGGACCATGGAGGCGCGGGCGCGGGGCGAAGAGGCGGACGAGGCGGCCGTGCTCGCCGACATCATGCAGCGCGACGAGCGCGACAAGAACCGGCCGATTGCGCCTTTAAAGCCGGCGCCGGATGCTTACTTGCTTGATAACTCCCAACTGGATATAGAAGGCGGCGTCCGGGCCGCCATCGACATTATCGAGGCCGTCCGAGCGGGCCGGTCGCGGGGTTAAGCCGCAGCCGTCATTGGAGGAAGCGCCCGCTCCCGCTCTTTGAGGTCGATAACCTTCGGTCCCTATTTGGGGCCGACGCGATCCAGGCTCCGGACAAGAATTTCCACGTATCGAACGCGCGGGCCTCAGCCGGCCCGCTTCCGCTGCTCCAGCACCGAGCCGGAGCCGCGAGCGGTCGCTCGAAGGTCTTGCGGACCTTCCGACACTGCGTGTGCGATGCGCCCATGAACCCAACGGCCGGCAAGACTTCCGCAACTGGAGAACAAATGGCTTCGACTTCTGCTGATACCTATAGCCCCTCGCGCGACGATTTCGCCGCGATGCTCGACGAATCCTTCGCAGGCGGCAACCTGCAGGAAAGCTCCGTCGTCAAGGGCAAGGTGGTTGCAATTGAAAAGGACATGGCCGTCATCGACGTCGGCCTGAAGACCGAGGGCCGCGTTGCCCTGCGCGAATTTTCCGGCCCCGGCCGTGACAGCGAGATCAAGGTCGGCGACGAGGTGGAAGTGTTCCTCGATCGCATCGAGAACGCCCTCGGCGAAGCCGTGCTGTCGCGCGACAAGGCGCGCCGCGAAGAGAGCTGGGGCAAGCTCGAGAAGGCGTTCCAGAACAACGAGAAGGTCAACGGCGTCATCTTCAACCAGGTCAAGGGCGGCTTCACCGTCGACCTCGACGGTGCCGTGGCCTTCCTGCCGCGCTCGCAGGTCGACATCCGTCCGATCCGCGACGTCGCGCCGCTGATGAACAATTCGCAGCCGTTCCAGATCCTCAAAATGGACCGCCGTCGCGGCAACATCGTCGTGTCCCGCCGCACCGTGCTGGAAGAGACCCGCGCCGAGCAGCGTCAGGAGCTGGTGCAGAATCTCGAAGAGGGTCAGGTCATCGACGGCGTGGTCAAGAACATCACCGACTACGGTGCGTTCGTTGATCTCGGCGGCATCGACGGCCTCCTGCACGTCACCGACATCGCCTGGCGCCGCGTCAACCATCCGACCGAGGTGCTCTCGATCGGCCAGACCGTGAAGGTCAAGATCATCAAGATCAACCACGAGACGCACCGCATCTCGCTGGGCATGAAACAGCTCTTGGATGATCCGTGGCAGGGCATCGAAGCCAAGTACCCGCTGGGTGCCCGCTTCACCGGCCGCGTCACCAACATCACCGACTACGGCGCGTTCGTCGAGCTCGAGCCGGGCATCGAAGGCCTGATCCACGTCTCCGAGATGTCGTGGACCAAGAAGAACATGCACCCCGGCAAGATCGTTTCGACCTCGCAGGAAGTCGACGTGCAGGTGCTGGAAGTCGATTCCGTCAAGCGCCGCATCTCGCTCGGCCTCAAGCAGACCATGCGCAACCCCTGGGAGGTCTTCGTCGAAGCTCACCCGACCGGTTCGGTGGTCGAAGGCGAGGTCAAGAACAAGACCGAGTTCGGTCTGTTCCTGGGTCTCGAAGGCGACGTCGACGGCATGGTCCACCTCTCCGACCTCGACTGGAAGCTTCCGGGCGAGCAGGTGATCGACAACTACAAGAAGGGCGATATGGTCAAGGCCGTGGTGCTCGACGTGGACGTCGAGAAGGAGCGCATCTCGCTTGGCATCAAGCAGCTCGAAGGCGACCCCTTCGCCGAGCCGGGCGATGTCAAGAAGGGCGCGGTCGTGACCTGCGAAGTGCTCGAAGTGAAGGAGAGCGGCATCGAGGTGAAGATCGCCGGTACCGACTTCTCGACCTTCATCAAGCGCTCGGAGCTCGCCCGTGACCGCAACGACCAGCGCGCCGAACGCTTTGCCGTCGGCGAGAAGGTCGATGCCCGCGTGATCCAGTTCGACAAGAAGGCCCGCAAGGTCCAGGTGTCGATCAAGGCGCTCGAAGTCGCCGAAGAAAAGGAAGCCATCGCGCAGTACGGCTCCTCCGATTCGGGGGCAACGCTCGGCGACATCTTGGGCACCGCGCTCAAGAACCGCGACAACAAGTAAGCGAAACGCACGTTTCGCTGCATCGAAGCCCCGGCGCGAGCCGGGGCTTTTTGTTGCGTGCTCGCGGCCCGGATGGAGCGCAGCGTCATCCGGGAAAGTCCTTGCGCCGCCAATCCCGGATTGCGCTTCGCTCCATCCGGGCTAGGACGGGCCTTGTTTTCTTCAAATTGCGCCGCAATTGATGTATCGAGAATAAGCCGACGGTCACGCTGTGACGGCACAACGCGCTCCGTCTTTCTTTTTGGAGATATTCCGATGTCGCTGGATTCGGACATCATCGTCGATCGCCGCAGGATCCGCCGCAAGCTGACGTTCTGGCGCGTGATGGCCGCGCTGATCGCGATCGCGGCGATCGCGAGCTTTGCGCTGATCGCGACACCAGGTGCGCGCGGCACGTTCGCGTCTGCCGGTTCGATCGCGCGCGTCCACATCGAGGGCCTGATCCGCAGCGATTCCGATCGCACCCAGGCGCTGGAGCGGCTGGAGAATTCGCAGGCCGCTGCCGTCATCGTTCACGTCAACTCGCCGGGCGGCACCACCGCCGGCTCCGAGCAGCTCTACGATTCGCTCACCCGACTGAAGGCGAAGAAGCCGCTCGTCATCGTGGTCGAGGGCCTTGCCGCCTCCGGCGGCTACATCACCGCGATCGCCAGCGACCACATCATCGCCCAGCAGAGCTCGCTGGTCGGCTCGATCGGCGTGTTGTTTCAATACCCCAATGTCTCCGAGTTGCTGAAGACCATCGGCGTCAAGGTCGAGGAGGTGAAGTCGTCGCCGCTGAAGGCCGCGCCCAACGGTTTCGAGCCCACCAGCCCCGAGGCGCGGGCCGCGCTCGATGCGCTGGTGAAGGATTCCTACGCCTGGTTCAGAGGCCTGGTGAAGGAACGGCGTGGCATGGATGACACGCTGCTCGAGAAAGTGGCCGATGGCCGCGTCTTCACCGGCCGCCAGGCGATCGATCTCAAGCTGATCGACCAGATCGGTGACGAGAAGACGGCGGTGACTTGGCTGGTCGAGCAGAAGGGCGTCAAGAAGGGGCTCAGCGTGCGCGATTACAAGCTCGAGCCGCGCTTCGGCGATCTGCCATTCCTCAAGTCGGCCGCCGCCGTGACGCTAGAAGCGCTGGGTTTGAGCTCGATTGCGCATCAAATCGGGCAAACCGGCGTCGTACAGGCGGTTGATCGGTTCGGAATGGATGGAATGCTCGCCCTCTGGCAGCCGGCCGCGTCAAACTGACCGGAATCGAGGCGAGCGTGCGGGGGTTTTCCCGCGTGACGGGTGCCGGCACAGCCTGCTTTTTCGGCATTTGTCACGCATTTTCACGACGCTCAATCTTGATTTAGCGTCTTGACAGATCAAGGTATTTTCACGGAAATGGTCATCCGCACGCTCCCGGGTCCTATCTCTCGATGATCAAATCCGAACTTGTTCAGCGTATCGCCGAGCACAACCCGCATCTGTACCAGCGGGATGTCGAGAACATTGTGAATGCGATTCTCGAAGAGATCGTAGCGGCCCTCGCACGCGGTGATCGCGTCGAGCTGCGCGGCTTCGGTGCCTTCTCGGTCAAGCATCGCCCTGCACGCGCCGGGCGTAATCCGCGCACCGGCGCTCATGTGCCTGTCGACCAGAAGAGCGTCCCGTTCTTCAAGACCGGCAAGGAAATGCGCGAGCGGCTGAACCGCGACCATCCGGATCCCGGCGCGGCAGATTGAGCCGGGCATCAGGATTTCTGCGGTCGCGCATGATGCGGCCGCAAGCTTGATTCAAGGCGAGCGAAGCGAGATGCGAAAGTTCCTGACCGCGCTGATCGTGATTCCGCTGAGCCTGCTCCTGCTGGTTTTCGCCGTCGCCAACCGGCATTTCGTCACCGTCTCCTTCGATCCCTTCATGTCGGCCGACCCCTCGCTGTCGGTCACCTTGCCGCTGTTCCTGCTTTTGATCCTGGTCGCTGCCCTTGGTGTGCTGACGGGTGGATGCGCAGTCTGGCTCGGCCAGTGGCACTGGCGGCGCGCGGCGCGCCGGAATGAGGCGGATGCACGCGCTGCCAGGGGCGAACTGGCCGATCTGCGGGCCCAAATGGCGGCGGCAAGGCCCGAGTCCCAGCGCCTCCCAGTCCCTTCGGGGGTCGGCCTTTATGGGCCCATCGGGCGAGACAAGCAGCGCGCGACGTTGTAGAAGCGGCCGCAACCGAAAGCCCTGTTTTCCGGCCGCGGGCCCGCGGCCTCCATCCGCTTTGAGACCATGTCCCTGCTCGTCAAAATCTGCGGTCTGTCCACGCCCGAGACGCTCGAGGTGGCGCTCGAGGCGGGTGCCGACATGGTGGGTTTCGTGTTCTTTCCGCCGTCGCCGCGGCACCTGTCGCTGGAAGCGGGACGCGCTCTCGGGCGCCAGGTGAAGCGGCGTGCGCTCAAGGTCGCGCTGATCGTCGATGCCGACGATGCCATGCTCGACAACATCATGGACGCGCTGTCGCCGGACATTCTTCAGCTCCATGGCAAAGAGAGCGTGGCGCGGCTGCGCGACATCAAGCAGCGGTTCGGCCGTCCGGTGATGAAGGCGGTGCCGGTCGCCACATCTGCCGATCTCGCGGTGCTGCCCGGCTACGCCGCAGTCGCCGACCGCATCCTGTTCGATGCGCGCGCACCGAAAGATGCAACCCGCCCCGGTGGTCTCGGCGCGCCCTTCGACTGGCACCTGCTCCAAAATCTCGATGTGAGCCTGCCCTACATGGTCTCGGGCGGGCTTCACGCCGACAACGTTGCGGAAGCCCTCCGCGTCACCGGAGCCGGCGGCGTCGACGTCTCCTCCGGTGTCGAGAGCGCTCCGGGCGTGAAAGATCCGGAGATGATCAAGGCCTTCATCCGCGCCGCGCGCGCCAGCCAAGATACGAGCCAAGAGTTGAGTGTCCGATGAACGTCGCCAAACCCAATTCTTACCGTAGTGGCCCCGACGAGCGCGGCCATTTCGGCATTTTCGGCGGCCGCTTCGTCGCCGAAACCTTGATGCCGCTGATCCTCGATCTGGAGAAGGCCTATACCGAAGCCAAGGCCGATCCGGCGTTCCAGGCCGAGATGAACGGCTACCTCAAGAACTATGTCGGCCGGCCCTCGCCACTCTATCTCGCTGAGCGCCTGAGCGAGCATCTCGGCGGCGCCAGGATTTATCTCAAGCGCGAGGAGCTCAACCACACCGGCTCACACAAGGTGAACAATGTGCTCGGCCAAATCATGCTGGCGCGGCGCATGGGCAAGAAGCGCATCATCGCCGAGACCGGCGCCGGCCAGCACGGTGTCGCCACCGCGACGCTGTGCGCGCGCTTCGGCCTCGAATGCGTGGTCTATATGGGCGCCGTTGACGTCGAGCGGCAGCAGCCCAACGTCATCCGCATGGAGATGCTGGGCGCCAAGGTGATGCCGGTGCAGTCAGGCACGCGCACGCTGAAGGACGCCATGAACGAAGCGCTGCGCGACTGGGTCACCAACGTGCACAACACGTTCTATTGCATCGGCACGGTGGCGGGCCCGCATCCCTATCCGACGCTGGTGCGCGACTTCCAGTCGATCATCGGCAACGAGACCAAGACGCAGATGCAGGAGATCGAGGGCCGCTTGCCGGACTCGCTGGTGGCCTGCATCGGTGGCGGCTCGAATGCGATGGGCCTGTTCCATCCGTTCCTCGATGATCCCTCCGTCGAGATCTTCGGCGTCGAAGCCGCGGGCCACGGACTCACGCAGCTGCACGCCGCCTCGATCGCGGGCGGCCGTCCCGGCGTGCTGCACGGCAACCGCACCTATCTTCTCATGGATGCGGACGGTCAGATCCAGGACGCGCATTCGATCTCGGCCGGTCTCGACTATCCCGGCATCGGCCCCGAACATTCCTGGCTGCACGAGGTCGGGCGCGTCAAATATCTCTCCGCGACGGACGACGAAGCACTCGCTGCGTTCCAATTGCTGTCGCGGCTGGAAGGCATCATTCCCGCGCTCGAGCCGGCGCACGCCATCGCCAAGGTGATGGAGCTCGCGCCGAAGCGGCCTCGGGATCACCTGATGGTCGTCAATCTCTCCGGCCGCGGCGACAAGGACGTCCCGCAAGTCGGCGACATCCTGAGGGGCAAGAAGTGACCACGCGTATCGACACCCGTTTTGCCGAGCTTGCGAAGCAGGGCCGCTCGGCTTTCGTCACCTATGTGATGGCCGGCGATCCCGATCGCACGACTTCGCTCGAGATCGTCAAGGCGCTCCCCAAGGCAGGCGCCGACGTCATCGAGCTCGGCATTCCCTTCACCGATCCGATGGCCGACGGTCCGTCGATCCAGGCTGCAGGTCTGCGCGCGCTCAAGAACGGCATGACTTTGAAGAAGACGCTGGAGCTGGTGCACGACTTCCGCAAGGACGACGACGTCACGCCGCTGGTGCTGATGGGCTATTACAATCCGATCTACATTTACGGCGTCGACAAGTTCTTGGCTGATGCCAAGACGGCCGGCGTTGACGGGCTGATCATCGTGGACTTGCCGCCGGAGGAGGACGACGAGCTCTGCATTCCGGCGCTGAAGGCGGGCCTGAACTTCATTCGCCTGGCGACCCCGACCACCGACGACAAGCGTCTGCCCGCGGTGCTCGCGAACACATCGGGTTTTGTCTATTACGTCTCGATTGCCGGCATCACCGGTGCCGCGGCGGCGGATGCGAATGCCGTCGGTCAAGCTGTCGCGCGCATCAAGCGGCATACCAAGCTGCCGATCTGCGTTGGTTTTGGCATCCGCACGCCGGAGGCGGCGCGCGCCATTGCCGAGAAGGCCGATGGTTCGGTCGTCGGCACGGCACTGGTCGATGCGCTCAAGAACAGCCTCGACGCCGACGGGCGAGCGACCGATAAAACCGTTGACGCGGTCGCCGAGCTGACGGCGGCCCTGGCCCAGGGCGTCAAGGGGGCGCAGCAAGCGGCGGAATAGGCCATAGTTCCGCTTTCCGGGCAGGCGACACAGCAGCTTGCCGGGCAGCGGCCCGGCCGCCATATATTCTACAGGCGACCCGCGAGGCGGGTTCGCGCATCGGAGCAAAGCATGAACTGGCTTACCAATGTGGTCCGGCCGAAGATCCGCAACATGCTGCGGCGGGAGACGCCGGAGAATCTGTGGATCAAGTGTCCGGATTCCGGACAGCTCGTGTTCTACAAGGACGTCGAGGCCAACCAGTTCGTCATCCCCGGCTCGAACTACCACATGCGCATGGGCGCGGTGGCGCGGTTGAAGTCGATCTTCGACAACGAGACCTGGTTCGACGTCGCGCTGCCCGAGGTCACGCCCGACCCGCTCAGGTTTCGCGACGAGAAAAAATACGTCGACCGCATCAAGGATGCGCGCGCGCGCACCAACCTCAACGACGCGATCAAGGTCGGCTACGGCAAGCTTGAAGGCTCCGCCGTCGTCGTCGCCGTGCAGGACTTCGATTTCATGGGCGGCTCGCTCGGCATGGCCGCGGGCGAAGCCATCGTGCGTGGAATGGAGCTCGCGGTCGAGAAGAAGTCGCCATTCATCGTGTTTGCCGCATCGGGCGGCGCGCGCATGCAGGAAGGCATTTTGTCGTTGATGCAGATGCCGCGCACCACGGTGGCGGTGCAGATGCTGCGTGAGGCAAAACTGCCCTATATCGTCGTGCTGACCAATCCGACCACCGGCGGTGTCACCGCGTCCTACGCCATGCTGGGCGACGTGCACATTGCCGAGCCCGGCGCGTTGATCGGTTTCGCCGGCGCGCGCGTGATCGAGCAGACCATCCGCGAAAAGCTCCCCGAGGGGTTCCAGCGCGCAGAGTATCTGAAGGAGCACGGCATGGTCGACATGGTCGTACATCGCCACGAATTGCGTCCGACCCTGGCACGGCTCTGCCGCCTGCTGACCAAGGCGCCGGCGCAGGAAGGCGCATCGAAATCGGTGCAGCCGGTCGCGAGCCCCGCGCAGATCGTATCGGCCGCCGAGACGGCGCCGGCTGCGCCCCACGCGTGAACGCGTCCTCTGACAGCACAAAGCCGCCGCTCGGCGAACTGATCGGGCGGCTGTCGGCCCTGCATCAGAAACGCATCGATCTCGGGCTCGAGCGGATGCATCGTCTGCTCGCGCGGCTCGGCCATCCCGAACGCAAGCTGCCGCCGGTGATCCATATCGCCGGCACCAACGGCAAGGGCTCCACGCTCGCCTATCTGCGCGCGACGCTGGAGGCCGCAGGCTTGCGCGTCCACGCCTATACCTCACCCTATCTCGTCCGCATCAACGAATGCTTCCGGCTCGGTCGCGTCGGCGGCGGCGTGCTCGTCAGCGATGATGAACTGCGCACCGCTCTGGAAGAGATCGAGCGCGCCAATGCCGGCGAGGCTGCGACATTGTTCGAGCTGAAGACCGCCGCGGCCTTTCATCTGTTCGCGCAAAATGCGGCCGACGTGGTGCTGCTCGAGGTTGGTCTCGGCGGCCGGCTCGATTCGACCAATGTGGTCGATGCGCCGGCGGCCTGCGTGATCACGCCTGTCAGCATGGACCACATGGACTTCCTCGGCGACACCCTGGCATCCATCGCCGGCGAGAAGGCCGCGATCATCAAGCGTGGCGCGCCCGTGATTTGTGCCGAGCAGGCTGCCGAGGCGATGACCGTGATCGAAGCACAGGCCAGGCGCATGCGCGCGCCGCTGTTTGCGGCGAACGAAAGTTGGCACGTCAATGTCGAGCGCGGACGTCTGGTCTATTCCGACGATCGCGGCCTGATGGATCTTGCGGCGCCGCGCCTGTTCGGCCGCCACCAGTTCGACAATGCCGGCCTTGCAATCGCGACGCTGCGCGCCGTCCCGGCGTTCAAGGTCAGCCAGACGGCGTTCGAGGCCGGTATCGTGGGGGCGGAATGGCCGGCACGAATGCAGCGCATCACCTCGGGGGAGCTGCTCTCTTGGGGACCGCAGGGCTCGGACATCTGGCTCGATGGTGGGCACAATGCGGAAGGCGGCCGCGTGGCGGCCGCCGCGCTCGGTGATCTCGAAGAGCGGGTGTCGCGGCCGCTGGTCGTCATCGCCGGCATGATGGCCAACAAGGACGCGCAGGGTTTTCTTGCCAATTTCGCCGGGCTTACCCGTCACATCATCGCGGTGCCGATCCCTGATACCGAGAACGCGATGCCGGTCGACCGCCTGGCGGACGCCGCGCGCAGCCTCGGCATGCGTGTGGAGCCCGCGCCCGGCATCGAAGCTGCGCTGCGCGCATTGGCGAAGCTCGCCTACGAGGTGCCGCCGCGCATCCTGATCACCGGCTCGCTGTATCTGGCCGGCCACGTGCTCGCAATCAACGGCACGCCTCCTGCATAGCGACTAGGGTGACCACGATGCGTTTTGCTGCGATTGCCGACGTCCACGGAAACTACCTCGCGCTCGAAGCGGTGCTCGCCGATATCCGCACCCTCGGCATTGCCGACATCGTCAATCTCGGCGACATGCTGAGCGGGCCGCTCGATGCGCGCAGGACGATCGAGATCTTGATGAGGCTCGACGCCGTGCACGTGCTTGGCAATCACGATCGCTATCTGCTCGACCGCGCTCCGGAAAAGATGGGCTCGTGGGATCGTCCCGCCCATGCGCAGATCGACGCCGCGCAGCTCGACTGGCTGCGCGCGCAGCCGATGACACGGGTCTTCCGAGAACAGGTGTTCCTTTGCCACGCGACGCCCGGCAGCGACGAGGTGTACTGGCTCGATACCGTGCGTCCCGACGGTACGGTGGCGCTATCGCCGCTCGATCGCATCGAACCATTCGCGCAAGGCATCACGCAGTCGTTGATCCTCTGCGCCCACACCCACCTTGCGCGGGCCGTGCGCCTGCGCGACGGGCGGCTGATCGTCAATCCCGGCAGCGTCGGCAGTCCCGGCTTTCGGGACAAGCATCCATTCCCGCATGTCGTCGAAGCCGGCACGCCGCACGCGCGTTATGCCGTTCTCGAACTCGCTGACGGCGCTTGGCAGGTGACGTTCCGCCACGTCGCTTATGATCACGAGGCCATGGCCGCGCTGGCGCGGCGCAACAATCAGCCAGAACTGGCGAATGCATTGGCGACGGGGTGGATCAAGTAGCTGCGGCTACGTTCACTTCAATAATTTCATCGGATCGGCCACTTTCTGCGTCAACTGCTCGAACGTGCATTGCCGTGGTGCCTTGTCGGGACGCCAGCGCAGGATCGAGGTGCCGTGGCGAAAGCGTTCTCCGCTGAAATGGTCGTAGCAGACCTCGATCACCAACTTCGGCTTGAGCGGACACCATTTGGCCGAGCGCTCGGTGGACCAGCGGCTCGGTCCGCCCGGGGCGTTGCCGGTGAAACCGGGCTCGCCAATCAATGCCTCCAGGCGATCGGTCAGGGCCGGCTTCTCCTGCGCCTTGATGGCCGAGGTGAAGCCGACATGGTGCAGCAAGCCATTGTCGTCATAGAGCCCGAGCAGCAGCGAGCCGACCACGTTGCGGCCGCCGATCTTGTTGCTGGCATAGCGGAAGCCGCCGACCACGCAATCGGCGCTGCGAAACTTCTTGATCTTCTGCATGCCCTCGCGCGTTCCCGCCTGGTAGGGCAGGTCGATGCGCTTGGCGATGACGCCGTCCGAGCCGCCGCCCGACTGCGCCAGCCATTTTTGGGCGGTGGCGTAGCTCGTCGTCGCCGGCGAGAGATGGAAGAGGCTGTTCTTCAAATGGTCTTTCGCAAAAGCTTCCAGGAGCGGGCGCCGTTCGCTCAGCGATTTTCCGGCAAGCTGCTTCTCCTTGGCCGTTTCGAGCAGGTCGAAGACGAGGTAGAGCGCCGGCGTATCCTGCGAGAGTTTCTTCACGCGGCTTGCGGCGGGATGGATTCGTTGCAGCAATGCGTCGAAGGAAAAGCCCTTGCCGTGCGGCACGACGATCTCGCCGTCGAGCGTGAAACGATCCGCTTTCAGGCTCAGCGCGGCGGCGACGATCTCAGGAAAATAGCGCGCGAGATCCTCGCCGGACTTCGAGCGAAGATCGACGTTGCTGCCACTGCGCGCCAGCAAGCAGCGGAAGCCATCCCACTTCGGCTCGTACTGCCATTCCTTGCCGCGCGGGATCGTCTCGACCGATTTCGCCTCCATTGCTACGAGAGAGGCCGATTTTCGGGCGCGTTTTGCGGGAGGGGCTGGCAAGGGCTGGGACTCGTCCTACGCTGAACATGTCCCGTCAACGCAAAGCGGCCGGCTTTCGCCGGCCGCTTTCGAAAATAATCCTGCGCGAGGCGGATCAGACCGCGGAGGTGATCCACTGCTGAAGCTTCGCCTTCGGGGCCGCGCCCACTTGGCGGGAAGCCATCTCACCGCCCTTGAAGATCATCAGGGTCGGGATCGACATGACGCCGTACTTGGACGCGGTCTTCGGACTCTCGTCGACGTTGAGCTTCACGATCTTGACCTTGTCGCCCATCGCGCCGGCAATCTCGTCGAGGGCGGGCGCGATCATGCGGCAGGGGCCGCACCATTCGGCCCAGAAATCGACGACCACGGGGCCGTTCGCCTTGAGCACTTCGGTTTCGAAATCGGCGTCGGAAACCTTGCTAACGGCCATTGGAATACCTCACTCGGTTGAAAGAATCGGCGCGACCTGGAATCGCGCTTGGGATCATGAGGTCAACCTATGAACGGCCCCTTGCCGGGTCAAGGACGCTCACACCGAGATGAAGAGATGCCAGCGCCGCGTCCAGCGCGGGGGCCGAAATCTCCATATATTCAAGGGCCTCGGTCCAGAGCAGGACGGCGCGGACCGGCTTTTGGGGATAAAGCAGCGATAGCACCGCCCGGTACAGCGCGAGCTGCCGGACATAGGCGGCGGGTGCCTCGGCCGCGCTTCCGGGCGCCGCCCGGTTGGTCTTGAAGTCGACGATCAGGACCTCCTCGGGGCGAACGACCAGCCGGTCGATCTGCCCCGACACCAGCGCCGGGGCGCCGCCCGGCCGCTCCAATTTGCCGGCGATGGCAACCTCGGCCCTGCTGCCGGCGGCAAAGACCGGGGCGAAGCGCGGCTCAGTGATCAAGGCAAGCACCTTGTCGGCCAGCGCGGCGCGGTCGGCCTCCGGCCAGTCCGGGGCGTTGCGGGCCATGAAGTCGCGTGCGGCCTCGCGCCGGCGCTCGGCGGCGATGTCGGGCAGCGATTGCAGCAGGCGGTGCACCAGCGTGCCGCGTTGCAGCGCCAGCGCGCGCGACTGCACCGATTCGCCTGATCGTACGCTGCGGCCCTCTTCGGCCGACTGGCCCGAGGGGCGCAGGGCATCATCGTCGACGATCTCGCGCGGAGCCGGCGCCCGCAGCCAGCCCGGCAGCGTGATCGTCTGGCGGACCGATGCCGCCGGTGCGCCCAGTGCCACGATATCCTCCGGCCGCGAGAACCGCGTCACCTTGCCGAGCGGCGTCTCGATGACCTGCTTGTCCAGGCCCGAGCCGGCGAGGCCGGTGTCGACCAGATCGTACCAGCTCAGCTTGCGGACGGTCTTCATGTTGCCGGGCATGCAGCCGCCGACGATCAGGCGGTCGGCCGCGCGCGTCATCGCGACATAGAGCAGGCGGCGATACTCGTCCTCGGTCTCCTCCAGCATCGCCTTGCGCGCCTCGGCGACCGGCTTCGGGTCGTCCGCCTTGCGGCCGGCCCAGACCACCACCTCGCCGCCATTGCCGCGCGGCACATGGATCAGCCGCAGCCGCTGCGAGTCCGCGGGCGAGGACGTGGTGTCCACCATGAACACGACCGAAGCCTCCAGGCCCTTGGCGCCGTGCACCGTCATCACCCGCACCTCGTCGCGCGAGATTTCCATGTCGCGCTTCACCTCGGTGTCGGCCGAACGCAGCCAGGCCATGAAGCCTTGCAGCGAGGCCGGCGCCTTGCGCTCGTAGTTCAGTGCCAGCTCCAGAAATTCGTCGAGCGCATCGTTGGCCTCAAAGCCGAGCCGGCGCAGGATGCGCGCACGGCCGCCATCGCCGCCGAGCAGCCAGGCGTAGAACGCGAACGGCGTCTCCTCGCGCGCGCGTGCCTCGCAGGCTTCCAGGCGCCGCAATGCCGTGGCGAACTTCTCGCGTGTGGCTGCATGCTCGCCGAGCGCATGGCGCAGCGATGCTTTGCGATCCCAGGCGAGGGTAAAGAGGTCGTCGTCGTCGAGCCCGAACAGCGGGCTCTTCAGCGCCACCGCGAGCGCGAGATCGTCCTGCGGCAGCAGCAGCGCATCGGCGAGATTCATCAGATCGATGATGGCGATGTGCTCGGTGAGCTTGAGCCGATCGGCGCCGGCGACCGGCACGTTGGCATGCTTCAGCGCCTGGATCACGGCATCGAATGCGTTGCCGCGTCGCCGCACCAGGATCAGCATGTCGCCATAGCGCAGCGGCCGGCGTTCGCCTTCGTGCCCCGTCAGCGTGCCGCTCTCGACCAGCCGCTTGATTTCGGCCTGGATGCGGTGCGCGAGCTTTACTTCGGGGCTGGTGACGGCGACGCCGTCGAAGGGGGCGCGCCAGCCTTCGATGTCCTGCCGATCGTCGGCCTCCGCGAGATCCCACAGCTCGATCACGCTCGGCCCTGCATCGGCGAGGGCGTTGTGCAGGGGGTGGCCGATCTCGACCGAATGGATGCTCTTGTAGATCTGGGGATCGCGGAAGACGTGATCGACCGAGTGCAGGATCGTGGCGCCCGAGCGAAACGAATAGGTGAAGGCGACCGGGTCGAATTTCAGCCCGGCCGCGGTGAACTTGCGGTGCAGCTCGCGCCGTCGGGCATCGAATTCGTGGGGAGCCGCGCCCTGGAACGAGAAGATCGATTGCTTCTCGTCGCCGACGGCGAAGATGGTGCGGTTCAGCCCCTCGCGCGCGCCTTCGCCTGCGGTGAACTCGGAGATGATGTGCGCGACGATGTCCCATTGCCGCGGGCTGGTGTCCTGGGCCTCGTCGATCAAGACGTGATCGACGCCGCGATCGAGCTTGTAATGCACCCAGCCCGCGGAGACGCGGTCCAGCATCGCCAGGGTCTTGTCGATGAGGTCGTCGTAGTCGAGCAGGCCGCGCTCCTGCTTCTCGCGGCGGTAGTTTTGGGCAGCAGCGGTCGCGATATGTAGCAGGGCCGCGGTGCGGTCGCGCATGGTCACCGCGCGGCGCTTCTCGATCAGCCCACCGAGCCGCTGCGCCTCGGCCTCGAACAGGCGGGCCACGGACGGGTTGTGATCGCAAAGCTTCTTGGTCAGCACCACCTTGCGCGGCAGCTTGTCGTCGGTAAGGAAGACGCAGAGATAGGCATCGACCTGCGCGCTGCCGGAAAAAACTTTTGCTTCGCGGAGCCGGCCGGCCTGGTCCTTGTCCGACTTGCTGCCGTCCTCCAGCGCAAGCGCGATGTCGTCCCAGCGCGACCGCGGCAGGAAAGGGCCGTCGAGAATCTCCGTCTCGACATCCTCGATCTGGTCGCCCGCGTCGACGCCCAGCACAGCCGCCATCTGTTCGACCGCCGCTCCGGCATCGCCAGCTTGGTCGGTCCAGGCCATGAAATGATCGCGGCTGAGGCACGCCTCGCGTACGACCTCCTTGAAGGTGACGTCGGCGGCGCTCGCCATCGCCGTCAACAGCGCGCGGCCGGTGACGCTCTCGGGATCACGCGCGGCCTCCAGCAGCACCTTCAGATTGGCGCGTTCCATCATGTCGGTCTGGTCGCGCTCGTCGATCACGGCGAAGCGTGCCGGCACGTTGGCTTCGAACGGGAACTGCTGGAGCAGGCGCGTGCACAGCGCGTGAATCGTTTGCACCTTCAGCCCGCCCGGCGTTTCCAGCGCGCAGGCGAACAGCTTTCGCGCCTCGCGCCGCAGCTTTGCACTGGGATGCGGGATGCCGACCGCGCGAATGGCTGCGTCGAGCGCAGCGTCGTCCAGCGTCACCCAATGACCGAGCGTGGTGAACACGCGCTCGGCCATGTTGGCGGCCGCGGCCTTGGTGAAGGTGATGCAGAGGATCTTTTCCGGCGGGACGCCCGCGAGCAGCAGACGGATGACCCGCTGCACCAGCACATGCGTCTTGCCCGAGCCGGCGTTGGCCGACACGAAAGCCGATGCGGTCGGATCGGATGCACGCGCCTGCCGCGCGCGCACCTCGTCGGGGATGGGGCGCGGTGCCTTCACCATTCCTCGATCCCCAATCCGCCGGCCGCCGACCATTCCTTGATCCGGGCGAGATCGTCATAGGTGCCGTAGCGGTTCGCCCACATCGGCAGGTTCAGCGAGGTATAGGCCTGGTTCTCGTCCTCGAAGGCGCGGATCAGCGCCTCCAATTTGGCGCGCGCCTCGGCCGCCGCGGTGTCCGGTGGTTGCGGCTCGTCGCCTGGCTTGAACTTGAGCTCGAGAACGCGCTCCTCGCCCGGTGGATTGTTGCCGCTGAGGCGGACATAGACGAGCTGGCTCACGGACGCGCCGGCCTCGATGTCGGGGAAGCCTCCCTCGCGCAGGATCGCAGCTTCCAGCGTGAGCTGGGGCGACAGGCCCATGCGGACCTGCTTGCCGGTGGGCGGCTGCCCGGTCTTGTAATCGAGGATGGCATAGCGGCCGCCCTGGCGCCGTTCGATGCGGTCCGCGCGCGCGGAGAGGCGGAAGCTGCGCGCGTTGTCGAGCGTGATCGAGATCTCGCCGTGGGTCTCTGCCGTGATGGTCTCGATCGCGTCGCGCCGCGCCATCTCCCATTCGCCGAACCAGCGCGCGATGCGCTGGAAACGCGGCCACCACAGCGCCCGCGCCTCGGGCCGCTCCATCAGCGGGGCAAAATGTTTTTCGCCAATCGCGCGCAGCACGCGCGCGGGATCGTCGGGCAGGCGTGCCGCATAGGTTTCCGTGAACTCGCCGAGCGCGCCATGGATCGCCGAGCCGCGGTCGGCAGCCGAGAGCGGCATGTCGACGGGATCGAGCGCATCTAATCGCAAGATGCGCTTGGCGTAGATCGTGTAGGGATCGCGCAGCCAGTCTTCGATCTCGGTGACGGACATCTTAAGCGGCCGCGTCGCGCGCGGCGGTCGCGGCTCCGGCTGCTTGATCGGCCTGACCTCGTCGGGCTGGTCCATTGCGCCGGCGAACTGCACGTATTTCTCGCCGGCGCGAACTGCCGCCTTCCAATGATGGTCGCCCGCAACCGCCTCTAACCGGTGCAGGAAGCGCGACGCCACCGCCGGCGCGCCGCCGGCCTTGGCGGAATGGGTGAGGATCACCTCGTCGGCGCCGAGCAACTGTGCGAAATCATGCGCGGAGAGGCCGATGCGGCGCTCCGGCAGATCGAGACCGAGCTCGTGCCGCATCGGCCGGCTCAGCCAGGGATCGATGCGTGGTGCCGGTGGCCAGACGCCCTCGATCAGACCGCCGACGATGATGCGGTCGGCCTGCATCAGGCGCGATTCCAGGGGGCCGTAGATCTGCAGCCGCGCGCCCGGCCTATCCCGCCGCCGCACCGCGCGGTCGGCGAACGCGGTCTGGAAGACATCAGGATAGTCAGGCAACGGCACAATCAACCCGCTGGTCGTTCCGCCGCGCAGCAGATCGTCGAAGGCGCTGGCGAGGGCGAGGCCCTCGCGATTCTCGAAGGCGAGCGGAATGCCCTGCTCGTCGCGCGACAGCTCGATCAGGATTTCGCGATGCCGGTGCGCGAGCTCGGCGAAGTCATAAGATTTTGATGAGGCCAGGCTCTCGATCGACGCCAATGCGTGTCGCAAAGCATCGATCAGCGCCTGGATGCGATCGAGATCCTCCGCCTTGAGCCGCGCGCGGGGCTCCGCGCGATGGAGTCCGGAGACTTCGCCGCGCCACAGCTTTGCCAGCTCGTCGCGAAAGCGGTTGAATTCGCGCAACAGGCCGGCCGTGCCGGCGGGTGGGCGTGTGCCGCGCAAGACCGCGAGCTCGAGTCCCTCGATCGCCGCCTTCCATGCGCCAGGTAGCCGGCCGAGCCGGCACAGCGGATGTTTCAGCATCGCCAGGAGCGTCGGCGGCTCCAGGCCCTTGGTCGCGACCTCTGCTGCGAGGCGGGCAAAGACACCGGCCGACGTTTCCATCAACACGTCGCCGCCGGAATCGTCGAAGGCGAGGTCCCATCGGGTCAGCGCAGCCATTACCCGCCGCGCCAGCGCGCGATCGGGCGTCACCAGCGCCGCCGATTTGTCGAGATGCCGCGCCTCGCGCATCGCGATGGCGATCGCGAGGGCTTCCATTTCGGGGTTGGGGGCTTCCACGACCGCCAGGTTCTTCATGCCGCCAGCGATCTTTGCGGCGACATCCGGCTGCTTCAGCCGGTCATGCCAAACTTCCGTCTTGGCCGAGGGCCGCATCGATTCCGATGCGAGCAGATCGCGCCCGCCTTCTGCCGGCGGCTGGAGAATGTCGACGTCGCTGCGCTTGATGCCAAAACGCTGCAACAGCGCATGCATGGCATATTGCGGATGGTTCGACGCCGGATGCTCGGCGAACTTGCCGAGCGCATCGCGCACGCCGCCGATGGTGCGCCAGGCGTCCTCGTCGAGATCGGTGTCGAGGCCCGGCAGAACCACGGCGCCATGCGGCAGCAATGCGACCGCATGGAGGAATTTAGCGGTGGCCGGCATCGAGCCGGTTGAACCAGCCGCGATCACCGGCCCGTTCGGATGCGCGGTCAGCCGCCTGGCTTCCGCCGCGATGAGGAGATCGCGCCGTGCCGCCGGCTCGATCCGTTTGATCTCGGCGAGGTGGCCGGGCCAGGCAACGCGCGCGATGCGCAAGAATTCGAGCGAGTGCTGCCAGTAGCGGTCGAGATTATCAGGCACGAGCCCATCGAGCGCACTCCAGTCGACACCGCGCGTCACCATGTCGTCGATCAGCCGTGCAAGATCGGACGCCAATGCAAGCGTCGAGGCGGGGCCGCCGACCACCAGCGGGGACAGCACCGGGCGCTTGGCCCAGGCCGCCACCAGTTGCGCCAGTGTCAGCCGCCGTTCGAGCTCGCCGAGCCGGGGCGGAATGTCGAGCGGCGTCGCGCCGGAGAACTGTTCGCCCTCGTCGGCAAAGGCGAGCTCGTCCTCGTCGATGTCGCCGAGTGCGACGATGCGCGGCAGCACCACAGCATCCGCCTTCATCTCGTCGAGGAAGATCTCGCGGACCACGCGCATCGCGCGTCGGGTCGGCAGGTACAGAGTCGCATCCGCAAGACGCGCCGGTTCCTTGCGCGCCTCGAAGCCATCGACCAGCCGGCCGTCGAGCAGGCTCGCGACGACCGTGCGCAGGAACGGAACTGAGATGGGAACGCTGAAAACGCGCATGGGCTGCCTGATTCGATCAGGCGCCAATATAAGCAGACAAGGTCAAATGGTCATGGGTCCGGTGAGGATCTTCCCCGCTGTTCGCTGGACCAAGACAGTGTCATCATCCGCGACAGCGGATGATGACAGTATTCCAGAAACGCCAGTTGCAAGCACCTCGCCGCCGCCGCGTACTGGATGCCCCGCCTTCGCGGGGCATGACAGCGGTGCAAGTGGCTAAGTCCCTACGCCACGCTCTCCAGAAACGCCTCTTCAGCCGCATGCACCGCATCAGGCGTGCCGACATGCATCCAGACGCCGTCGAGCCGCAGGCCGAACAGCCGCTCCTGCTCGTTGGCGCGATCGAACATTCTTGTCAGCGAGAACTCGCCCCTGGGCGCATCGGCAAAGATCGCGGGCGACATGATCGCGGCGCCGGCATAGACGAACGGAACGACCTCCTTTTCCTTGCGCTTGCGCAAGGCCCCGTCGGGCAGCATGCCGTAATCGCCGCGGCCGCTATAGCCGATGCTGGTCGCGGTCGGCGCCATCAGCAGCAGAATGTCCATGCGCGCGGGGTCGAAGTTTTCCGCAAGCCGCGTCAGGTTCGAGCGCACGCCGTCGATCCACAGCGTGTCGGAATTGACGTGGAAGAACGGCGCGTCGCCGAGCAGCGGCAGCGCCTTCACGACGCCGCCGCCGGTGCCGAGCACTTGGTCGCGTTCGTCGGAGATGGTCACGCGCGGATGCTGGCGCGATGCGGTGTGATTGATGATCTGGTCCGGCAGATAGTGCACGTTGACCACCGCCTCGGTCACGCCGGCATGGCCGAGCTTGTCGAGCACGTGGTCGAGCAGCGGCTGGCCGGCCACCGGCACCATCGGCTTCGGCATCTTGTCCGTCAGCGGACGCATGCGCAGGCCCAACCCTGCGGCAAGCACCATGGCTTTGCTCGGTTTGACGGACATTCTTCGCTTTCTCAAATCCCTTGATTTCGCTTTCGCGGCAATCCTAGCATGAGCCTCGGCCAGCCGCACCGCATCCCAACCGCCTTAATCGCCCGCCGTGACGGTTGTACGACGGGTGTTGCCGTCACGCCCCGATGGCGGTGGAGCGCACCTTTTTCTTCTTGTCGCCGAGCTTGAGGAAATTGACGCCGATCTGGTCGCCATTGACCCAAGCCAGCTCGCAGCGCCGGTACGCAAGTCCGGTGGACGACAGCAGGAGAAAAAATTCCTTCAGATGGAGGCCTTCGACCGAGCCGTCGATGGTCAGCTTGGCGCCGGTGTCGGAAACGTCCTCCATGGTGCAGTCACGCCGCCAGGTGCCGTCGATGCCCATCATCTGGGCCGGAACCCCGCGCTCGAAAACGACCCGGTTATTGCCGCGCTGATCCGCTTTCGCCGTCATCTGCCCTTGCTCCAGCCCCGTAACGATCCGGCTGCCTCGCGGCCAGAATAGCGACATCTTGGCTAACGGCTGGTAAATCGGGCCCGGATCAGGGTTGCGGCGGCGGGACGTTGGCGAGATACCAGTCGCGCAAAGAGCCGAGCGCGGGATGCGCCAGCGAGCGTTGGAGATAGGTCCAGATCCGCGGCTGGTGACGCAGATAATGCGGCTTGCCATCGCGGCGATTCAGCCGGGCGAAGGTGCCGAGCAGGCGGGTATTCCGCTGCGCCGACATGATGGCGTAGAGCTCGGCGAAGCCGGCGGCGTCGAAGCTTGCGTCGCTGGCGCGGCGTGCCTTGATATAGCGCGACAGCAGCGTCAGCTCGAGGCTTTCGGGCACGTCGATGCGGGCGTCCTGGAGCAACGACACCACATCGTAGGATTTCGGTCCAAGCACGGTGTCCTGGAAATCGATCACGCCGACGCGTTCGATGCCGCTGCGATTCCCAAGCCAGATCAGATTGGGCGAGTGGTAGTCGCGGATGATCCACGTCCGCGGCGCCGCCAAGGGCTTCTTCAGCAGCTCGCGCCACATCGCGAGAAACTCGGCGCGCGCCTCTTGGCTGAGCGGAGCATTGCGATCGGGCAGATACCATTCCGGCATCAGGCCGATCTCGATCAGCAGCGCCTCGGCGTCGAAGACCGGTATCTCGTAGCTCTGGCCGGCGAGCGGTAAGGTTTCCGGCAGCGTCCTGCCGTGCAGCATGGCCAGCACATCGATCGCAGCCTCATAGCGTTCGGGAATCGGGCGCGGCGGATCGCCTTCGATCACGCCTTCGCTGCCGAAATCTTCGGTGATCAGAAAGCCGTGGTCGAGATCCGAATGGTGGATCGCGGGCGCAGAGATTCCCTGTGCACGCAGGCCTTCGTCGATGGCGACGAAGGGCTTTACATTTTCGGCGAGATGCACTGCGGCGCTGTAGGACTTTCCGTCATAAAGGGCGGCGCCGTCGGGGCGCTGCGGAAAGTTCATGAGAATGACGGTCTCGCCGTCGCGCAGCAGCCGCGCATAGGAGCGGGTCGAGGCATCGCCGGCCATGCGCCGACGCGTCGCGTCGAGATAGCCGGAGGCGTCGAGGAATTCGCGCAGGGCCTTCAGTCGCACGACTTGCGCGGCGCCCTTGCCGTAACCGGTGATGTCGGCCGCGCGCGCATTCGAGCCCAGCGCCGGCCGGTGCGTCAGCGCGATGTCGATGCGGTCTTCGGGCATCGCCGACGGCGCACGCTCTGGCCATTCGATCAGAACGAGGGTTGCGTCCGGCAGCGGCGACAGCCCGATCTCCTCGAGCTCGCTCTCGTCCTCGACGCGGTAGAGGTCAGCATGCATCACCGGGAAGGGTGGCAGCTCGTAGCCCTGCACCAGCGTGAAGGTCGGGCTCGGAACTTCCAGCGTCTCGTCACCGGCGAGATAGCGGATCAGGGCGCGCGCGGCTGCGGTCTTGCCGGCCCCGAGATCGCCAGTGAGCGTGACGGCGTCGCCGGGGCCGACCAGCAGCGCGAGGTCGGCCATCAATTGCGCGGTAGCCGTCTCGTTGTGGAGCGCGACGGAGAATGTGGTTGCTTCGGTCATTCGGCGGCGTCGCGATGCGCCGCCTGGTCGGTCGGGAAGTCGCAGATCACGACCGTGCCCCGGCCGACGATCGAGTCCACCCGTACTTTGCCGCCATGCAGCTCGACGAAGGAGCGCACCAGCGACAGGCCGAGCCCGGCGCCGCGGTGACGCGAGCCCTGCGAGCGGCTTTCGAACCAGTTGAACACCTTGTCCTTCATGTCGGCAGGTATTCCAGGCCCTGAATCTGTCACGGTGAAGACCACGCTGCGCTCGGTGCGGCGTGCGCTGATGCCGACGGTGGAATCCTGTGGAGAAAACCCGACTGCGTTGGCAAGGAGGTTATAGAGCACCTGCACCACGCGCTTCTCGTCGCCGATGAAGCTGCCGATGTCGGGCGCGATCTCGACCTTGAGGCGGATGCGGTCAGTGGCGAGGCGGTCCTGGATACCCTCGGCCGCGAGCTCGATGGCCTTGCTGACGTCGACCGGGCCGAGTTCCAGCTTCATCGCGCCGGCGTCGATGGTGGCGAGATCGAGGATGTTGTTGGTCAGCGCCAGCAGCGCATTGGTCGATTTGGTGACGTAGTCGAGATATTCGGCCTGCTTCGGGGTCAGCGGTCCGGTCGAGGGATCGCTGAGGAAATGCGCGAAGCCGATGATGGTGGTAAGGGGAGAGCGCAGCTCGTAGGAGACGTGGTGGACGAAATCCACCTTCATCTGGTCGGCGGCCTCCAACGCCTCGTTGCGCTCGCGCAGCGCGCGTTCGACATTCTCGGTGTCGGTGATGTCCTGGAACGTCAACATGGTCGCGCCGTCATGCAGCGGGCGGATCATGCCATCGAGCACGCTGCCGTCCTTGCGTTCCAGCTTCAGCGGCACGTCGGCGCGGTTCTCGATCGAGGTGATGGCTTCGCGGATCTGGCGCCAGACCACGGGATCATCGTAGAGCTGATGACACCAGCCTTCGACCGTCTGGATGTGCGGTTCGTCGCGCATGGCATCGCTGGACAGCTTCCACATCCGGACAAAGGCCGGGTTGAACAGCTGCGCCTTGCCGTTGCTGCCGAACACCGCGACGCCTTCCGCGAGGCTGTCCAGCGTCTCGCGCTGAACCCGGATCATGCCGTCGAAGCGGCGGGCGAGCTCGAGGCTCTCGGTGACATCGTCGAACAGATAGGTGACGCCGCCTTCGGGATTCGGCGTGGTGACGACGGAAAGCGCGCGGCCGTCGGGAAGGTACCAGGTGTCCTTGGCGGTCTCGACCGCGCGATAGGCTTCGTGCAGCTTGGCCTTCCAGGCGCGGAAGTCCGGCTGCTCCGGCAATTTGCGCGCGGCGCGGAGCTGGTCGAGCACACTGGAATCATCAGGGTTGGCGTCGAGGAAGGTGCGGTCGAGGTCCCACAGCCGCCGATAGGAATCGTTGTAGAAGGCGAGGCGCCGCTGGCCATCGAATACGGCAACGCCCGAGGAGAGCTGGTCCAGTGTGCGGCGATGCGCTTCCGCCATGCGTACGAGGGCCGAGCTCAGCGCGTCTGCCTCGCTGGCATCGATGGCGACGCCGACACTGCCGCTGCCGACATTGACCGCGCGCACGTCATACATGCGCCGCTCACCACCGATCACGATCGGCAGCCGCGAGGTGAAATTGGCGGCGTCCTTCAGCCCTCGGTCCATCGCGGTGCGGTTGGCGCTGTCGAGCAGCTCGAGCTTGCGCTCCTGGGCATCGATGATGCTGTTCGCCTCAGTCGCTCGGACATAGGCGGGGTTGGCGTAGGTCAGTGCGCCATTCTCCCCCTTGGCCCAGATCGGCCAGGGTGCTGCGGCGGCGAAGCCGCGCAGCATCTCGGTCTCGTCGGAGAGCGCTTTGTAGCGCAGATTGGTCTCGGCCAGATCGCGCCGGAGCCCGGAGAGTTCGCGAATCCGCACAATGGCCTGGCCGCCGATGGCGCGGCCGATGGCCTCGAGCGTGTGGCCATGCGCAGTCGTCAGCGTCAGCTGGAACCCATCGCCGCGCTCGCGCAGCGCATCGACCGCATGATCCATCTGGAGCGCGGGTTCCGGCGGCAGCCAGGTTCCGAATGCGAGCACGCGTTGCGGCGAGGAATCGCGCGGCAGCACCATGGAGATGTCACCGGAAATCTGCGCGCGATTGTCGCCGGCCGCCCAGGAGATCAGGATCTGCGGCTCGGCGAACAGCAGGGCGCCGAAGCGATCGGCCTGAAGTTGCAGTTCCCCGATTCGCGCGCGCAGCCGCGCCTCGTTCTTCGCCGTGCGCACGCGCGTGCGCATCAACAGGATCGCGGCCATCACCGAGAAGCCGAGCAGGGCCAGCGCAGTGGCGAGCACCGCGAGTTCCTGCCGGTTGAAATCCAGCATGATGGAGAGAGTGTCGACGAGGTCGGCGGCCTCAGCCGGCGCAGCCGGCAGCAGCGCCGCCAAAGCGCCTCCCAACAAGCCGTTGCGCACCAACGATGTGCACGACAGCAGCGTCCGACGCATCGACACGATCACGCCTGACATAGTTGCCCCAAGATCGCACGGATTTGCGCGCGGCGACCCCCGTCGCGCGCGAATCAAAAGACAATACCCTCACCGTGACTCCGCCGGTAAGAGTCCAGATCGTGAACGCAAAGGCGGCCCCCCAAAAATGCCGGGCACGTTGTTCCAACGCACGTAGTTCTTCGGGTGATTCGGCCGGAGCTATCGTGCCTTAGCGGCCGGTCGAGCCGAAGCCGCCGGCGCCACGATCGGTCGTCGACAAGGTCGCCACGGGAACCAGCGCGGCCTGCACTACGGGCGCGATCACCATTTGGGCGATGCGCTCGCCGCGCTTGATCACGAAGGGGGCCTGGCCATGATTGATCAGGATCACCTTGATCTCGCCGCGATAGTCCGCGTCGATCGTGCCGGGCGAGTTCAGCACGGTGACGCCGTGCTTGGCCGCAAGCCCCGAGCGCGGCCGCACCTGCGCCTCGTGCCCGGCCGGCAAGGCGATCGCGAGGCCCGTCGGTACCGGCGCATATTGACCGGGCGCGAGCGTCAAGGGCTCGCTGTCCGGAACCGCAGCCATCAGGTCGAGGCCGGCGGCCTCGGCGGTCTGATAGGCCGGCAGCGGCAGGCTATCGGCATGCGCGAGGCGTTGCAGTTCGACCGTGACTTTCGTGCTCAAGATGCCGGCTCCCGGGATTTGTCGGTCACGGTCCTTGCGACATGCGCGACCAGTTCGATGGCGACCTGTTCCTTGGTCATCACCGGCCAAGAATCAACTGCAAACTCGCCGTCCTTCGCGCCATTCTTGCGGCTGATCAGGTGCACGGTGTTGCGATCGCCGCCCATCACGCCGGTGGCCGGCGAGACGTCGTTGGCGACGATCCAGTCGCAACCCTTGCGGGCAAGTTTTGATTTGGCGTTGTCGATGAGATGCTCGGTCTCGGCGGCAAAGCCGATCACCAGCGGCGGGCGCTTGTCGGCCAGCTTGGCGATGGTGGCGAGAATGTCGGGGTTTTCGATGAGCTGAAGCGGTGGCATGCCGGCCGAGGTCTTCTTCAGCTTCTGTTCGCCCTCGTTGGCGACGCGCCAGTCGGCGACCGCGGCGGCGAAGATCGCGACGTCGACGGGAAGCGCCGCCTGCACCTGCCCCAGCATCTGCCGTGCCGATTCCACATGCTTCACCGTCACGCCCTGGGGATCGTCGAGGTCGACCGGACCGCTGACCAAGATCACCTCGGCGCCCGCGGCCTGCGCGGCGGCGGCAATGGCAAAGCCCTGCTTGCCGGAGGAGCGGTTGGCGATGTAGCGCACCGGATCGATCGGCTCATGCGTGGGACCTGCGGTGATGAGCACGCGCTTGCCGGCGAGCGGGCGCGGCACCGGCGGCCGCAGCAGCCGCTCGGCGGCATTGGCGATCTCGATGGCTTCCGACATGCGGCCGATGCCAGCCTCGCCGGCTTCCGCCATCTCGCCGGAATTGGGTCCGATCAACACCGCACCGTCGCGCTGAAGCTGCGCGACGTTGCGGCGTGTCGCCGCGTTGTTCCACATCAGCGGATTCATCGCCGGCGCCAGCAACACCTTGCGATTGGTGGCGAGCAGGATGGCGCTGGCGAGATCATCGGCATGACCGTTTGCCAGCTTGGCCAGGAGATCGGCGGTTGCCGGCGCCACCACGATCAGGTCGCAGTCGCGCGCCAGCCGTATATGGCCGGCGTCGAACTCGCTCTGCGGGTCGAACAGGTCGGTGTAGACGCGCTCATGCGACAGCGCGCTCACCGCCAGCGGCGTGACGAATTGCTGCGCCGCCTTGGTCAGCACGCAGCGAACCTCGACGCGGCGTTCCTTCAGCCGGCGGATCAGGTCGAGCGATTTATAGGCCGCGATACCGCCGCCGATGATCAGGGTGACGCTGGCTTCGGGAACGGCGCTGGTACGTTGTGGTGTCGGAGCTGAGGAGGATGCCGCAGGTGGGACCGCAAACGGCGTCAGCGGCTCCTCGCGGCCCTCGATCAGCTCCCGCAGGATGACCCGGACCTCTTCCTCGACCGACCTGCGGTTCTTGGCCGAGCGCAGCCGGAGATAGGTTTTGACGGCATCGTCGAGCTTGCGGATGGTCAGGCTTGCCATGACGCCCTCCAACACGGAATGATCGCGATGCTATCATTCGTGTGATTGCAGTGCAATCATAGATTCCGGACGGCGATCAGGATGCCGATGAAGGTCGCGGCGATGATCCAGAGCGCCACGGTGCGCCAGCGGTTCTTGCGGCCCTCGCTGCGGCCCATCGCCGCGATGCTCTCCGGCGACAGCCTTATGCCGTCCCGCGTCATGGTCTCGAGCTGCTCCAGCACCTTCACCGACCGCTCGGCGATCTCCGGCAGCCGCATCAGCACCCGCGCAATGTCCCCGGTGCCCGCCAGCGCGCCCTGGACCCGGCCGATCGGACCGAGGTTGCGCTCGATCCATTCGCGCACCACGGGGTCGGCAATCTTCCAGATATCCAGCTTGGGATCGAAAGCCCGCGCCACCCCCTCGACCACGACCATGGTCTTCTGAAGCAGGATCAGCTCGGGCCGCGTCGTCATGTCGAACAGGCCGGTGACCTCGAGCAGCAGCGTCAGCAGCCGCGCCATCGAGATTTCCTCGGCGGTGCGGTTGTGGATCGGCTCACCGATGGCGCGGATCGCTTGCGCGAAGTTCTCGACCGAATGATGCGCGGGCACATAGCCGGCCTCGAAATGCACCTCGGCGACGCGGCGATAATCGCGGGTGATGAAGCCGAGCAGGATCTCGGCGAGGAAGCGCCGCTCCTTCATGCCGAGCCGGCCCATGATGCCGAAATCGACTGCGACGAGACGGCCGGCATCGTCCAGGAACAGATTGCCCGGATGCATGTCGGCGTGGAAGAAGCCGTCGCGCAGCGCGTGCCGCAAAAAGCTTTGGATCACCTTGCGGCCGAGATCGGGCAGGTCGACCTGCGCCTCCGCAAGGCGCTTGTGATCGTTCAGCGCGATGCCGTCGATCCACTCCAGCGTCAGCACGTTGTGTGTGGTGCGGTCCCAGTCGACGGCCGGCACGCGAAAATCAGGATCGTCGCGCGTGTTCTCCGCCATCTCCGACAGCGCGGCGGCTTCGAGCCGGAGGTCCATCTCCATCGCGACCGAGCGCGACATGGTGTTGATGACTTCGACGAGGCGCAGGCGCCGCGCCTCGGCCGAATAGGCTTCGGCCTTGTGCGCGACGAAGAAAAAGTCGGAGAGGTCGCGGCGGAAACGTGCGGCGACATTGGGCCGGAGCACCTTGATCGCCACCGGCCTACGGATGCCGCCCCGCAAGACCTCGCCGCGATGCACCTGTGCGATCGAGGCGGCGGCGACCGGCGGGCCGAAGCTTGCAAACACATCCTTCAGCGGCCGTTCCAGCGATATCGTGATCGTGGCTTCCGCTTCGGCTTGCGAAAACGGCGGCAGGCGGTCCTGGAGGCTTTCGAGGTCGCGCGCGATGATGACGCCGACGACGTCGGGGCGCGTTGCCAGGAACTGCCCGAGCTTGAGATAGGCCGGGCCCATTCGGGTGAGGGCGCGCGATATTCGCGGGCCGTGCTTGACGCCGCGCCGCTCGATCAGGCGCGCAAGCTTCAGCGCGAGTTGCCCGGGCGGCGGCACCAGGCTCGGATCGACCGAACCGAACACGCCCTCGCGCGCGAACACGAACGCGGCGCGGATCAGGCGCGAAATGTGGGTGATGGCAGAGATCACAAACGCCAGCCTGAATGCAGTGCGACGATACCCCCGGTGAGTGTCTGCCAGCTGACGCGAGAAAAGCCGGCGTCGCGGATCATGTCGGCGAAGGCGCCGGGCTTTGGAAACTTGCGGATCGATTCGACCAGGTACTGGTAGGACTCGGCGTCGCCCGTGACCATGCGGCCAAGCGGCGGGATCACCTTGAACGAGAACAAGTCATAGAGACGATCGAGCCCGGGCATTTCGACGGTCGAGAATTCCAGGCATAGGAAGCGGCTGCCCGGCTTCAGCACCCGATAGGCCTCGCGCAGCGCCAGATCGATCCGCGGCACGTTGCGGATGCCGAAAGCGATCGTGTATGCGTCGAAGCTGCGATCGGCAAAGGCGAGTGCTTCGGCGTTGCCCTCAACAAAATCGACCTGAGTCTCGAGATGCCGCTTGGCGGCGCGCTCGCGGCCGACGGCCAGCATGTCGGTGTTGATGTCGCAGACAGTGGCGTGGAAGCCAGCGCCTGCCGCCTTGGCGGCGCGGAACGAGATGTCGCCGGTGCCGCCGGCGACGTCGAGCAGCGCGAACGGCCGATCGCTCCTCGGCGGGTCGAGCGCGTTGATCATGATGTCCTTCCAGACCCGGTGCAGGCCACCGGACATCAGATCGTTCATCAGATCATAGCGCGCGGCCACGCTGTGAAACACGTCGTTCACCAGCGTCTGCTTGTCCCCTAAGGGCACGTCCCTGAAGCCAAAATGCGTGGTTTCGCCCGGCCGATCCATTACTCTACTCCACTGGCGGACCATAGCGCGCCCGCCGCAATGGCGCTATCACACCGCTCTCATAAGGTGAATGCCCGACCATGCCTGAATTGCCCGAAGTCGAGACCGTCCGCCGCGGCCTTCAGCCCGTCATGGAGGGAGCGAAAATCCTCAAGGCGGAGGCCCGGCGGGCGGATTTGCGCTTTCCGTTCCAGCCGGACTTCGTCGCGCGGCTCAAGGGGCAGGTCGTCACCGGCCTCGGCCGCCGCGCAAAATATCTCATGGCCGATCTCGCCTCCGGCGACGTGCTCTTGATGCATCTGGGCATGTCGGGTTCGTTTCGTGTCATCAGACCGGACAACGACGCGCAGCCTGGCGAGTTTCACTATCCGCGAGCCAAGGATTCCGCGCACGACCACGTGCTGTTTCGGATGTCCTCCGGAGCGGACATCGTCTTCAACGACCCGCGCCGCTTCGGTTACATGAAAGTGATCGCGCGCGATGCGCTTGATGAAGAGCCGCTGCTGCGCGGACTCGGTCCCGAGCCGCTCGGCAACGAGTTCGATGCCGCGATGCTGGCGCAGTCCTGTGCCGGCAAGACCACGAGCTTGAAGGCGGCGCTGCTCGACCAGCGTGTGGTGGCGGGGCTCGGCAACATCTATGTCTGCGAAGCGCTGCATCGCTCGCACCTTTCGCCGCGCCGGATCGCCGCGACGCTATCGACCAAGAAGGGTGAGCCGACGGACCATGCCAAGCGCCTGGTCGGCGCGATCCACACCGTGCTGAACGATGCGATCAAGGCCGGGGGCTCGAGCTTGCGGGACCATCGCCAGACCTCGGGCGAGCTCGGCTATTTCCAGCACTCCTTCAAGGTCTACGACCGCGAAGGCGAGAAATGCACGATGCCTCGCTGCGGCGGCACGATCAAGCGGTTTACGCAGAATGGCCGGTCGACCTTCTGGTGCCCGAAATGTCAGAAATAACTCGGCCATGCTGATCGAGGTGTGGTGCGCTCCCTCTCCTGCAAGCTTTGCGGGAGAGGGTCGGGAGCTCGCGGCTACATCGGTCTCACCAACTGCCATCAACGCCTGGGACACGAGAATGGAGATGCTTGCAGCACCCTACTTCCGCACGCAGATCACGCGTACGACCGCGGCTTTCGCATCCGTCGATGTGCCATTCGCCGCAACACCGTTCGCCTTGAGGAAATCGCGCACCGTCTCGGCGGCGATCATCACCCCCTGTGACGCCGGCACCGATGTGGCGGGACCCGCGACCGTCGCCGGCTTCAGCAGCGCGATGCCCGCAAACCTGCCGTCGGCGCCGATGGCCGGGCTGCCGGAGAAGCCGAGCGCCGGCGGAGGCGACAGCGCGGAATTGCTGTTTGTCACCGGTGCCAGCGCAGCCTTGAGGCTCGACACGCCGGTGGCGCCGCCCTGGCTCTGTGGATCGGCGATGCCGATGACATCCGCACTCGCCTTCGCTGCGTCGCCGGCGAGGCTGAGCGGCTTCAGGCCGCGTGCGCCGTAGACGTGCAGGAGCGCCAGATCGTGCTCCTTGTCCTCGGCGAGACGGTCGGCACTGCCATAGCCGCCGATCGTGATGGTGAGACAGCCATCGGTGACGAGGCGGTCGGCGACGATCGCGCCATCATCGCTGACGACAATTCCGGTGCCGTAGTCGACGGTCTTGCGCGGCGGCGGCGCGGCTTGCGGCCCCGACGGAAACGCATTGAAGGCGCTCGACATCGCGATCACGACCGGCTCGACAACGTTCTCGGCTGCCTGGTCGTAGAGGATCGTCATGGTGCGAACCTCGTCGCCTTTGAAGGTGCCGCGGACGTAGAACTTCTTCAGACCCTGCAATCCCGACAGCACGAAGAAGTCGGGCTTCACCACAGTGTAATCGACCTTGCGCCCAGACGGCTCCTTCTCCAGATCGGCGAGCCTCGCCGATGTCGGATTCACCTCCTGGCGGCGGCTGAGCAGCACCTGAACCGTGCCGGTCGGGGAAGTCCATTTCGCGCCGCTGGCGTCGCTCGCCTGCTGCGGCACCAGCTTGCCGGGGATGCCGAGCCGGGCGCCGGTGGTCGGCTCGGTCACGATCTTCCAGCCGACGCTCTCCTGTTTCTTTCGTGCCGCCTCAGCCAGCGCGGCGCGCTCCTGCGCATTGAGCACGCCGGTCGGCTTGCTGCCCTTGGCCTTCTGGTACTCCTTGATGGCATTGACCATGCGCTCACTGGCGTCGCCGGTGATGGCGCCATTATACTGGCCGACCCAGGCGAGGTCTGACTGAAGCGCCAGCCGCTCAGCTCTTGCCATGGCATCCATTGTGGCCGACGGAGTCTGCATCGCGGGAGGCCGGGTCGGTACGGTTTGGACCGTCTTCGGCTTGGTACCGGGGACCTGTGGCGCCGTCATCTGGGCGTTCGCGCCTGTGGCGGCCGCAAACATCAGTGTTGCCGCAAGCATCGATCTCATGACAAATCCAGCCAGCCCATTGAACGCCATGTCATTGAAGCACATCTCGTTGGTCGCGAACAATCTCGCGGTGGTTCAGACGGTGCCGCTCATCCTGAAGGAGCCGCGCAAGCGGCGTCTCGAAGGATGGCCGCAGGCGAGATCCGGGCCTTCATGGTTCGCCGGGCGATGCGAAGCATCGTCCGGAGAGCGCGTTCCGCGCTCCGCACCGCGAGGGTCGATAGCGAGGGTGTAGAGAGGCGTACGACGATGCTGAGCCCGGACGAACTCGAACGCTATGCCCGTCATATCGTGCTGCGCGACGTCGGCGGTCCCGGACAGGCTGCGCTGAAGCGGGCCTCGGTGCTGGTGATCGGCGCCGGCGGGCTCGGCGCGCCCGCCTTGATGTATCTGGCCGCCGCCGGCGTGGGCACGCTCGGCGTGGTCGATGACGACGTGGTGTCGCTGTCCAACCTCCAGCGACAGGTGATCCATACGACGCCCGACATCGGCCGGCACAAGGTCGAAAGCGCGGCCGAGCGGATCGCGGCACTCAATCCACATGTCCGGTTCGTCGGCCACGCCACCTGGCTCAACGCCGACAATGCACTCGGCCTGATCGGCGATTACGATCTCGTGCTCGACGGCTCCGATAATTTCTCAACGCGCTATCTGGTCTCGGACGCCTGCTTCTTTGCAAAGCGGCCGCTGATCACCGCGGCGCTCGGAACCTTTGACGGCTCGCTCACCACCATCCGTGCACATGAGATGAACGAGCAGGGCGAATTCAATCCGACCTATCGCTGCCTGTTTCCCGAGGCGCCGCCGCCTGGCACGGTGCCGGCCTGTGCGGAGGCCGGCGTCATGGGGGCGCTGGCGGGCGTGCTCGGCTCGATGATGGCGCTGGAGGCGATCCGCGAGATCGTCGGCTTTGGCGACGGCCTCATCGGCCGCCTCCTGATGATCGATGCGCGCGCGATGCGCTTCGAAACGCTGCGCTATGGGCGCGATCCCGCCAATCCGCTCAACGGCGATGGGCCCGTCATCACTGATCTCAGCGCTCATCGCACCTGATCGCCGCTACCGCGTGGCCGGCTTCTCGCTGTCGAGATGCGCCATCTGTTCGGCCGCATAGCGCGTGCCGGCGGCGACATCCGGCGGAAATGCCTTTGCCAGCGCTGCGAGATGAGCCTGTGTCAGCGTCACCTTGGTTGCGCCGAGTGCTTCGGCCAGACGGGTGCGGGTTCTCGCGCCGACCAGCGGTACGATCTCCTGGCCCTGCGCCGCCACCCAGGCGATCGCAACCAGTGCCGGCGTTGCGCGGATGTCGTTCGCGACCGCGCGAAGCTGCTCCACCAGCGCGAGATTGGCGTCGAGGTTCGCGCCCTGGAAACGTGGTGTCATCAGCCGGTAGTCCTTGCCGGCCTTGCCGCTGTCCTTCGTCCAATGGCCGCTGATCAGTCCACGCGCCAGCACGCCATAGGCCGTGATGCCAATGCCGAGCTCGCGGCAGGTCTTGAGGATATCGCGTTCGATGCCGCGCTCGATCAGCGAGTATTCGATCTGGAGGTCGGCGATCGGGTGCACGGCATGCGCGCGGCGGATGGTGTCGGAGCCGACCTCGGACAGGCCGATATGCCTGATGTAGCCGGCCTTCACCAGTTCGGCGAGGCCGCCGATCGTCTCCTCGATCGGTACGTTCGGATCGAGCCGGGCCGGGCGGTAGATGTCGATATACTCGGTGCCGAGACGTTGCAGCGAATAGGCCAGGAAATTCTTGATCGCTATGGGGCGGCAATCCATGCCGGCGAATTCGCCGGCCGGGCCGCGCAGCGCGCCGAATTTGACGCTGATCTGGACCTTGTCGCGCGAAGTATCCTTCAGCGCCTCGCGGACCAACATCTCGTTGTGGCCCATCGCGTAGAAGTCGCCGGTATCCAGCAGCGTGATGCCGGCATCGAGTGCCGCATGGACCGTGGCGATGGCCTCGCCGCGATCGGCGGGGCCGTAGACCTCTGACATGCCCATACAGCCGAGCCCAAAGGCGGAAACCGTGGGGCCGGTTGAACCGAGTTTGCGCTGTTCCATGATGGCTCTCCTCGAAAGGTGCGGCAGGCTGAATGCGCCGCGTGACGAGGCCAGATATGCCCTTGGTCCATTGCCCCGATAAGCTGGACAATCCAGAATAGCTTGTTCATTCTGGCGAATAATGGCCGAGCCTGACCTGCGCGATCTCGATGTCTTCGTGGCGGTCGCCCGCACCCGCAATTTCCGGCGTGCGGCGCAGGATATTCGCGTGTCGGTGTCGAGCCTTAGCCAGCGACTACGGGACCTGGAGGAGCGCCTCGGCGTCCGCCTGATGAACCGCACCACCCGCAGTGTCGCGCTGACCGAGGCGGGCGAACTGCTGCTATCGCGCGTCGCACCGGCCTTGCGCGACGTCGGCGATGCCTTGGATCTGGTGCGGGGCCTGCGCGAGGTCGCCTCGGGCCGCCTGCGTATCAATGCGCCGCCGCCGGCGGTCGACCTCGTGCTGGCGCCGATGGCGGGGCCGTTCCTCGCAGCATATCCGCAAATCGATCTCGACATCGTCTCCGAGAGCGGTTTCGTCGACATCGTCAGCGCCGGCTACGATGCCGGCGTGCGCTATGGCGAACATCTCGCGCAGGACATGGTGGCGATTCCGCTAAGCGGCTCGCAGCGCTATATTGTCGTCGCATCGCCCGACTACGTCGCGCGCCGCGGCAGGCCGAAACATCCGAGGGACCTGCTCGACCATGATTGCATCCGCGCACGCTACTCAAGCGGCGTCATGCACGATTGGGAATTCGAGAAGGCCGGCCAAATCGTGAAGGTGGATCCGCCGGCCAAGCTGATTTCGACCAATATGAATCTTTCCATGCGCGCTGTACTCGACGGCGCCGGCATCTGGGCAACGCTCGATGGCTACGTCCATGACGCCGTGAAGTCCGGCGCGCTGGTCAGCCTCATGGAGGACTGGTGCGAGCCGTTTCCCGGACCGTTCCTCTACTATCCGAGCCGCCGCCAGGTGCCGCCGGCGCTGCGGGCCTTCATCGATTTCGTCGCAGGTTGGCGGAAGCGCAAGACGGATCGATCCTAGAGCATGCTCGGCAGCACGCGATCCGGCGGCTTGTGGGCATCGAGGAAGGTGCGGATGTTGATGATGACCTTCTCGCCCATCTCGACGCGGCCTTCGATGGTGGCGGAGCCCATATGCGGCATCAGTGTCACCTTGCCCGCCTTGGCGAGCCGCACCAGTTTTGGGTTGACCGCAGGCTCATGCTCGTAGACATCGAGGCCGGCGCCGCCGATCTCGCCGCCTTCGATCAGCTTTATCAGCGTGTCCTCGTCGGTCACTTCGCCGCGAGCGGTGTTGACGATGTAGGCGTCTTTCCGGATCAGCTTCAGTCGCCGCGCCGAGAGCAAATGATAGGTCGCCGGCGTGTGCGGACAGTTCACCGAGATGATGTCCATCCGCGCCAGCATCTGGTCGAGGCTCTCCCAATAGGTCGCGCCCAGCTCTTCGGCGATCTTCGGCGCGACCGGGCGGCGGTTGTGATAGTGGATCTGCAGGCCGAAGGCGCGGGCGCGGCGCGCCACCGCCTGGCCGATGCGGCCCATGCCGATGATGCCGAGCCGTTTTCCCCCGATGCGATGGCCGAGCATCCAGGTCGGCGACCAGCCTGCCCACGGCTTTCCTTCCGTCAGGATCGAAGCGCCTTCTATCATCCGCCTGGGTACGGCGAGGATCAGCGCCATGGTCATATCGGCGGTGTCTTCGGTCAGAACTTTTGGCGTGTTGGTGACGGTGATGCCGCGGGCATGCGCGGCTTCGACGTCGATATTGTCCACGCCATTGCCGAAATTGGCGATCAGGCGGAGCTTGCAGTCTGGCTGATTGATGACATCGGCACTGATGTGGTCGGTCACGGTCGGAACCAGCACGTCGGCGGTGCGCGCGGCTTCCGCGATCTGCTCGGCCGACATCGGCGTATCGTCGAGATTGATCCGCGCGTCGAACAGCTCGCGCATGCGCGTCTCGACCGAGTCCGGCAGCTTGCGCGTCACAACGACGAGGGGCTTTTTCTTCACCGACATGTCCTGCCCTCATGAGGCGTCGCAGCCCGCCTCTGTCACCAAAAGCTGGCCGTTGAGGCCTCATTAACCCGGTTGTTCGACACTGCCCTAGCCGTGTCGTCCCCGGCGTTTCCTTCAAGCTCTCCCGATATTTCCGGCCGGAAAATCGGGGCAAACTGGTTGTTCAAGCGTCCGTCCTCTCTAGCAGAAGGCCGGGCCAAGACAAGAACCACGGGTCAGGGCTTGCGGACCTCGTTTCTGGGGAACACCCGCGTGGGGCGGGACAGGGGCTGACGCGGCAGGGTTTTGGATTTTGGGGTGAGGACCCGCCTCGGGCGGGTCTTCGACAGGAGACGGGTTGATGGCGTTGGGGCGTTTTTGTTCGGTGATGGCGCTCGTTTGCACCTGGTTGAGCGCCTCGGTCAGCCCCTCGCATTCGGCGAAGGACACCACCCCCCAGACCGCCAGCGGACTGCCGGTGCCGCGCTATGTCAGCCTCAAGTCGGATCACGTCAACGTTCGCGCCGGCCCGACCAAGGACAATGACGTGGCCTGGGTCTATACCCGCGCCGGCCTGCCGGTGGAAATCACTGCTGAATTCGAGAACTGGCGCCGGGTGCGTGATTCCGAAGGCGCCGAGGGCTGGGTCTATCACTCGCTGCTGTCGGGCCGCCGTACCGCGGTCGTCACCATGAAGCACAAGGACGACCTCGCGCCGATCTACGACCGTCCCGATCCCGACAGCGCGGTCGCAGCCAAGCTCCAGGCCGGCGTCGTCACGCAAGTGAAGAAGTGCAGCGCAGGCTGGTGTCACGTCACCGGCAGCGGCTTTGACGGCTGGATCCAGCAGGAGCGCCTCTGGGGCGTGTACTCGGACGAGCAGGTGAATTGACGCCGCAGGCGTCGTCCAGGACGGCTGGGCAAACGAAAAATGGCCGGGACAAGCCCGGCCACGACGATCTCAGATTTATCTCAGCAAATCTCAGCGCTTCTTGCGCAGGCGCACGACCATGTCGATGCGCGAGATCTCGTAACCCTCGGGCACCTCGGGCATCTTGGACAGCGCCAGATGCGGATCCTCGATATCCACCAGCTCATGGCTGTTCTCGAGGTAATAGTGGTGGTGGGTGGTGACGTTGGTGTCGAAATAGGTCTTGGTGCCGTCGACGCTGACCTGACGGAGCAGGCCGGCATCGGTGAGCTGGTTCAGCGTGTTGTAGACGGTCGCCAGCGACACCGGAACCTTGGCCAACGTCGCTTCCTCGTAGAGCATTTCAGCCGTGAGGTGGCGCGCACCCTTGCCGAACAGGAGCCAGCCGAGCGCCATGCGCTGGCGCGTCGGACGGAGCCCGGCGGACTGGAGCATTTCGTTGACGTCGTGCCACGGGCAACCGGTCAGGGCCGGCTGGCGGCCGGACAAGAGGGCTGCGGAATGGACGTCGTCGTCGTGAGGGGGCGCGGTATTCTCGCTCATTATCCAGATTTCGGGCGCGCGTGAACTATATGTCTCTTGCAATATAAGGACAGAAAGATGCAGGTGCAAGTTTCTCGCAAGTAGAGAGGTTCTAATCAAGCTTGGAACCGCGCGAAGCGCCGGTCATTTTACCTTCATAGACGCGCTTTGCCACTCGAAATGGCCTGTGTTAGAGAGCGCGCGGTTCCGCCTAGCCGATTTGGCGCAGCCAAGCATGGTGGCCCGGTCCGCAGTCCATCCGGGCTTGCGGGAGGTGCCCCTGACGATGGCAATTGGCGTTGCTCTCCGACCGAGACGGGGCCCATTTTCGCCAAAAAACGCCGCTCAATCGGGATTAGAACAGAGGCTCGTGCATGCTGAACAGGCGCAACGGTTACGAATACGAAGATCTGCTGGCGTGTGCCCGCGGCGAAATGTTCGGCCCGGGCAATGCCCAGTTGCCGCTGCCGCCGATGCTGATGTTCGACCGCATTACGGAAATTACCGACAATGGCGGGGAGTTCGGCAAGGGCCTAGTGCGCGCCGAACTCGACGTGAAGCCCGACCTCTGGTTCTTCGGCTGCCACTTCAAGAACGATCCGGTGATGCCCGGCTGCCTCGGTCTTGATGCGCTGTGGCAGATGGTCGGCTTTTATCTCGGCTGGAGCGGCGGCGAAGGTCGCGGCCGCGCGCTCGGCCTCAGCGAGCTGAAGTTCGGCGGCCAGGTGCTGACCGACGCGCGCAAGGTTGTGTACAACGTCGATATCAAACGCGTGATGCGCGCAAAGCTCGTGCTCGGTATCGCCGACGGGTGGCTTTCGGTCGATGACCAGATTATTTATCGCGCCAAGGATCTGAAGGTCGGCCTGTTCAAGCAGGGCACGAGCCTGGGCTGAGCGCATCACCAAGAAGGCAACGATTGAGGCGAGGCTGTCATGAGGCGGGTTGTGGTCACCGGGATGGGCATCGTCTCGTCGATCGGAAACAACACCCAGGAAGTGCTTGCGAGCCTTCACGAGGCGAAGTCGGGCATTTCGCGGGCTGAGAAATATGCCGAGCTCGGCTTCCGTTCGCAGGTACAAGGCGAGCCCACACTCGATCCATCGACGGTGGTCGACCGCCGCGCCATGCGTTTCCTCGGTCAGGGCGCGGCGTGGAATCACGTCGCGATGGAGCAGGCGATCCAGGATTCCGGTCTGTCGCCCGACGAAGTCTCCAACGTCCGCACCGGCATCATCATGGGCTCCGGCGGCCCCTCGGCGCGAACCATCGTCGAGTCCGCCGACATCACCCGCACCAAGGGGCCGAAGCGCGTCGGCCCGTTTGCGGTGCCGAAGGCGATGTCCTCCACGGCCTCCGCGACGCTGGCGACCTGGTTCAAGATCAAGGGCGTGAACTACTCGATCTCCTCGGCCTGCGCGACCTCGAACCATTGCGTCGGCAATGCCTACGAGACGATCCAGATCGGCAAGCAGGACGTCATCTTTGCAGGCGGCTGCGAGGAGCTGGACTGGTCGCTATCGGTGCTGTTCGATGCCATGGGTGCGATGTCCTCGAAGTACAATGACACGCCCGCCACGGCCTCGCGTCCCTACGACGTCAATCGCGATGGTTTCGTCATCGCCGGCGGCGCCGGCGTGCTGGTGCTGGAAGAGCTCGAGCATGCCAACGCGCGCGGTGCGCGCATCTATGGCGAGATCGTCGGTTATGGCGCGACCTCGGACGGTCACGACATGGTCGCACCATCAGGCGAAGGCGCCGAGCGCTGCATGCGCATGGCGATGTCGACGGTGAAGACCAAAGTCGACTACATCAATCCGCACGCGACCTCGACGCCTGCCGGCGATCCGCCGGAGATCGAGGCGATCCGAAGGGTGTTCGGCGTCGGCGAGAAGTGCCCGCCGATCTCCGCGACCAAGGCGCTGACCGGCCACTCCCTGGGCGCTACCGGCGTGCAGGAGGCGATCTATTCGCTGCTGATGATGAACAATGGTTTCATCTGCGAGAGCGCGCACATCCAGGAGCTCGATCCCGTGTTCGCGGATATGCCGATCGTGCGCAAGCGCATCGACAACGTCAAGATCGGCACCGTGCTGTCGAACTCCTTCGGCTTCGGCGGCACCAACGCCACTCTGGTGTTCAGCCGGCTGGATGTGTGATTTTAGCGATGCTGTCATGCCCGCGAAGGCGGGCATCCAGTGTGCCGTGGCTTCTCGATCTATCACATACGGCTCTGGAATACTGGATCGCCCGCCTGCGCGGGCGATGACCCCGGAATAGTGGGAGCAAAGAAGCAATGGAAGGTTTGATGAAAGGCAAGCGCGGTCTGATCATGGGCATCGCCAATGATCATTCGATCGCCTGGGGCATGGCGAGGACGCTGCATGCCCAGGGCGCCGAGCTGGCCTTCACCTTTCAGGGCGAGGCCTTGGGCAAGCGCGTCAAGCCGTTGGCGGAGCAGCTCGGCGTCGATCTGGTGCTGCCTTGCGACGTCGAGGACATCACCAGCGTCGATGCGACCTTCGCAGCGCTCCGCGACAAGTGGGGCCAGCTCGACTTCGTGATCCACGCGATCGGCTTCGCCGACAAGAACGAGCTGAAGGGCCGCTACGCCGACACCACCCGCGAGAATTTCTCGCGCACCATGGTGATCTCCTGCTTCTCTTTCACTGAAGTCGCCAAGCGCGCCGCCGAGCTGATGACAGAGGGCGGCAGCATGATCACGCTGACCTTCGGCGCCTCGATGCGGGCGATGCCGAATTACAACGTGATGGGTGTGGCCAAGGCGGCGCTGGAAGCCTCAGTGCGCTATCTCGCCGCGGATTTCGGGCCGCGCGGCATCCGCGTCAACGCGATCTCCGCAGGCCCCATCCGTACGCTCGCCGGCTCCGGCATCGGTGAGGCGCGGGCGATGTTCGCATTCCAGCAGAAACATGCGCCGCTGCGCCGCGGCGTCACGCTCGACGAGCTCGGCGGCTCGGCGCTGTATCTGCTGTCGGATCTGTCGGGCGGCGTGACCGGCGAGATTCACTACGTCGATTCCGGGTACAACATCATCCTGATGCCGAAGCCGGACGACTTGAAGTCGCCGGACTAGCCGGCCGCGATCTTCTCTGCGCGCTGGAACGCCGGCCGGGCCATGCAGCGCGCGAGATAGGTGTCGAAGACCGGACGCGACGGCACCATCTTGAACAGACGCACCGCGAAGTTCAGGCCCGAGCCGATTGTGATGTCAGCAGCGGAAAAATTGTCGCCCAAGATCCACGGTCCCTTCTCGAGCGCCGCTTCCAGCACGTCGAAGACCTGCGTCGCGCTGCCCCAGGCCGCGGTCGAGGTCGGGATCTCGATCTTGGTGAAGATCTGGATGATGGCGGGCTCGATGCAGCTCGGCGAGAAGAACAGCCATTGCAGATAGCGCGCGCGGCGCGGATCGATCACAGCGGGCGCGAGCTTGGTCTCGGGATAGCGATCGCCGATATAGGCGCAGATCGCAGCGGCGTCGCCGAGCGCGGCGTCGCCGTCAGTCAACGCCGGCACTTTGCCCATCGGGTTGATCTTCAAATAATCCGGCGCCTTCTGCGCGCCGGTCGAGATGTCGGTCAGCACGCGCTCGTAGGGCAGACCGCTCTCCTCCATCAACCAGAGCGTCGTGAACGAGCGCGACCGGGGTGACCAATAAAGCTTGATCATGACGCGTCTCCTTTATTCTTCCATCGATAATATTTCATCACGAACCCGTTCGACGGTTCGATCTCTTCCGTCTCGAACACGAAACCTTCGCGCTCATACCAGCGCCAGGCCTTTTCGTTCTCGCGCACGCAACGCAGGTACATCTCGTCAGGCAGTTGCGTGCGTGTGAAGGCGAGCAATCGCCGGCCGAGCGATTGGCCCTGATAAGCGGGCGCGACGAAAAGCATGTCGAGATAGCGCTTCGGCAGATGCAGCGCCAGCATCGCGGCGATCGTGCCGTTGTCGTCGGCGACGAACAGGCTCCAGCCGTCCTCGATCTCGCGTCGGATCCGGACGCGGAGATTTGCCAGCAGGAAATCGCTGACCTCGGCGAGGCCGGTCGAGACCCAGCTCAGCATCCAGACGCGGGCGATCTCGTCATATTCGTCTGCGCGCGCGATGCGGATGATCGGTTGCGACATCCGGCAACTCAGGCTCTGAGGCTGCGCGCCGCCTGACGTGGGCGCGCCTTGCCGGCCGACAGGCACACCACCTCGGAGATTTGCAGCAGCTGTCGCGCCAGCGGGCTGGTCTTGCGCCAGACCATGCCGATGGTGCGGGAGGGCTCGGGGTCGCGGAAGCGCGCCAGCGAGACCGAGGCCGATCGCGTCTCCACCGGCACCGCCATCTCCGGAATCAGGGTGACGCCGATGCCGGCACTGACCATCTGGACCAGCGTCGAGAGCGAATTCGCATCCAGCATCTCGCGCGGCGGCGCCGATTGCATGTTGCAGAAGGACAGCGCCTGTTCGCGGAAGCAGTGCCCCTCTTCGAGCAGCAATAGCCGCATCTCGCGCATCATCTCGCGCGACGGCACCGGGGTGCCCTCGTCCGCGCCCGGCCGCACCAGCAGGAATTTCTCGTCGAACAGCGCGACCTCGGTGAGCGAGGGTTCGGACACCGGCAGCGCGACGATGGCGGTGTCGAGCCGGCCTTCGACCAGCTCCTGGATCAGCCGCGGCGTCATGGTTTCGCGCACGCGGATGTCGAGCTCGGGATGCATGCGCGTGAGATTCTTGGTGATCTTGGGCAGGAGATACGGTGCGATGGTCGGGATCATGCCAATGCGCAGGCGGCCGGCGAAGCGATCCTGTGAAGCCCGGGCGAAATCGCCGAGCTCATCGACCGAGCGCAAAATCTCGCGGACGCGTTGCGCGAGCTCCTCGCCGAACCGGGTCAGCGCCACCTGCCGCGCGCTACGCTCCAGCAGCAGGCCGCCGAGGGTCCCTTCCAACTCCTTGATCTGCATCGACAAGGCTGGCTGCGAGATCGAGCAGGCCTCGGCGGCGCGGCCGAAATGGCCGTGGCGCGCCAGCGCATCGAAATAGCGAAGCTGACGCAGCGTCAGGTTTATCATCAGAAAATCCTATCGCAGCGATCATTAAAGTCAACTTCCCCTGATAGGAGGCGATGCTTAGAGTGGTTCTACCTGGTCAAGGGCGCGAGTTCGCCGCCGCCAGAGGAGGTATTCATGGACGACACTTCGAAATGCCCGTTTTCGGGCGGAAAACCCGCGCGCTCAAACCGCGACTGGTGGCCGACGCAGCTCAACATCGAGGTGCTGCACAAGAATTCCGACCTGTCCGATCCGATGGGCAAAGAATTCGACTATGCCAAGGAGTTCAAGTCGCTCGACCTGAACGCGGTCATCAAGGACCTGACCGCTCTGATGACGGACTCGCAGGAGTGGTGGCCGGCCGACTTCGGTCATTACGGCGGCCTGATGATCCGCATGGCCTGGCACAGCGCGGGCACTTACCGCATCACCGACGGCCGCGGTGGCGCCGGCGCCGGTCAGCAGCGCTTCGCGCCGCTCAACAGCTGGCCCGACAACGCCAACCTCGACAAGGCGCGCCGGCTGCTGTGGCCGATCAAGCAGAAATACGGCCGCAAGCTTTCGTGGGCCGACCTGATGGTGCTCGCGGGCAACGTCGCGCTGGAATCGATGGGCTTCAAGACGTTTGGTTTTGCGGGTGGCCGCGCCGACGTTTGGGAGCCGGAAGAGCTCTATTGGGGTCCCGAAGGGACCTGGCTGGGCGATGAGCGCTACAGCGGTGAGCGTCAGCTCGCCGAGCCGCTGGGCGCAGTGCAGATGGGCCTCATCTACGTCAATCCGGAAGGTCCGAACGGCAAGCCGGATCCGATCGCCGCGGCCAAGGATATCCGTGAGACCTTCTTCCGCATGGCGATGAACGACGAGGAAACCGTCGCGCTGATCGCCGGCGGCCATACTTTCGGCAAGACCCACGGCGCGGGCGATCCGTCGCTGGTCGGTCCGGAGCCGGAAGCGGGCGCGCTGGAAGATCAGGGCCTCGGCTGGAAGAGCAAGCACGGTACGGGCCTCGCGGGCGATTCCATCACCAGTGGTCTCGAGGTGACATGGACGACCACGCCGACAAAGTGGAGCAACAACTTCTTCGAGAACCTGTTCAAGTACGAATGGGAGCTGACGAAGAGCCCCGGCGGCGCGCACCAGTGGACGGCCAAGAATGCCGAGGCGATCATTCCTGATGCCTTCGACAAGTCGAAGAAGCATCGGCCGACGATGCTGACCACGGACCTCTCGCTCCGCTTCGATCCGGCCTATGAGAAGATCTCGCGACGCTTTCTCGAGCATCCCGATCAGTTCGCGGACGCCTTCGCCCGCGCCTGGTTCAAGCTCACGCACCGCGACATGGGTCCGATCCAGCGCTATCTCGGCCCGCTGGTGCCGAAGGAGACGCTGATCTGGCAGGACCCGATTCCGGCCGTGAATCACGAGCTGGTCGGCGAGCAGGACATCGCCTCGCTGAAGACGAAGATCCTCGCCTCGGGTCTGTCCGTATCGGAGCTGGTCTCGACCGCCTGGGCGTCGGCCTCGACGTTCCGCGGCTCGGACAAGCGCGGCGGCGCCAACGGCGCGCGCATCCGTCTCGCCCCGCAGAAGGACTGGGAGGTGAACCAGCCCGCTCAGCTCTCCAAGGTGCTCGGCAAGCTCGAAGCGATTCAGAAGGACTTCAACGCCTCGTCCGGCGCGAAGAAGGTCTCGCTCGCAGACCTGATCGTGCTCGGCGGCACCGCCGCGGTCGAGAAGGCCGCCCAGGATGCCGGCGTCGAGGTCAAGGTCGGCTTCACGCCGGGCCGCATGGATGCCTCGCAGGAGCAGACGGATGCTGCTTCCTTCGCGCCGCTGGAGCCGCGGGCCGATGGTTTCCGCAACTATATCGGCAAGCGGCATCAGTTTATGATGCCCGAGGAGGCGCTCGTCGATCGTGCGCAGCTGCTTCGGCTCACCGGCCCGGAGATGACGGTGCTCGTCGGCGGCCTGCGCGTGCTCGGCGCCAATGCGAACGGTTCGAAGCACGGCGTCTTCACCGCCAAGGTGGGAACGCTAAGCAACGACTTCTTCGTCAACCTGCTCGACATGAGCACGCAGTGGACGCCGGCCGGCGCTGACGGCACCTATGAGGCCCGCGACCGCAAGACCAACGCGGTCAAGTGGACCGGCACGCGCGTCGATCTCATCTTCGGCGCGCACTCGCAGCTCCGCGCCTTCGCCGAGGTCTACGCCACGTCGGATTCCAAGGAGAAGTTCGTCAAGGACTTCGCCAAGGCCTGGACCAAGGTGATGAATCTCGACCGGTTCGATCTCACGGCTTGAGGCTCTGCACCTCTCCCGCTTGCTTGCGGGAGAGGGAGCGCAGCGCTCCCCAGGGGCGAGAAAAAGGGCGGCCTCTCGGCCGCCCTTCGTGTTTTTGTCCGTGTGGCGAGACTTACTCGCCCGCCGCTTCGCGCGGGGCCTTCTCGCCCTCGGCAGCCTTCTCCTTGGCCTCGAGGTCCTCGCCGGTGGTCTGGTCGACCACCTTCATCGACAGGCGGGTCTTGCCGCGGTCGTCGAAGCCGAGCAGCTTGACCTTAACCTTGTCGCCTTCCTTCACCACATCGGAGGTCTTCTGCACGCGGTTGGACGCGAGCTGGCTGATGTGGACGAGGCCGTCCTTGGAGCCGAAGAAGTTCACGAAGGCGCCGAATTCCATCACCTTGACGACGGTGCCGTCATAGATCTGGCCGACTTCCGGCTCGGACGCGATCGACTTGATCCACTTGATCGCGGCCTTCATCGCCTCGCCGTCGCTGGAGGCGACCTTCACGGTGCCGTCGTCCTCGATGTTGACCTTGGCGCCGGTCTTCTCGACGATCTCGCGGATTACCTTGCCGCCGGTGCCGATCACTTCGCGAATCTTGTCGGTCGGGATCTTGAAGGTCTCGATACGCGGCGCGTATTCGCCGAGTTCGGCGCGGGCATTGGTGAGCGCCTTGGCCATTTCGCCGAGGATGTGGATACGCCCATCCTTGGCCTGGCCGAGGGCGACGCGCATGATCTCCTCGGTGATGCCCTCGATCTTGATGTCCATCTGGAGCGAGGTGATGCCCAGCTCGGTGCCGGCCACCTTGAAGTCCATGTCGCCGAGATGGTCCTCGTCACCGAGGATGTCCGAGAGAACCGCAAAGCGCTTGTCTTCGAGGATCAAGCCCATCGCGATGCCCGCGGTCGGCCGCTTCAACGGCACGCCGGCGTCCATCAGCGCCAGCGAGGCGCCGCAGACCGATGCCATCGACGAGGAGCCGTTGGATTCGGTGATCTCCGACACCACGCGGATGGTGTAGGGGAACTCGTGATGCGGCGGCAGCACCGGGTGGATCGCGCGCCAGGCGAGCTTGCCGTGGCCGATCTCGCGGCGCTTGGTGCCGCCGAGGCGGCCGGTCTCGCCGACTGAGTAGGGCGGGAAGTTGTAGTGCAGCAGGAACGTTTCCTTGTACGTCCCCGACAGCGCGTCGATGTACTGCTCGTCCTCACCGGTGCCGAGCGTGGTCACGACCATCGCCTGGGTCTCGCCGCGGGTGAACAGCGCCGAGCCGTGGGCGCGGGGCAGCACGCCGACTTCGGCGACGATGTTGCGCACGGTCTTGGAGTCGCGGCCGTCGATGCGCTTGCCGGTGTCGAGGATGTTCCAGCGGACGATCTTGGCCTCGAGCTCCTTGAACACGCCGGCGATGCGGAGCTTGTCGTATTTCGCCTCCTGCCCTTCCGGGAAGTAGTGGGCCATCACCTTTTCCTTGGCGAGGCCGACGGCGGCATAGCGCTCCTGCTTCACGGGGATCGCGTAGGCGGCGCGCAGCTCCTGCTCGATCAAGCCGAGCATTTCCTTTTCGATCGCCGAATTGTCGATCACGGTGACTTCGCGCGGCTCCTTCGCGGCCTTCTCGGCGAGCTCGATGATCGCGTTGATCACCGGCTGGAAGTGGCGGTGACCGAACATCACCGCGCCGAGCATGATGTCTTCGTTGAGCTCCTTGGCTTCCGATTCCACCATCAGCACGGCGTCGGCGGTGCCGGCGACGACAAGGTCGAGCTGGGTGTCGACCATCTCGTCCAGGGTCGGGTTGAGGACGAATTCGTCATTGGCAAACCCGACGCGGGCTGCGCCGATCGGGCCCTTGAAGGGCGCGCCGGACAGCGTCAGCGCGGCGGAGGCCGCGACCATCGCCACGATATCGGGATCGTTTTCCATGTCGTGCGAGAGCACGGTGACGATCACCTGGGTCTCGTTGCGCCAGCCGTCGACGAACAGCGGGCGGATCGGTCGGTCGATCAGGCGGGAGACCAGTGTCTCCTTCTCGGTCGGACGGCCCTCGCGCTTGAAATAGCCGCCGGGAATGCGGCCCGCAGCGTAGGTCTTCTCCTGGTAATCGACGGTGAGCGGCAGGAAGTCGACGCCTTCGCGCGGTGTCTTCGCCGCGACGACGGTGGCAAGCACCACGGTCTCGCCATAGGTGGCGACGACGGCGCCGTCGGCCTGGCGGGCGATCTTGCCGGTTTCAAGCTTGAGAGGGCGTCCGCCCCAGTCGATCTCGACTGAATGCTTATTGAACATAGGAGGTCTTCTTTCATGGGTTCTCGAAAGAAGGGACGCTTCGAAAAACAAAAACCATGCGCAAGATTGCGGGACGCTGATCGGCGTGATGACCAGCGGCCTGCGATCCTGCCATGGTTTTTGAATTTCGGATGGCGTCCATCCTTTCGGGTCATACGGGCGCCTTGCCCGTTGTGCCCAGCCGCCGGATTGCTGCTGGACTGTCAGTCGGTACGAACGCGAACACCGAACCGTGGTCTTCGCCATCATGCCCGGATGCCAACCGTCAACGGCTCGCATCCGACGCGCACGCAGCCTCAATCAAAAACCTTTAAAGAAGCGCTTTCGTTCGAAACCACGCGCGAAAACGCGCGCCAGTGGCGCGCGCAGGAACTCTTTAGCGACGAATGTTGTGCTTCTCGAGCAGCGCCTTGTACCGCGCCTCGTCCTTCTTCTTGAGGTAGTCGAGGAGCGAGCGGCGGGTCGAGACCAGCTTCAAGAGGCCGCGACGCGAATGGTTATCCTTCACGTGGGTCTTGAAATGGTTGGTGAGGTTGTTGATGCGTTCCGACAGGATCGCGACCTGAACCTCAGGCGAGCCGGTGTCACCGGCTTTGGTGGCATTCGTCTTGATGACTTCCGCTTTGCGTTCTGCGGCAATCGACATCGTCAATTTCTCTCGTTGCGACCGGGGCTGGCAGTCAGGCCGGTCAGGTTGAACACACGCTTGGGGATGATTTCGCCATTGCCAACTTCGGCAAGCGCCAAAAGACGGCCTGCCACCGTGACATAGACTGTGCCGCTACAAGTGGGCGCATCCCGTCCGCGCAACAAAACGGCCTGGCCCCGGTGGAGCCTTGCCGCATCAGCCCGAGTGACGGCCAGTGCCGGGATGTCGTCCAGCGCGGTCTCAACGGGCAAAAGCGCGTCGGCGAGGCTGCCCTCGCCGGACGCGGCTCTATGGCACAAAGCCTCCAACTGATCCAGCGGAATCATGTCGTTTTCGCCAAATGGGCCGACCAGGGTCCGCCGCAGCGCGCAGATATGGCCAAAAGTGCCGAGAATCCGACCCATATCGCGGGCCAGCGCCCGCACATACGTGCCCTTGCCGCACTCCGCCTCGAACACGGCCCGGTCGGTATCCAGTTGATCGACAAGGGTTAAATGATGAATCTCGACGGGGCGGGGCGCCAGCTCTACGACCTCGCCGTCGCGCGCGAGGTCATAGGCGCGCTCGCCCTGGACCTTGATCGCGGAATAGCGCGGCGGGATCTGCTCGATCACCCCGGTAAACCGGGGCAACAGGGCCATGATGGCTTCCCGGGTCGGGCGCTGGTCGGAGGTCGCGGTCACCCGCCCTTCGATGTCGTCGGTATCGCGCTCCTCGCCCCAGCACACGGTGAACTGATAGCGTTTGCGGCCGTCCATCACGAAGGGGACGGTCTTGGTGGCTTCGCCGAGTGCGATTGGCAGGCCGCCCGAGGCGAGCGGATCGAGCGTGCCGGCGTGTCCCGCGCGCTTGGCGTTGAACAGGCGCTTCAGCACCGCGACCGCTTGCGTCGAGGTCATGCCGATCGGCTTGTCGAGCACGACCCAGCCGTGGACGTCGCGCCGGTCGCGGCGCGGCTGGTTGCCCTTCTGCTGCTGCTTGGCGCGGGGATCATTGTTGACGCGGCGCGGCTCCTGGTGCGGCTGAGAATTGCTGCCCAGATCCGCAAAATTATTTGTCTGCACGTCGCGTTGATCGGCCTGTTCGCCGCTGATCGTGTCGTGAGCCGGGTCCATCGTCATCGTTCTTCTTCCCGATCCGAATCCTGTTCCAGGTCCTTCTGCACCGCAGGTGTTCGCAAAAGCTTCTCGATCCGTTCCGCTTCATCGAATCGCTCATCGACGCGGAAGCGAATGTCAGGTGCAAATTTCAGGTTAACGCGCCGCGCGACTTCGCCACGCAGGAACTTCTTGTTGCGCTCGAGTGCGCTGATGACGATCTCGGTGTCGCGGCCACCGAGCGGCATCACGTAGATCGTTGCGAGCTTCAGGTCGGGCGACATCCGCACCTCCGGCACGGTGATGTTGTGACCTTCGAGATCCGCATCATGCACGTTGCCTTGCGCCAGAATCTCGGCCATCGCATGGCGAACCTGCTCGCCGACGCGCAACTGGCGTTGCGAGCCTCCGCCGGGCGCGGAACTCTTCTTCTGATGATGGCGTGGCATTCTCGAAAATCACCTCGTCATGCCCGTGTTTGGGACACGGGCATTGTCGTTTGTCTTGTTGAAACGAAGAGGGGTGGAGGGCCGGAAAAATCCGGCCATCGCACTCCCGCAATCTCAGTTCAAAAAGATCCGAACGCTTCGGTAAGATTTGGACTTACAGGGAGCGCTGGATCGTCTCCACGCGATAACACTCGATTACGTCACCGGCTCGCATGTCGTGATAGTTCTCGAAGGCCATGCCGCATTCCTGGCCCGACTGGACTTCCTTCACTTCGTCCTTGAAGCGCTTCAGCGTCGAGAGCTTGCCTTCGTGCACGACCACGTTGTCGCGGATCAGGCGCACATTGGCGCCGCGTTCCACGGTGCCGTCGGTGACCCGGCAGCCGGCGACCTTGCCGACCTTGGAGATGTTGAAGATCTCCAGGATCGCGGCATTGCCCAGCATGGTTTCGCGCAAGGTCGGCGCGAGCAGGCCGCTCATCGCCTTCTTCACGTCGTCCACGAGGTCGTAGATGATGTTGTAGTAGCGGATCTCGATGCCGTTGCGCTTGGCCGCCGCGGCCGCTTCCTTGTTGGCTCGAACCGAGAAGCCGATGATCGCGGCGTTGAAGCCTTCCGCGAGCGTCACGTCGGATTCCGAAATGCCGCCGACGCCGGCATGCAGGATGCGGGCTGCGACTTCGTCGGTGCCGAGCTTCTCCAGTGAGCCGAGGATCGCTTCCAGCGAGCCCTGCACGTCGGCCTTGATGATCAGCGGGAATTCCTTGCGGCCCGCGGTCTTCAATTGGGACATCATCTGCTCGAGCGAGCCGCGCATGCCGGAGATCGAGGCAGCCGCGTTCTCGCGCTTCTGATGCGCGCGGTAGCTGGTGATCTGGCGGGCGCGGGCTTCGTTCTCGACCACCGCGAGACGATCGCCGGCTTCCGGCGGACCGTTGAAGCCGAGCACCTCGACCGGCACCGAAGGACCGGCCTCCTGCACCGTCTCGCCCTGATCGGAGATCAGCGCGCGGACGCGGCCCATCTCGGCGCCTGCGACGATGATATCACCGACACGGAGCGTGCCGCGCTGGACCAGCACGGTCGCGACCGGACCACGGCCGCGATCGAGCTTGGCCTCGATCACGGTGCCTTCGGCCGGACGCTCCGAATTGGTCTTGAGGTCGAGGATTTCGGCCTGCAGCGCGATCATCTCGAGCAGCTTGTCGAGATTGGTCTTGTTCTTGGCGGACACCTCGACGTCGACGACTTCGCCGCCGAAGGATTCGACCTGAACCTCGTGCTGGAGCAGCTCGGTGCGGACGCGCTCGGGCTTGGCATCAGGCTTGTCGATCTTGTTGATGGCAACGATGATCGGCACGCCTGCCGCCTTGGCGTGGTTGATGGCTTCGACCGTTTGCGGCATCACGCCGTCATCGGCCGCGACCACCAGCACGACGATGTCGGTGACCTTGGCGCCGCGGGCGCGCATCGCAGTGAACGCAGCGTGGCCGGGCGTGTCGATGAAGGTGATCTTCTTGCCGCTCTCCGGCGACAGCACCTGATAGGCGCCGATATGCTGGGTGATGCCGCCGGCTTCGCCGGAAACCACGTTGGCATGGCGCAGCGCATCGAGCAGCGAGGTCTTGCCGTGGTCGACGTGACCCATCACGGTCACGACAGGCGAACGCGGTTCGGTGTCGGTGGAATCGTCGACCTGGTCGAACAGGCCCTCTTCCACGTCCGAGGCGGCAACGCGCTTGACGGTGTGGCCGAGCTCTTCCGCGATCAGCTGCGCGGTGTCGGCGTCGATCACGTCGGTGATCTTGTGCATCGCGCCCTGCTTCATCAGCATGCGGATGACGTCGACCGCGCGCTCGGACATGCGGTTGGCGAGCTCCTGGATGGTGATCGCTTCCGGAATCGTCACCTCGCGGATGAGCTTTTCCTTGGGCTCGTTCGAGGCGTGGCCCTTGAGGCGCTGGGTGCGGCGGCGGAACGAGGCGATCGAACGCTCGCGCACCTCATCGGCATTGAGCGCGGTGACGACGGTGAGGCGGCCGCGCTCCTTCTGTGGACCGGGCTTGTGGGTGGTCTTGGGGGCGGCCGCAGGACGCGCAACACCGCCGGGACCGCGACGGATCTGGCGCGGACCATCGTCCTCGTCGGGTCCGGCCGCAACCGCGGGAGCGCGCCCCGCCGGGCCGGCCGGCCGCTGAGTGGTCGTTGTCGGGCGCGCAGTGGTGGTCGCCGCAGGTCGCGCCGTACCTGGCGCGGAGCGGGGAGCGCTAGTCGCCGGAGCTGCCGTTGCGGGACGTGCGGCAGAAGGCTGTTCGCCTTCGCCAAAACGCTTCTTGGCCTCGGTCTCGGCCTTCCGCTTGGCTTCGTCCTCGTGGCGATGACGCTCATCCTCGGCCTTGCGACGGGCTTCGGCGGCTTCGCGCTCGGCGCGTTCGGCAGCCTCGCGGGCAGCGCGGCGCTGCGCCTCTTCCTCGGCCTGACGGCGTTCCTCGACCTCGCGCAGCTTGGCATCGGCCAGCGCGCTGGCGCGGGCCGAACGCTCGTCTTCGGTCAGGGTACGCAGCACCACCCCGGAACCGGCGTTGCGCGGTGGGGCGGGCGGCGGGGCAGGGCGCGACGGCGCGGGTGCGGCCGGGGCCGGTTTCGCCGTCACCTCAGGCGTGTGCGGCTCGGGGCCGTCGCCAATGCGGCGCTTGCCGCGCTTCTCGACCACGACCTGCTTGCTCCGGCCGTGGCTGAAGCTCTGGCGCACGGTGCCCGTTTCGACGCGCGGCTTGAGCGATAGCGTCTTGCTCGGAACGCTCAGCTTCTTGTCGCCAGGGGTCTTGGTATCAACCATTCAGCAGTCCTAATCCTGATCTGTTGTCGTTGTGCGTTGCCGCACCGTCATATCGGTTCGTCGTTGTCTCTCAGAAATCCTGGCCGTGTTTTTCGGCCGTCTTGTCATCGTCCGCCATCCGGTATCGGACCAGCATCTGGCTACGTGACAGGAATGACCTGCTCGCCGGGCCCGCGAGCAGCGCAGCATGTATCACATTTGACCGGGTCAGTGCCAAATCCAATTCTATCGATTTCAGCGCGGTGACGACGGGAATCTGCGGCTTGGCGCCGCGATTTCCGGCATTTTGACGCGCCAGCATGTCCAATTTGCGGATTCCGTCCGCGGCCCCGTCGCTGGCGTGGATCAGGACCTCGACCGTACCTTCCCGAAGGGCGCTCTCGACCTTGCCGAAGCCGGCCACGACCTGGCCCGCCTTGGCGGCGATCCCAAGGGCTTCCGTCACGCTCCGAACCAGGAGCGCTTCGATGTCGGCGGGAAGCGTCTGAGGGGCGCGCAGCTCGCGCTTGAAGGCCTTGTTAAATTGGTGACGCCGCACGGCTTCCGCAACCACCTGCCGCGAGGCGGTGATCCACATGCCGCGTCCGGGCAGCTTGCGCTTGAGGTCGGGAACTATGTCGCCTTGCGGCGAGACGACGAAGCGGATCAGCTCGTCGATCGGCCGGACCTTGCGGCTGACCGCGCACATGCGCATGGTCGCGGACCTTTCGGTCCGCGGCCCATGGTCGAGTTCGCTGTCAGTGCTGGCGAGCATCCGGGTGACATTCTCCTTCGCCCTTAAGCCGGCTGATCTTCGGTCGCCTCAGCCTCCTCAGCGGGCTTGGCAAGATCGGCCTCGGTGATCCAGCCGGCCTTGACGCGGGCCTGCATGATCATCGCTTCGGCATCGTCGCGGGAGATGTCGATGCCGTCGAGCGCACCAGCGTGCTTGGTTGGCTCGCTGCCTTCCTTGCGCTCGGTCCAGCCGACCAGATCGTCGGTGGCGCAGCCGGCGAGATCGTCGACGGTCTTGATGTCGTTCTCGCCGAACTTCACCAGCATTTTCGAGGTCACGCCGGGCACGTCCTTGAGGGCGTCCTCGACGCCGAGTTCCTTGCGTTTGGCCTCGAGCTCGGCTTCCTGCTGCTCAAGATATTCGCGGGCGCGGTTCTGCAGCTCCTGCGCGGTCTCCTCGTCGAAGCCCTCGATGCTGGCGAGTTCCTTGACGTCCACCATCGCGAGTTCCTCGACCGAGGTGAAGCCTTCGGACGCCAGCAACTGGCCGACAACCTCGTCGACGTTGAGCGATTCCATGAAGACGCGGGTGGAGTTTTCAAAGTCGGCCTGGCGACGCTCCGATTCCTCCTGCTCGGTCAGGATGTCGATGTCCCAGCCGGTGAGCTGCGAAGCCAGACGCACGTTCTGGCCGCGGCGACCGATCGCCAGCGAGAGCTGGTTGTTGGTGTCGGGCACGACGACCTCGATGCGCTCGCGGTCTTCGTCGATGACGACCTTCGAGACTTCGGCCGGTGCCAGCGCGTTGACCACGAAGGTCGCGATGTCGGGCGACCAGGGAATGATGTCGATCTTCTCGCCCTGCAATTCGTTCACCACCGCCTGCACGCGCGAGCCGCGCATGCCGACGCAGGCGCCGACCGGATCGACCGAGGAATCTCGGGAAATCACGCCGATTTTCGCGCGCGAGCCGGGATCGCGGGCGACCGCCTTGATCTCGACGATGCCATCATAGATCTCCGGCACCTCCTGCGCGAACAGCTTCGCCATGAATTGAGGATGGGTGCGGGAGAGGAAGATCTGCGGGCCTCTCGTCTCGCGGCGGACGTCGAAGATATAGGCGCGGACACGGTCGCCGTTGCGGAAGACTTCGCGCGGCAGCATCTCGTCGCGACGGATGATGGCTTCACCACGGCCGAGATCGACGATCACGCTGCCATATTCGACGCGCTTGACGACGCCGTTGACGATGTCGCCGATGCGGTCTTTGAATTCCTGATATTGCCGGTCGCGCTCGGCCTCGCGCACCTTCTGCACGATCACCTGCTTGGCCGACTGGGCGGCGATGCGGCCATATTCCAGCGGCGGCAGCGTGTCGGCGATAGTGTCGCCGACCTGGGCACCGGGATTGGCGCGCTGTGCATCCACCAGCGAGATCTGGTTTGAAGGGTTTTCGACCTTCTCGACCACAAGCATGTGGCGCGACAGCCGCAGCTCGCCCTTCTTCGGGTCGATCTCGGCGTGAACGTCAGTCTCGCTGCCGTAACGGGCCCGCGCCGCCTTGGCGATGGCGTCCTCCATCGCGGCGATGACGATGCCGCGGTCGATCGATTTCTCGCGCGCAACGGCGTCCGCGATCTGGAGCAATTCAAGTCGATTGGCGCTGACTGCCATGGCTAGTCTCCTTCGTCAGGCTCGATCTCGCCCCGTCGCGCGCGTTCGGCGGCCAGGCGATGTTTCTTTGTATTGGTCGGTGCCGGCTTTTTTTTCGGCTTGGTGTTCTTGGTGATCTTCTCGCTAATCTGGGCGTGCGGCGCCGGAGGCGGCTCGAGGCCAAGATTGCGACGCATCTCGCGCGCCTCGGCCTTGCCGCGGCGCATGGACTCCGCAATCAGCTCGTCAGTCAGCACCAGCCGCGCCTCGCCAATATCCTCCATGGTCAGGAGAACGTCGGCGTCATCGCCAGCCTTGACGTCGTCGCGATGCAGATGCACGCGATCGCCTTCGACAGCACCGAGCGTGCCGCGGAACCGCTTCCGCCCCTCATGGGCGACCGCCATCTCGACCTTCACCAGATGTCCAGCATAGCGCTCGAAATCGGAGCGGCGCACCAGCGGCCGGTCGATTCCCGGCGAGGAGATTTCCAGCCGGTACGCGCGATCGATGGGGTCGGCGACGTCGAGCACAGGCGACAGCGCCCGCGAGATCGCCTCGCAATCCTCAATCTGCATCGAGCCGTCCGGCCGCTCGGCCATGATCTGCACCGTGCAGCCGGCCTCTCCGGAGATACGGATACGCACCAGGCGATAGCCCATGCCCTGGAGCACGGGAGCTGCGACCGCGGACACCCGGGCCGCGACGCCCGGCTCGACCACGAGCCGCGGCTCGGACAGCAATTCGGCATCCGTGGAACCAGAGTTCGGTTCGGTCATAGCAGGGGTCAGGCGCTCGATTGGTTAAGGCTGGGTTAATGTCAAAGCCCGCTTCGGAACTCTCCCGACAACGCGTCGGGCCGCATCCTCCGCCAAGCCGCGTTCAGGTAATAAAAAAGAGCGGGTCCTTTCGGGCCCACTCTCACTACGCGGATCGTATGAGAAGATGAATTGCCGCTGATATAGCCCTTTCGCCCCTCCCGGACAAGGCCCATTGCAGGGCAGAGGACGCTTTTTGCGTCCTTTGGGCGGCTCGCCCCGCAACGCTTCCTTCATCAAGCAGGCCTAGATTCCCCGATTGTGGGGCGGCTTGAGCTATGGCGCGCCCACGGCGTGCCAGATCCCCGAGTTGCGTTCCATGACCGTTGCCACCTCGCTGATTCCTGGATTGGACGATATCGTCAAACGCGGCGACCCCCGACGTCGCGGCGAGATCGCGCGGGCCATCTCCGCATTATTTTTCCGGGATGCCGAAAAACTCCGTCCCGAGCTGATCGATCTGTTCGACAATCTCCTGATCGATCTCGTCCCGCATGCCGAACTCGCTTCGCGCGCCGATCTCGCCGAGCGCTTCTCGCGCCTCGGCAACGCGCCGCCGCATCTGGTGAACCAGTTCGCACGCGAAAACGAGATCACGGTGGCCGGCCCCGTGCTGCGCCGCTCGCCCGTGCTCGACGAGGGCGCCCTGGTCGAGATCGCGCGGCTGAAGGGTCAGGGCCATCTGCTGGCAATAACGGAGCGCCCCACCTTGCCGGCCGTCGTCACCGACGTGCTGGTCGAGCGGGGTGATCGCGACGTGGTGCGTCGCGCAGCCGGCAATGCAGGTGCTGTCTTCTCGCCCGGCAGCTATTCCGAGCTGATCAAGCGAGCCGCGCAGGACGGCGTGCTGACGCTCAAGATCGGTCAGCGCAACGATCTCTCCGGCGAGCACCTGAAGGAGCTTCTCAACGGCACGCTCGACGTCATCCGCCGCCGCCTCTCCAGCGTGGTCAATCCCGCGCGCCAGGTCGAGATCAAGCGCGCGATGGAGGCCATCGAGGAGGCGGCGCGGCCGCCGGGGCCGCGCCGTGACTTCTCGGCGGCACAGCGAACGGTGACGGCCCTGCATCGCGAGGGCCATCTCGGTGAGAGCGCGCTGCTCGGTTTCGCCAAGGCACTCAAATACGAGGAATCGATCGCCTCGCTCTCGGCGATGACCGGCGTCCGCCTCGCGATTCTCGACCGCCTGATCGCGGGCGATCGCTACGATCCGATTCTGATCCTGGGGCGCGTGCTCAATCTCGGCTGGCCCACGGTGCGCGCGCTCATCCTGCTGTGGTACGGGCCGCATCGCACCCCGGCCGATGCCGACATCGAGGCCGCGCGCATGAACTTCACGCGCCTCATGCCGACGACCGCCGAGCGCGTCGTGAATTTCTGGCGCAACCGGCAGACGATTTGAGGTCCTATCGTCCCCGGGCGGTGCGCAGCATCGAACCCGCAACCTCGAGATCCGGGTTCGCGCTGCGCGCGCCCGGGAATGAGGACTACACTCTCCTGAACCGCAGATAGGCCGCCTTACGTCCTTCGCGCGCGGCCTTCCGGCCGTAGCGGGTCATGGTGTAGCCCACCCATGGCTGCCGGAAATCGTCGGCGCGTTCGGCAAGCCAAACGAAATCCGAAGAGCGGGCAAGATGCGACAGCGTCCAGGCGCAGTAATCGTCGATGTCGCAGACGAAACGGAATTCGCCGCCAGGCTTCAGCACGCGCGCCATTGCGGCAATGGTCCTGTCCTGGACGAAGCGCCGCTTCCAGTGCCGCCGTTTCGGCCAGGGATCGGGATGGATCAGGTCGATCCGCGACAACGAGGCCTGCGGAAGCCAGGCCAAGAGCTCGGCGGCATCTCCGGCGAACAGGCGGATGTTGCCGATGTTGGCCGCCTCGATCTGCGCGAGGATTTTGGCCATGCCGTTGACATAGGGCTCGCAGCCGATGAAGCCGGTAGCGGGAAAGCTTTGCGCCTCGGCCGCCAGATGCTCGCCGCCACCGAAGCCGATCTCGAGCCGCACCTCGCTCGCCGCGGGGTCGAAGATCTCGCCGGCATTCGCCGGTGCCTCGCTCGCGATGTCGAGCGCAAGATGCGGCAGCAGCTGATCGATCAGCCCGGCCTGGTGCTGCCTGAGCTTGTGACCCTTGCGGCGTCCGAAGAAGGCGCGCTCGCTGTCATCGCGCGCGGGATCTGATTTGCGCTCGCTCATCGCAGCGTCTGGTACAGGCGATGGAGCAGCCGCGCGCGCGGCGCGAGCGAGGAGACGTAGAGCTGCTCATAATGCGTGTGTGCGCCCTTGCCGTCGACGCCGAGCCCGTCGAGCGTCGCGGTGTGCGCAGCGGTAAAGTTGCCGTCCGAGCCGCCGCCGGTGTGGGTGTCGATCAGCTCGAAGCCGATCTCGGCGGCAAGCGTCTTCGCATGCTCGTAGAGCGCCGCGCCGGCATTGCTCTTCTCGTAAGGCGGGCGATTGAGCTCGCCGGCGACCGCAACGGTGACGCCGTCGGTCTTCGACGTGAGCGCGAGGATCTTGCCGACGAACTCGTCCGCATCCTTGAGGCTCAACACGCGCAGATCGACTTCGGCATAGGCCTCTTCCGGCGTCACGTTGGGGCGCGTGCCGCCGCGCACCACGCCGACATTGACGGTGACGCCACGCTTGAGGTCGTTCATCCCTTCCAGCGCCAGGATCACGTTGGCGAGCTCGCGGACGGCGCTGCGGCCGTCCTCCGGCCGGGAGCCCGCATGCGCGGGCACGCCTTTGATGAGGACCTGGAAGCGTCCGACGCCCTTGCGTCCGGTGACGATCCTGCCCCCGTCGCGCGCCGGCTCCGTCACCAGCACGTATTTGGCCAGGCGACCTTCCTGCTCGATCAGCGCACGTGAGGTCGGGCTGCCGATCTCCTCGTCGGAGGTGAACATGTGGGTGATGCCGAGCGGCGAACGGTCGCCGGCGGCGCAGAGCGCGCGAAAGGCATGGTAGGCGATGTAGGCGCCGCCCTTCATGTCGTAGATGCCGGGACCGAACGCGCTGTCGCCTTCGACCTTGAAGGGCAGGCGCTCGATGAAGCCCAGGGGATGAACGGTATCGAGGTGGCTCAGCACCAGGATGCCCGGCCGGTCCTGGCCCCAGGTCGAGCGCGCCACGAGATGATCGCCGCAGCCATTGACCCCAGCGACGCGCTCGAGCGTGGCGGGCAACCCGCGGTATTGCTCGGCGACCACGGAGATCAGCTTGTTGACCTGCTCGGGCGCTTCCGTCGGCGTCTCGATCTCAACCCAGCGGCGGATGCCATCGAGAATGGTTTGGGAATCGAACCAATTGGAGCTGGCCATGAACGCATCTATGCCCTTGAACTGCATCATCGGAGAGAACGCGCATCGAGGGCGCGGTCGGAAATGACGACATAGGCCAGATTTGGCGCAGTCTCAAATCGCCAATTGCGATGGGCACGTCAGCGCTTGTCGGGGCCTTCGCGCGCGGCGATCTGCTCGACGAGATCGACGATGGAGCGGCGCATCTTGGAATCGGTGATTCGGGTGAACGCCTTGGTCAAGGCGAGTCCCTCTGATGTCGCGAGGAAGTCAGAGACGTAAGAGGGCGAGGCGCCTTCGCTGAAGCCATCCGGGCCCGGCACACCGCTCGGCCCGCCCTCGAACAGGAACGACACAGGTACCTGGAGAATCTCGGCGATCTGCTGAATGCGGCTCGCGCCGACCCGGTTGGTGCCCTTCTCGTATTTCTGGATCTGCTGAAAGGTCAGGCCCAAAGCTTCACCGAGCTTTTCCTGGCTCATGCCCAACATGATGCGGCGCATACGCACGCGACTGCCGACATATTTGTCAACAGGGTTGGGCGCTTTCGACATTTCCTCAGCCCTCCAAACATCACCCTCGGCGCAATCATCAGGCCTGCCTCGGGTGCCAGCACCGTCAAATCGAACCCTCTTATTGGGAAACATTGCGGAGAAATTTAGCAATGTACCGCTGTCTTTCGCAGCCGGCGCAGATTGAGGAGCCCGCCTGCAGTCTGTCAACCGTGGGACTACGGTTGTCAAGGATACAGCCACGTCCGCGGCGAGGCGATCAGGGGTGCCGTTTGGCGACACGCCGGCGGACCGCCACAATCACCGCGAGCGCGACGAGCATGGCCGCGGGCACGTCGCCGACGCGCGCATAGACAGTCGATGGGATCGCGGCGGGCAGGTTTGCATCCAAAATGCCTTCGATTCCGAGACCGAGGCTGGCGATGGTGCGTCCCATCGGATCGATCACTGCGGAGATGCCGGTGTTGGCGGAGCGGACCAGCGGCAGGCCGAGTTCGATCGCGCGCATCCGCGCCTGCTCGAGATGCTGATAGGGGCCGGTCGAGATGCCGAACCAGCCGTCATTGGTGAGGTTCACGATCCAGCCCGGAGGTTCGCTGCGTGCAGCCACCTCACCGGGGAAAATGACTTCATAACAGATCAGCGGCAGCGCGGGCGGCGCGCTGGCGACCGGCAGCGCATGTCGCACGGTGCCGGCAATGAAGCCACCGCGCACGCGCGTCAGCTGCTCGAAACCGAGCTTCTCCATCAGCTCCTGATAGGGAAGAAATTCGCCGAACGGCACCAAATGCAGCTTATCGTACATTGCGAGCACGCTGCCATCGTGGTCGATCACGTAGATCGAATTATAGGCGCGCGTGATCGGTGTGCCCCGCGGCAGGTCCGGCGCGCGGACCGACCCCGTGATCAGCACAGTGCCCTTCGGCAGCAGATCGGCGATTTGCGCCATCGCGTCGGCTTCGCGGGTCAGGAAGAAGGGAAAGGCGGATTCCGGCCAGATCAGGATGGTGGCATCGCGAACGCCGGTCGATTGCGGACCAGAGGCGCGGTCTGACAGCGCCAGATATTTCTTCATCACCTCCGCCTTGGCGGCGTAGTTGAATTTCGCGTCCTGCTGCAGGTTCGGCTGCATCAGGCGCAGCTTGGCGCCAGCAACCATCGTGGTCGGATGCAGCGACAGGCGGATCGCGCCGAAGATGCTCATGACGATCAGAAGCGCGATTGCGGCGGCCGGTGCGCGCCATTGCAGGCGGCGATCGGGCGCGCGATCGATCAGCGTCGCAGGGCTCGCGAAGATCGCGACGGTCAGGAACGTCATGCCCCACAGGCCGATCAGCGATGCCGTCTGCGCCAGCGGCAGCGGCTCGGACAGCGCGTAGCCGAACGCGTTCCAGGGAAACCCGGTCAGCGCGTGGCCGCGCAGCCATTCGCTGATGGTGAGGCTTGCTGCGAGCGCCAGCACGCGCGTGGCGTTCTTGGTCCAGAGCAGGCGCGCCAGCGCAAAGCCCATTGCCGTGAAGATCGAGAGATAGGCCGGCAGGCCCAGCACGGCGAATGGTGTGAGCCAGGCGAACACGTCGGCGTCGACGAAGAATGCGTAGCCGATCCAGTAGAGACCGGGGACGAAATAGCCGAGCCCGAACCAGTAGCCGGTCAGCGCGGCGGCCGGAACGCCGCCATATCGTCCGGCGCCGGCGCCGTCGATCAACCAGACCAGCACCGGGAAGGTGAGGAACAGCACCGGAAACAGGTTGAACGGTGCCAGCGCCAGCACCGACAGTGCCCCGGCCGCCATGGCGATGACGGCGCGCTTCCATCCCCAGGTGAGGATGACGGCAAGCGCAATCTGCCAAAATCGTTCTAATGGGCTCACTGCGGACCGGTCCCGTCGCTTGGCGGCGGGGTGGGCGTGTCACTGGCCGGTGGTTGGCCGCTCTCCGGCGCAGCCTCGCGGCGTCGGCTCTCGCGCTGGGTGCGGGGCGCGGGACGTTCCTTCCGCGTCGAGATGCGCAGCCGCTTGACGCGGCGCGGATCGGCATCGAGCACCTCGACCTCGTACGTGCCGGGGCCCGAGATCACTTCGCCGCGCACCGGCAGGCGCCCGACGAAGCTGACCAGATAGCCGCCCAGCGTCTCCACTTCCTCGCCGGCCTCGCCGGTGACGAAATCCTCGCCGATCACCGAGCGGACATCGTCGAGGCTGGCGCGGGCATCGGCGATGAAGGCGTTGTCCGGCAGGCGCACGATCGAGGGCGGCTCGTCGCTGTCGTGCTCGTCGTCGATCTCGCCGACGATCTGCTCGACGATGTCCTCGAGCGAGACCAGCCCGTCGCTGCCGCCATATTCGTCGACCACCAGCGCGAGGTGGATGCGCGTGGCCTGCATCTGCGCGAGCAGGTCGATCGCCCGCATCGAGGGCGGCACGTACAGCAGCTTGCGGATGATGCGCGCATCGTGAAGCGGCAGCGCGAGATCGACGGCGCGCAAATCGAGCCCGGCCGGCAGCGGTTTCTTGCGCTTGGTCTTGGTGGCCTCCGACACGCGCGCACGGGCGGTCATGAAGGCGAGCAGGTCGCGGATGTGGACGATGCCGACGGGATCGTCCAGCGTCTCGTTGTAGACGACGAGACGCGAATGGCCGGCGCTCTCGAAGCGGTCCATCAATTCGCCGAGCGGGATGTCGCGCTTCACCGCGATGATGTCGGCGCGATGGACCATGACGTCGGCGATGCGGCGCTCGTGCAGGCCGAGGATGTTGCGCAGCATGGTGCGCTCGACCGCGGAGAAGCCGGTGTCGTCAGGGGTGGCCGCGTTGAGCACGACCTGGAGATCGTCGCGCACCGATCCCGCCTTCCAGCCGAACAGCGTCCGGATGGCGCGCAGCAGCCAGCCTTCCGCGGTCGGCCGCATCACCTCACCTTGGGTCACGACGGCGGGCAAATTGCGCGTGTTGCGCGGGTTGTCCTGGATTGGATCGGAATCCGGCATCTCAGTTCGTCCCCGGGCGGTCAGCATAGGGGTCGGGGATGCCGAGATGCGCCAGGATCTGCGTCTCCAGCGCTTCCATCTCCTCCGCGTCGTCGTCGTCCTCGTGGTCGTAGCCGATCAGATGCAGGAAACCGTGCACGGCGAGATGGCTCAAATGATGATCGAATGGCTTGTGTTCCTCGTCCGCCTCGCGCCGCATGGTCTCGTAGGCGATCGCGATGTCGCCAAGCATGCGCGGCGCATCGCCCGGCTTCCATTCGCCCTCGGGCTGGAGCGCGGGGAATGACAGCACATTAGTTGGCTTATCGATGCCGCGCCAGTTGCCGTTGAGGGTGCGGATGCCGGCGTCATCGGTCAGCATCACAGCCACTTCCGCGTCGGCGACGTCTTCGTCGACGCTCTCGGCGGCTGCCGCAAGCGCGCGCTGGATCACGGTCTCGGAATCGGGCTCGCTCTGCCAGCAATCGGCGACGACGAGGACCTCGGTGATGGGAAGGTTGGGATGGGACATTGTGCTGTTTGGGACGAAAAGGCGCCGTCCGCGCCCGCTTGGTCCGGCTGTTGTCTCGTCAGGATTGACCGGTGGCCGGCCGCTGCGGCGACCCTTCGTAGGCGGCGACGATCCGCGCCACGAGCTCGTGGCGGATCACGTCCTCGGCTTTGAAATGCACTTGCGCAATCCCCTCGACCCCGTTCAGGAGCCGGGTTGCTTCCGCCAGTCCCGAGGTCTGGCCGTTCGGCAGGTCGATCTGAGAGGGATCACCCGTCACGATCATGCGGCTGTTCTCGCCAAGGCGGGTCAGGAACATCTTCATCTGCATCGACGTGGTGTTCTGCGCCTCGTCCAGGATGATGGCGGCGTTGGTGAGCGTGCGGCCGCGCATGAAGGCGAGCGGTGCGATCTCGATCTCGCCGGTCTGGAGCGCCCGCTCGACGATGCGCGCATCCATGAGATCGTAGAGCGCGTCGTAGATCGGCCGCAGATAGGGATCGACCTTCTCGCGAAGATCGCCGGGCAAAAAGCCGAGCCGCTCGCCGGCTTCCACCGCCGGACGCGACAGGATGATCTTGTCGACCTCCTTGCGCTCGAACAGCTGCGCGGCATGCGCGACCGCGAGCCAGGTCTTGCCGGTGCCGGCGGGACCGATGCCGAACACCAGCTCGTGGCGCTTCAGCGCGCGAATGTAGGAATCCTGCGCGGCCGTGCGCGCGCGCACCGGGCGCTTGCGCAAATTGATGCTGTCGAAGGTCGATTTGGCCGATTTGGCGTCGAACTCGAAGAGCGAGCCCTGGGCGATCACGGCCCGGATCGCGCCGTCGACCTCGCCCTGGTCGAGATCCTGTCCCTTCACGGCTTGCGCGTAGAGCGTCTCCAGCACGCGGCGTGCGGCATCGCAGCCGTCGCGCGTGCCGCCGATGGTGATGTGGTTGCCCTTGGAGTCCACGACCACGCCGAGGCGCCGCTCGATCTGCGCGAGATGCTGGCCGTAGGGGCCGACCAGCGCGGAAGCGGCACGGTTGTCGTCGAAGTCGATGACGACCTGGGTCTCGGGCGGAACTTGCATGTCGCGGTCAAATTTGCGGCTGGGAGCGAACGAAGGCGAATCCGATGCGCTTTTTGGCAAGGGTTCAGGCTCCAGTGGCTTGCGATAAAGCGGGCTCGCGCGCGTTGCGCGGCGTCACGAGCTCGCCGAGAAAGCTGTAGCGTTCGAGGCTGTCGATCCGGACCGACAGGATCTCTCCGATGATGTCGGCCGAGGCCATCACATGCGCGGGCTGGAGGTAAGCGGTGCGGCCGACGATCTGGCCTTCCTTGCGGGCTGGACGCTCGAACAGCACGTCCACCGTTGAGCCAATCGCAGCCTTGTTGAAGGCCGATTGCTGGCTGTCGATCAGTTCCTGGAGCCGCTCCAATCGCTGGTCCATCTCGGCGGGGGACACCGTCTCCTGCATATCCGCGGCCGGCGTTCCCGGCCGGGCGGAGTATTTGAACGAATAAGCCGCAGCGTAGCCGATTTGCGTGACGAGCGCGAGAGTGGCGAGAAAATCTTGCTCGCTCTCGCCGGGGAAGCCGACGATAAAATCTGATGAAAAAGCAATGTCTTGGCGTGCGGTGCGGAAACGATCGATGACCCGCCGGTAATCATCGGCGGTATGTTTGCGGTTCATGGCGGCCAGAATCCGGTCCGAGCCCGACTGCACCGGCAGGTGCACGAACGGCATCAGCGGGCCGAGATCGCGATGGGCCGCAATCAAACTGTCATCGACGTCGCGGGGATGGCTGGTCGAATAGCGCAGCCGCGCGATGCCCGGGATTTGCGCCAGATGCTCGAGCAACCGGCCGAGCGGCCAGGTTTTTCCGTCCGGCCCCTCGCCGTGATAGGCGTTGACGTTCTGCCCGATCAGCGTCAGCTCGCGCACGCCGTTGTCGGCGAGCCGCTTCACGTCCTCCACGATCTTTGCCACCGGACGGGAAACTTCGGCGCCGCGCGTATACGGCACGACGCAGAACGTGCAGAACTTGTCGCAGCCTTCCTGCACAGTGACGAAGGCGGAGATGCCGCGCGCGCGAATCGCGTCGGGCTTCGGCTGCGCCAGGAAGCCGAACTTGTCCTGAGCGGGAAATTCGGTCTCGATCGCGCGACCCTCGTCGCTCGCGCGCTTCAACAGCTCGGGCAGATGATGATAGCTCTGTGGTCCGACCACGACGTCGACGACGGGCGCGCGGCGCACGATTTCTTCGCCCTCGGCCTGTGCCACGCAGCCCGCGACCGCAATCTGCATCGCGCGGCCGCCCCGCGCCGCCTCGTCCTTGGCCACGCGCAGCCGGCCGAGTTCGGAATAGACTTTTTCCGAGGCCTTCTCGCGGATATGGCAGGTGTTGAGGATAACGAGGTCGGCGTCATCAACGCTGGCCGTCTCCACGAATCCTTCCGGAGCCAACGTGTCCACCATGCGCTGCGCATCGTAGACATTCATCTGGCAGCCATATGATTTGATGTGCAGCTTGCGCGGCGGCGTCATGGAACCCGGAATTGAGGTGGAGGACGGCCCTCAGATATAGGCTGGAGCGGCGAAAATCCAGCGAATGGCGCCCCCTTGGGCCGTCATTCCGGCGCGACGCAGTCGCAAAGTCCGGAATCCAGAGGTTTTGGCGCGATTCCGGGTTCACGCGCCTCGCGCCGACCCGGATGGCGGTCAGAGACCGAAAATCAGCCCGCCAGGGCCTTCGCCTCGGCCCGCCGGATCAGCTCCGGCAGCCGATGCATGTCGGCAAAGAGCAGGTCGGCGCCGGCTTGGCGCAGCGTTTCGGCGTAGCCGTCGCGGCAATGGCTGCCACCGTAAAAGCCGAACACCGCCATCCCGGCCGCCCGGGCGCCGGCAATCCCGGCCAGGCTGTCCTCGATCACGACACAGCGCCCCGGCGGCACGCCCATCTGCTTTGCCGCGAACAGGAACAGGTCCGGCGCCGGCTTGCCGTTCTTCACCTGCGAGGCCGAGAAGATGTTCGGCGCGAGGCGTTCGTAGAGGCCCGTGCTCCCCAGGCTCACGCGCATGCGCTGGTGCGAGCCGCTCGAGGCGACGCAGACGTGCTGGGTAACGATATCGAGCGCATCATGGATGCCGCGGATCGCTTCGAGGTCGGCCTCGAAGGAGCGGAATAGCTCGTCCTGCAGATCGCCGTGATAGGCCTCGGGCAGCTTGCGACCGAGCTCGGTCTCAATCTCGAGATTGGCCTGCCGCGTCGAGCGGCCGAGGAAGCGCTCGAACACCTGATCCGACGTGATCGGATAGCCGTGCCTGGTCAGCACATCCGCATGCGCACGACAGGAGATCACCTCGCTGTCCACGAGCACGCCGTCGCAGTCGAAGATGATGAGATCGATAGGCACTAAACTAAGACGTCGGCTTGTCGTCGTCGAGCGGGACGCAATAGAGCTCGAGCCGGTGATCGACCAGCTTGTAGCCGAGCTTGCGGGCGATCTCGGCCTGGAGCTTCTCGATCTCCTCCGAGGTGAACTCGATCACCTTGCCGTCGCGCAGGTTGATGAGGTGGTCGTGATGGCTGTCGCGCATCGTCTCATAGCGCGCGCGGCCCTCGCGGAAATCGTGGCGTTCGATGATGCCCGCATCCTCGAACAGCTTCACCGTTCGGTAGACCGTCGAGATCGAGATCTTGTCGTCGACGGCGACGCAGCGCCGGTACAGTTCCTCGACGTCAGGATGATCGACCGATTCCGCGAGCACGCGGGCGATGACGCGGCGCTGCTCGGTCATGCGCATGCCGGTGGCGGCGCACCGTGCCTCGATGCCGGACGCCTTGGATGCGGAAGAAGTTTTCAGTGCGGTCATGATTGTCTGCCTGACGGGGCGCTTTCTGCCATCAATGTTACGCCAAGTCACGTCGCATCAGAAGGGCGTTCAGCTGTTCCCCGGTCGGCTGCTTATAGTAGCGTTCGCGCCGTCCGACCACCGTGAATCCGGCCCGATCGTAGAGTCGGCGCGCCGGTTGGTTATTTTCCTCGACTTCGAGAAATATTGTGCGCACGCCGCGTCCCGCGAGATGGCCGAGATGGGTCATCAGCAGCGTGCGGGAGAGACCCCGGTCGCGATGAGCCTGATCGACCGCGATCGAGAGGATTTCCGCTTCGTCCGCGCCGATCCGCGACACCGCAAAGCCGATCGTCTTGCGGCCGAGACGCAAGCGATGCACCAGCGTGTTGCGCTCGCTGATCATGGTCTCAAACTCGCCTTCGCCCCAGCCGCGTGCGAAGCAGGCGCCGTGAAGCTGCGCCAGCCGTGCGGCATCGCGCGCGGACGCGGGCTCAACGGCGGCGGTGCCGCCGCGCCACCATTGCGATAACCATCTCATCATGAGGTTGCGGCTTTTGCTGCGAGCTGTGGCTGCGCGGCCGGCTTGGCATCGGGCGCGCGCAGATAGAACGGCCGCGCTGGGGTCGTGTCGGGATTGGCCGCGGCGCCGAGCCAGGCGACCCAGCCGATATCAGGCGCAGCCTGTGCGTCGACCGCGACGGGTTGCGGTGCATCCTTCGGCCAGCGCTCGGCGAGAATGTTTGCGGCATTGCCGACTAGATGCGGCGCGCCGAATTGCGAGGCCGCGATCGCCTCATCGATGCCGGCGACCCTCGGTCGCACCAGCTGGCTGCCGTCGCCGGCGACGATCTGGAAATAGACATGGTCGTGCCGCGCGTCGATCGCGGAGATCACGGGCGCCGATCTGTTCTGGCCGACGACGGCGGCCGCATAGGCCGACAAGGTGGTCAGGCCGATGGCCGGCCGCTTCGCCGCGAGCGCAAAGCCGCGCGCCGCCGAAATACCGACGCGCAGGCCGGTGAAGCTGCCGGGACCGACCGTGACCGCGATGCGGTCGAGCACGGTGAAGCTGAGCTCTGCCGATTTCATCACCCGCGCGATCAGCGGCATCAGCGCTTCGGCATGCCCGCGCTTCATCGGCACCGATTCCTGCGCGCGCAGCTCGGCCGTTTCGGTGTCGAGCACCGCGGCCGCGCAGGCGTCGAGCGCAGTATCGATGGCGAGGATCAGCATAACGCGATCATAGCATTGGCAATTGGATGATGCCTAAAGTTCTGGCCGTCATGGCCGGGCTTGACCTGGCCATCCACGACTTTGCGGCCCCAAAAAACGTGGATGCCCGGGACAAGCCCGGGCATGACGGCGCGAAATCGATGCGCAGACCGTGCAACTCACATCGGCCGGACTTCGATGACGTCGGGCACGAAATGCTTCAAGAGGTTCTGGATCCCGTGCTGGAGCGTTGCGGTGGACGACGGGCAGCCCGAGCAGGCGCCCTTCATGTTGAGATAGACGATACCGTCCTTGAAGCCGCGGAAGGTGATGTCGCCGCCGTCATTGGCGACCGCCGGCCGCACGCGGGTCTCGATCAGGTCCTTGATCATGTCGACCGTCTCGGCATCGGCCTCATCGAAGAACTCGTCCTCGTCGTCGAGCTCGGCATCGCTTTGCGCTGTGCCGTCGGCGAGCAGCGGCGCGCCGGACATATAGTGCTCCATGATGGCGCCGAGGATTGCGGGCTTGAGCTGCTGCCACTCACCGCTCGCCTTGGTCACGGTGATGAAGTCCGATCCGTAGAACACGCCGGTGACGCCGGGCACGTCGAACAGCTTTTCGGCGAGGGGCGAGCGGCTTGCGGCTTCGCGGCTCGAAAATTCCATTGGGCTGCCGTCGACGACGACGCGGCCGGGAATGAACTTCAGCGTGGCGGGATTGGGGGTGGCTTCGGTTTGAATGAACATGGTTCTCTCCAGACGTCGCCGGTTCAAGGCCGGCGCGTGCTCTCTTCCCTAGCAGATGGCGATGGGGAACGCACGATCAAGGGGAGAAGAGACATTAGTTAATGAAAATCAGAGACTTGGGCCATTTACCCTCCCCTGGAGGGGGAAGGTCGCTACGCATGAAGCGAAGCGCAATGCATAGCGGGGTGTCTCTCCAGGGATGCGGTGCCCGAGCGGAGAGATCACCCACCCCGTCACCCGTCTCGCTTCGCTCGATCGCGTGCCGACCCTCCCCCTCCAGGGGAGGGTAAGAGGCACCGCTACGACAGCGAGTCCACGCTTTGGTCACTCAGCGCACCCGAGATGATCGTCACAGGAACGGGAAACGTTCCAAGCGCATGCGTAAGCAGCGAGACCAATGGCCCCGGTCCCTCCGCACCAGGACTTGCGGCCAGCACCAGCATGGCGATGTCGGGGTCCTCGTCGATCACTGCGAGCAGCTGTTCCATCGCGGCGCCTTCCCGGATCACCCGTTCCGGCGTGATCGCCGCGATCCCGTTGGCTCTCCCGGCGGCGCGGTCGAGCGCGGCTTCCGCCGCTTCATGCGCCTCGGCGCGCATGATGTCGGCGACGCCCAGCCATTCTTGGCTCTGCTGGTCGGGCTCGATGATGCGAAGCATCACCACGCCGCCGCCGCCGCGGATCGCCCAGCGGCTGGCGTAATAAACCGCGCGATCCCATTCGGCGGTGTCATCGACGACGACGAGGCATTTGGGCTTGTGACCCGGCTCGAAGCAAAGTCGCTTGCTGGTCATGCATGTCCCGGCGTGTGCACGGCTGGCATGCTGCCACACTCCCGCAATGTTTGGGAGAGGGGAGTGGCCGGCGCTATGACGCCGGCCAGACGCGTTGATCAGCGCCGGCGGATGAAGCCGACGATGTCTTTCGAAAGCTTCATCGTTTCGTCGGCGATGGCGCGGGCCCGGTCCGAGCCTTCGTTCAGGATCGCGTCGATATGGCCGGGGTCGGCCACGAGGCGCTTCATCTCGCCCGCGATCGGCGCGAGCTTGGTCACGCACAGCTCGGCCAGCGCGTTCTTGAAGCTGGAGAACTGGCCGCCGCCGAAATCGCGCAGCACGTCGGCTTTGGAGCGGCCGGAGAGCGCGGCGAAGATGCCGACGAGATTGTCGGCTTCGGGGCGTGCCTCCAGGCCCTTCTCCTCGGTCGGCAGCGGCTCCGGATCGGTCTTCGCCTTGCGGATCTTCTGCGCGATGGTGTCGGCATCGTCGGTCAAATTGATGCGCGAATTGTCCGACGCATCGGACTTCGACATCTTCTTGGTGCCGTCGCGCAGGCTCATCACGCGCGTTGCCGGACCCGTGATCAGGGGTTCCGGCAGCGGGAAGAACAGGCCGTCATTGCCGCCCTGGCTGCGGATCGAGTCGCCGAAATCGTTGTTGAACTTCTGCGCGATGTCGCGCGACAGCTCGAGATGCTGCTTCTGGTCCTCGCCGACGGGCACGTGGGTGGCGCGGTAGAGCAGGATGTCGGCCGCCATCAGCACGGGATAATCGAACAGCCCGACCGAGGCGTTCTCGCGGTCCTTGCCGGCCTTCTCCTTGAACTGGGTCATGCGGCCGAGCCAGCCCATGCGCGCGACGCAATTGAAGATCCAGGCGAGCTCGGCGTGTCCCGAGACCTGGCTCTGGTTGAACACGATGTGCTTCCTGGGATCGATGCCGGCAGCGATGAACGCCGCGGTCACCTCGCGGGTGTTGCGCGTGAGCTCGGCCGGCCCGCCCCAGACGTCGACCCCTTGCGTGATCGCGTGCATGTCGACGACGCAATAGATGCAGTTGTGGGTCTCCTGCATCTTCACGAAATTGACGATCGCGCCGAGGTAATTGCCGAGATGCAGATTGCCCGTCGGCTGGACGCCCGAAAATACCCGTTCAACGAATGGCATGGTTAGTTTTCCTGGCAAGCCTTCCTGAAGCTATTCGGCCGTCGTTTCCAACAGCGGCGCAGCCCCGTCAAGGGCAATTCGGGCGGCTCGCGATTTAGGCCGGTCGTTTCAACGCGTTAACCGCCTCGCGCCAGGAGGCTGCGCCGAGAATTTGCAGGAGCAGGCCGTAGACGACGATCCCGGTCGCGATCTGCACACCCAGCGCGACGAATTTGATGAAGCCATGGGTCTCGGCAGGTACGAGACCCCTGGTCAGCCAGAGCAGGGCGCCCATCGCCGAGGCGGCCAGCACGATCCGCGGCAATCGCGTGCGGGCGCTCGCGTCAACCGAGAAGCCGAACTCGCTCGTGCCTTTCCGGAGCAGCGAGAGCGCGCTGCTCCAGGCACCGGCCGCGATACTCGCCGCGATCCCGCTCGCGCCGAAGACATGACCGAGCAGGAGCGCGAGTACGACGGTCACCACGAAACCGTTGGCGATTGCGCGCAGCGGCGTCATCGTGTCGCTGCGGCCATAGAAGGCCGGTGACAGCGCCTTGATCAGCACATGCGCCGGCAGGCCCAGCGCCAGCGACACCAGTGCTTGCGCGGTGGCCGCGCTGTCATCGGCGCTGAAGGCGCCGTGCTCGAACAATAGCCGTACGATCGGGTCGGCCAGCACGATCAGACCGAACGTGGCCGGCACGGCGAGGCCAGTCGCCAGCTCCAGCGCACGCGATTCCGCGTGCGCCACCGCGACGTGGTCGCCGCTACCGACCGCGCGGGTCAGCTCCGGCACCAGCACCGTACCCATGGCGACGCCGACGATGCCAAGCGGCAGCTCGACCAAGCGGTTGGCGAAATAGAGCCAGGATACGGCCGACGGTGTTGCGGAGGCGATGATCGCGCCCGCGACGATCAGCCATTGCGGGCCCGAGCTTGCGATCATGCCGGGAATAGCTTTGGCAAAAAAGGCCCGCATCTCCTTGTCAAAACTCACGCGCAGTGGCGTTGCAAGGCGCGCGCTTCGCTGCGATAGCAGCATCAGCAATTGCAGCAGACCGGCAATACCGACGGTGGCGGCGAGCATCCACCCAGCGAGGGCCGCATCGGCGTGCCACAGCAACAGCGCCGCGATCGCGGCGATCAGCGCGATGTTGAACAGCAGCGGCGAGAACGCCGTCAGCGCAAACCGCCCTTGCGCGTTGAGCAGCCCCATCAGCACGGTGACGGGGCCGGCGAAAGCGAGATAAGGCAGCATCAGCCGCGCGTTCTGCACGGCGAGATCGAGCGTCCCGCTACCGAGAAATCCCGGCGCGATCACCGTGATGATCAGCGGCATCAACACTGCAATGCCGATCGAGATCGCGACCAGGGCCGCGCAGACCGTGCCGAGCACCCGTCCCGCGAATGCCGCCGCAGCCGTCTCGTCATCGCGGTCGCGGACGCGCAACCAGGCCGGGACCAGCGCCGCATTCAGCGCCCCCTCGCTGAGCAGCCGGCGCACCACGTTGACGAGTTGAAACGCGGCCAGGAACGCGTCCGCCACGGCGCCGGTGCCGAGCAGCGCCGCAATCAGGGAATCGCGGGCAAAGCCCAGCAGCCGCGAGGCCAGCGTTCCCGTCGAGACGGTCAGGAAGGAGCGGATCATCGGGCGCAATAATACCGTTGCTTGCCCGCGAAGGGCTGGTCGTGATAGGCCGCGAACCGGATTTCAGGCCGACAGGAAGCGGATTTCCCCGGTAATCGCAATCGGGCAACAGGATCAAGGTGAATGGCTGACGTGAAATATGACGTTCTCGGCATCGGCAACGCGCTGTTCGACGTGCTGGTCAGGACCGACGAGGCCTTTTTGGCCAAGCATGGCATGACCAAGGGCAGCATGTCCCTGATCGACGAGGCACGGGCGGCCGCCATCTACAAGGACATGGGCCCGGCGACGGAAGTCTCGGGCGGCTCGGCCGCCAACACCATCGTCGGCATCGGCAGCTTAGGGGCACGCGCCGCTTATGTCGGCAAGGTCAAGGACGACCAGATCGGCAAGCTCTATATCCACGACATCCGCGCCGCCGGGGTCGCTTTCAACACGCCAGCCGCAACGGACGGCCCCGCCACCGGCTGCTCCTACATCCTGGTCACCGGCGACGGCGAGCGCACCATGAACACCTATCTCGGCGCGGCGCAGGATCTGTCGCCCGCCGATATCGATCCAGCCGAGGTCGCTGGCGCCAGCATCGTCTACCTCGAAGGCTATCTCTGGGACCCCAAGAACGCCAAGGACGCCTTCGTCAAGGCGGCCAAGATCGCCCATGACGCCAAGCGCAAGGTGGCGCTGACGCTGTCGGATTCCTTCTGCGTCGATCGCTATCGCGACGAGTTCCTGTCTTTGATGCGTAACGGCACCGTCGACATCGTGTTCGCCAACGAGGCCGAGCTGCATTCGCTCTACACGACGTCCGACTTCGATGCCGCGCTGAAGCAGCTGCGCAACGACGTCAATCTCGGCGTCGTCACCCGCAGCGAGAAGGGCTGCATGGTGGTGTCAGCGGAAGATTCCGTTGCCGCGCCGGCATTCCCGGTCGACAAGGTGGTCGACACCACCGGCGCCGGCGACCTCTTCGCCGCGGGTTTCCTCTATGGCGTGGCGCGCAACCTGCCCTACAAGCAGTGCGGCCAGCTCGGCGCGCTCGCCGCCGCCGAAGTGATCCAGCATATCGGCGCCCGCCCGCAGGTATCGCTGAAGGAGCTCGCGGAGCAGCGCGGGGTGACGGGGTAGCTCCTACCTCCCCTGGAGAGGGAGGGTCGATCGCGCGCAGCGCGAGCGGGGTGGGGTGAAGGTCTTTCAGCGCGTTCGGTGGTGCGTTCTGGCTCGCGTGCATTCGCGGCCTTTACATGGCCTTCTACATGAGATCTTCGCCGCGGTTTCACCCCACCTCGGTTCGCATGCAGCCTTGCTACATGCGAACCGATCCTCCCCCTCCAGGGCAGGATGGGAGTTCACGTCTCTGCCGCCGTCTCACTTCGACACAGCCGATCCGCCGCGAATGGCGAGAGCATCAGCTCCTCACGCCGCCTTCTGCCCGCTCCCAGCAGCATCGAGCCCGGCGTAAACCCCTCGCTCGAAGCCCGCGAACGCCTCCAAACATTTCGCGTCGGCGAACGGCAACAGCTGCATCAGGATGACGCCGGTGACGTCGCGCGAAGGGTCGATCCAGTAATAGGTGTTGGCGAGGCCCGCCCAAGCCAGGCTGCCTGCGCTACGCCCTTCCGCGGTCTTGGCGGTGTTGATCATGAAGCTGAGACCCCACTTCTTGATCTGCTCCGGGTAGAGATCGACGTCATTGGTGTACATCGGCGCCGCCGTGGTCATCTTGCCCATGGCAAGATCGCCGATGTGGTTCTGCCCCATCGTCGCGACCGTCTCCGCCTTCAGCACCTGGTTGCCGTTGCCGCGGCCCTTGTTGAGAATCATCTGGGTGAATTTGATATAGTCGCCGGCGGTCGAATAGAGGCCGCCGCCACCCATGTGGAATTCCGGCTCCTGCTCGAGTTCGAACGGGATCGATGCGAACTGGCCGTCCTCGCCGCGCGCATGCATGCCGACCAGGCGCTTGCGCATGCTGTCGGTGATCTTGAAGGCGGTGTCGCTCATGCCGAGCGGCGCGAACATATTATCGCGCAAATAGGCATCGAGCCGCTTGCCGCTGACGGCCTCCACCGCCTTGCCGACGAAATCGATATTGGTGCCGTATTCCCAGCGCGTGCCGGGATCGGTCATGATAGGCGTCTTCAGCGCCGCGTTCTGGCAGGTGGTAATGGCGGGAATGCCGGTCTTGTCCAGATAGACCGCGAGATCGCCGTTCCACATGTTGTAGCAGAAGCCGGCGGTGTGGGTCATGAGCTGGCGCAGCGTGATCTGCCCCTTAGCTGGCCGCAACTTCGGCTCGCCCTTGGCGTCGAAACCTTCGAGCACTTGCGGCTCGGCAAGGTCGGGCAGCACTTCGCCGATCGGCGCATCCAGCGACAGCTTGCCCTGTTCGACGAGCTGCATCGCGCCGGCAGTGGTCACCGCCTTCGTCATCGATGCGATCCAGAACACGCTGTCCGCAGTCATCGCGTCGGGCTTCGATAGGTCGCGCTTGCCGAACGCACCCTGATACAGCACGTCGTTGCCGCTGGCGGCGATGGCGACGACGCCGGGAATTTCCTTGGCGTCGCTCTTCTGACGCAGAACTTCGTCGATCTGGGCTTGGCTTTGCATGCGGGTTTCCTCCGGTTTGATTATTGTTGGAAGTGATCGATTGTCCTCCCGGAGGTCGCGTGCAGCAAGCATCTCAACTGCCGCGGCGGTCGCGATGTCGTGACTTGACGGCCCCCGACCAGCGCAGCACGACAGCGGCTGAACGGTGACACAATCTGCGGTGGACGACCGCACTTCGCGCTCACCTTGAATGGCTTCAGGCAATATGTTCGTGAGTTTTCGAGCGCTTGAAACATTTCGTGAGCTGTCGCGTTCAGCACCCGGCCCGATCGATGGACCGATTAAGACTTGATGCAAATGTTGCCGACCGGCGAGGGGGACCTCAGATGATTTCGACCTGGAGTGAATGGAAGCGCTATCCCCGTCCCGGACGGGGCGAGAATCTGGAGGCGCCTATTTCGCCAGGGATCTACGAAGTCCGCATCGCCGGTACCGGCGCGCTGTATTCCTTCGGCGCGGTCGACAACCTGGCGCAGGCGCTCGCATTGCTGCCGGTCGGTTCAAAATCCTGGTTCGGTCGCCGCGACACCTCTCATGTCCCCGATCTCGAATACCGCACCTGTGCGACATCCTCGAAGGCCGACGCCAAGGCCGCAGCCGAGCGCATGATCGGCCGCCGCGAGACTTACCTGAGCGGCGCGGCCTAGCTATGTCGGCGATCGCGATGCCTTACCTCTCCCGGCTGGAGAGAGATAAGGGACCTGCGGCTCTCAGTTTAACTCCCAGCAGATGTGCGTTGCCGGGCGGTGCATTGCGCGCCGTCTGTCCCTATATTCCGGGCCGATCCGATCGCCCCCTGAGGAGTAACGCCATGACCCCGACCGCCGCCGCCCGCGCCCCGCAAGCCTCGTCCAATCTGCGCGACCGGTTGAAGGACCCGTCGCTGCTGAAGGAAGCCTGCTACATCGATGGCGTCTGGGTCGGCTCGCCGGTTTTCGCCGTCAACAATCCCGCCACCGGCATCGAGCTTGCAAAAGTCCCGCAACTTGGCGCGGACGATACCACCAAGGCGGTAGAAGCCGCCGAGCGCGCGTTTCCGGCCTGGGCCAAGCTCACCGCCAAGCAGCGCTCCAACATCTTGCGCAAATGGTTCGAGCTGATCGTCGCCAACCGCGAGGACCTGGCGCTGATCCTCACCTCCGAGCAGGGCAAGCCGCTCGCCGAGGCGCTCGGCGAGGTCGATATCGGCGGCGCCTATGTCGAGTTCTTCGCGGAGGAAGCGAGGCGCGTCTATGGCGAGACCATTCCGACGCAGCGGAGCGATGCGCGGCTGCTCGCGATCAAGCAGCCGATCGGCGTCTGCGGCGCGATCACGCCGTGGAATTTCCCGAACTCGATGATCACGCGAAAGGTCTCGCCGGCGCTCGCGGCCGGCTGCACCGTGGTGCTGAAGCCCGCGAACGAAACGCCACTCTCGGCGCTGGCGCTCGCGGCGCTTGCCGAGAAGGCTGGTGTGCCCAAAGGCGTGTTCAACATCATCACGGGCGACGCGCCGCCGATCGGCAAGGTGCTGTGCGAGCATCCGGCGGTGCGTTTCGTCGGCTTCACCGGCTCGACCGCCGTCGGCAAGATCCTCTACCAGCAGGCCTCCGTCGGCGTGAAGCGGCTCGGCCTCGAGCTTGGCGGCAACGCGCCGTTCGTGGTGTTCGACGATGCCGACATCGACGCGGCAGTCGAAGGCGCCATCGTCTCGAAATACCGCAACATGGGCCAGACCTGCGTCTGCGCCAACCGACTCTACGCCCAGGACGGGATCTACGACGAGTTCGTGCAGAAACTGTCGAAGAAGGTCGCGGCGATGAAGATCGGCGACGGCACCGAGAGCGGTGTCATGCAGGGTCCGCTGATCAACATGAAGGCGGTCGACAAGGTCGAGCGCCATATCGCCGACGCCGTCAAGCGCGGAGCAAAGGTCGTCACCGGCGGCAAGCGCAGCGAGCTTGGACGCTCGTTCTTCGAGCCGACGGTGCTTGCCGACGTCAAGCCGGACTCGCTGGTGTCGCAGGAGGAAACCTTCGGTCCGCTCGCGCCCGTCATCCGCTTCAAGGACGAAGCGGATGTCATCGCGATGTGCAACGCCTCGCCGTTCGGCCTCGCCTCTTACTTCTACTCCCGCGATCTCGGTCGCGTCTGGCGCGTCGCCGAAGCGCTGGAATCAGGCATGGTCGGCGTCAACACCGGCCTCATCACCACGGAAGTGGCCCCCTTCGGCGGCGTCAAGGAGAGCGGCCTCGGGCGCGAAGGCTCACATCACGGCATGGACGAATATGTCGAGATCAAATACGTGATGATGGCGGGGGTGTAGGCCCGCCGTTGTCGTCGCGAATGTGAGCCAGGCAGGAATGCTGGAGCGGCCGACCGGCCTCTCCGCGTCATTGCGAGCGGAGCGAAGCAATCCAGAATCCCTCCGCGGAAAGACTCTGGATTGCTTCGCTGCGCTCGCAATTGTCGATGTTCAATAATTCGCTGATTGGATCGCGGTGGTCTTGGTAGCGGCGAAGGCCTTGGGAGTTTGTCCTGCCAAGGCCTGATGGGGTCTGTGGTT